>NZ_JBEXTB010000013.1:0-164387 GCF_040613915.1 Streptomyces sp. NPDC006193
GCTGGTTGACCAGTTGACTTGGCCAATCTCGACGGGCGGCGTTCATGGCGTATGAAGTGGAGCCACCGAAGTACGTGCGCCTCGCGCAGACGCTTGACCAACTGGTCGCCGGCACCCGACGGGCATCGAGAGGGACTGGTACGGATCGCCGACCGCGTTGGCACCGGAGACATACGGCGCCACGCACCCCGGAGTTACGGTCGAGCCGCCCCGAGGTCAGGTGAGGGCGGCGCGGGCACCGTGGCCCACCACGGCGCGCGCGGACGCCGCCCGCGGTATGCGCTGCACGGCAGAGATGATCATTGAGCGGGGTATGCCCGAGGCGTCCGCAAGGTTGACCACCGCTTGGAGCTGTTCGGAGATATCGGCGAGACCTACGGGTCGCGCCGAGCGGGTGACGACCGCTCCTCGCCCCCGGCCGAAATCAATTATTCCCTCGCTGCGCAGCATGCGCAGGGCCCGAAGTATCGTGTTCTTGTTCGCTCCGTAGGTGTTCCCCAGCTCACCCGCCGATGGAAGATGACTCCCTTCCGCGTACGCACCGGTCAGTATTTCCCACCGCAGTCTGTTCTTTATTTGAACGTATACCGGCACTTCCGCGTTCGGCGAGTTCCCCTGGTGCGTGAAGGGCGAGGAGTCACGACAGGGACTCGGCGCCCCGTCCGTGCGTAACGCAGGTGGCGCTTTCTTACCGGTACGTCGAAGGTGTTCCGCCTTGGCCTCGGTCTGCCCCAGTGTCGATGTCATTCGCACCTTCCCTCTCACGCCGTTCCCCCAGGGCCCGGCACACCAGGAGACGAGCCACCAGGCGCCTTCCCCCGTGGCACAGGCCCTGCCTCGCACCGTCGCGATGAGTCAGTCGCGACCGGAGGCATGATTCGTGCGATGCCCCAGCATCAACTCACGTACCAGATATCGATGTCAACAGCCTTCACCGCAGTCTAAGATCCGAACGCTGCGGCACCCTGCCCCACCATGACCTGCTCCAACTGGACTTTTTAGAGACCGGTTGAGGCGTCACATGGAACGGCGGCACAGGAATCACCGCTGCCGTCCGGCCTCCGCTCGCCCCCGCCCGGGGAGACCGACCTCGGGTTCCATGGCGCGGTTGCGGCGTTCCCACGGCGGCAACCGCGCAGGGACCCTCGTGTCACGACGACCGGGCAGGCCGGCGCTCGGCGCACGCCGTGGCGCAGGGCATGGCTGACCCATCTACCTCCGTGGAGTTGACGGGCTCCGACCTTTATGAGGACACTCCCAGGCACACGAATTCATCAGGGTGGAAGCCGCAGTTGCGGCGGAGTGGGTGCCATGTCACAGCTTCCGAGCCGTAGCCTCGCCGACAAGCTCAACCAACTCTTCGCGACTGTCCGCCCCGACGCGAGCCACGAGTACAGCAACGAGCGGGTCGCTGCGTCCATCCGGGAGACCGGCGTCTCCATCTCCCAGAGCTACATCTGGCAGCTACGCAAGGGCAAGAAGACCAACCCCAGCCTCAAGCATCTCGAGGCGCTGGCCGACTTCTTCGGCGTGCCCGCCGCCTACTTCTTCGAGGATCAGACGACCGCTCGCATCACGTCCCAGCTGGAGCTCCTCGCCGCGGAGCAGGCTCGGCTGCAACAGGCGTCCCACGACGATGACGTCAGGCTGATGGCGATGCGGGCGGGGCAGCTCTCCCCGGAGCACCGCAAACAGGTCATGGACCTCCTCGACATCGTCTACCGGCTGGAACAGGCCGAGCGTCTCGACGCTCAGGAGTGAATGGCCAGATTGCTGCTGGTATGCCGCGCGCCGCCAGATGTTCACTTCACGGTGAACACAGACAGGACGCGGGTACGCCGGCGGAGAGGTTCCTTGAAAGAGCGAGAATTACGACGGCACTGCAAGCGCACCCTCCGCGCCCTGGGCATCCAGCCGCCCTTGCAGGTGCATGGCCTCTGCCGACTGCTGGGGGAACACCGTGGCCGACCCATTCATCTGATGCCCTACTCGCTGCCGATCCCCGGCCCGTTCGGCCTCTGGATCGCCACGAAGAAGGCCGACTACATCTTCTTCCAGAGCGAGACGAGCAAAGCCCACCAAAACCACATCGTCCTGCACGAAGTGGGCCACATCCTGGCCGGCCACCAAAGTGGTGCGTCGGACCAGTATTTCTGGCAGAGCATGCTGCCCGACATCTCTCAGAAGGCCATCATCAGCGCGCTGCAGCGCACGTCCTACGACGAGGAACGTGAGCGCGAGGCCGAGCTCGTCGCCACCATCATCCTGGAGTGGGCGTCCGTGCTCGACCTCGTCAGCCCGCGGAAGCCGGCGGACCCCATGACGGATCTCGTGCAGTCGGCCCTGGTGGACCGGCAAGGGTGGATGTGACGGTGCTGTCCTTGGTACTCGGGGCTGTCCTGTGCCTGACGCTGGTCTGGAAGATCAGCCAGCTCGTCAAAGCCCCCTCCGACAAGATGCTCCACGCATTGACCCTGTGTATCGTCTGCGCGTCCCTGTCCTTCCCCTTGGGCACGAAGGGCGGCAGGCGATGGCTCGACGCGCTCATCGGCACCGGAACCGCCAAGCTGCTCCAGAACGTCTTCCTGCTCCTCGCTCTCTACTGCCTGAGCTGGTTCTTCCTCCAGTCCGCGGCGGACCACGGCACCGGAAGCAGACGCGCCCGGCGGGAACTGATCCCGCTGGGAGTCACCGTCGTCGCCATCACTCTGGCGACGGTGGCGACGCCGCGGGGCGAACGCGGCCATGTGTACGCCACGGCGAACATGCATCTGACCGGAGTCTTCGTCTTCTACCTGGCGGCCGGGCTCTACCTCGTCTACGCGCTCACCATGAGCCTGTGGTGGACGGTGCGCCACCTGCGCTCGGCCACCGGCCCGTTGGCCACAGGTCTGCGGATCGTGGCCGTCGCACTGGCGGGCATGGTGGTGGCCGGTTCCGTCCGCGCCGCGCTCACCGTGGTCCGCCGGCTCGGCAGTGAGGTTCCTTCACCCGTACTCATGGGCGCCAAGCTCGTGCTCGACCTGGCGATCCCCCTCTTCGTCCTGGGGCTGATCTACCCGCCGATTGCGGTCAGGTGGGCGAGCGCGCGCCTGTGGTACCACCGCTACCGCACCTACCACCGCCTGACTCCGCTGTGGACCGCACTGCACCAGACGTTTCCCGAGGATTCCCTCGGCAAGCCGCCGACCGACACCTGGCGCGACGCCCTGCGGCTCACCGGGGTGCACCGCCGCTGCTACCGGCGCGTCATCGAGTGCCGGGACGGCCTGGTGCGGGTGAGCCCGTACATCGCGCAACTGGCGGCGGAGCAGGAGCCCTTGGACGAGATCGGACTCGACGTGGCCGCACGGCATCTGCGTGCGGCCCTGAGCGCGTACGCCGCCGGTGACCCCGCGCCCTCCCAGGCGGTCCCGGTGGTCCTGCCCGGCAGTGACGACTTCGAGGACGACCTGCGTCAGCTCACGGCACTCTCCGACGCTCTGAAAGCCGCCCCGCGGACGCTCGCGCACAACACGAGGTGACCTTTGATGGACGCACTTATCACTGCGGGCCGGGTGGCGACCGGCCCCCTCGGCCGGCATGTCGTCGACGGAGCGGTCCTGGTCCGGCAGGGCGCCATCGCCGAGGTCGGGCCCCGCGCGGAGGTCGAGCGCAGGGCGTCCGAGGACGTTCCCCGCATCGCGCATCCGGACGCCACCCTGCTTCCCGGCCTGATCGACTGCCACGTCCATCTGGCATTCGACGCCGGAGGGGACCCGGTGTCCACGCTCGGCGAGGCGGAGGACGCCGATCTGCTGCCCGGCATGGCCGACAGGGCGAGGCGGGCGCTGAACACCGGCGTCACCACGGTGCGCGATCTGGGTGACCGCAACGGGCTTACGCTGCGACTGCGCGACGCCTTCGCGGCCGGCACCGACCCCGCGCCGCGCATCCTGGCCGCGGGCACTCCCCTCACCAGGCCAGGTGGGCACTGCTGGTTCCTCGGCGGCGAGGTCGACGGGAAGAACGCCATCCGGGACTTGGCCCGCCGCAACGCCGAGAGCGGCGTGGACGTCATCAAGGTGATGGCCACCGGTGGAGGCATCACCAAAGGCGGTCCCCCCATTTGGGAGGCCCAGTTCACCACCGAGGAACTGCTCGTCGTGGTCGAGGAGGCGAAGCGGGCCGGGCTGCCCGTCGCCGCTCACGCCCACGGCACCGCGGGCATCGCCGCGGCGGTGGCCGCCGGTGTGGACACGCTGGAGCACTGCACCTGGATCACCAAGGACGGCTTTGACCTACGGGAGGACCTGGTCGCCGAGATCGCGGCCAAGGGTATTCGGGTGTGCCCGGCGGCCAGCCCCGACTGGCGCGGCTTCGCCGAACGTTTCGGGGCCGAGCGGGCCGAAGAGATGTTCATCGGCTTTCGCCGGATGAGCCAACAGGGGGTACGCCTTATCGCCGGCACGGACGCGGGCGTGTCCGGTGCCGTCTTCGACGACTTCGTTTCGAGTCTCGAGTTCTTCGAGCACATCGGCTTCTCCGCCACCGAGGTCGTCGACCTGGCCACGTGCGGAGCCGCCCACGCCGTGGGCATCGGCCACGACACCGGGCTGATCGCGCCCGGGTACCGCGCCGATCTCCTCGTCGTGGGCGGCGATCCGTTCGACGATGTCCAGGCTCTGCGTGCCGTCCGACTCGTCATGGCGGCCGGTCGCCTGCACATACCCCCGGGAGCGGCGCCGGCCGCCCCTGTCCCGCCCCGGGTGGCACCGCGCTGCTGAGAGGGGACCGGGCGCGCCCCGGCCCTGTCCGTGCCATTGCCCGCCTGCCATCGGGTCGATCCCCTCCGGACGGCGCCGTCCAGGAGAATCGTTTCTACCGTTGAGCAGCGTTCTCCGTGAGGTGCAGGGCCGGATCCGCGTACTGCTCCGGACGCCCGAACCGCGCGGGATGGGCCGCCTGGTCGCCGAGCGCGGCGAGAGCCTTCTCGGGAACGCCGGCGAGCAACGGGGTCCGGAAGAGCCCTGGAGCGATGGTGACGACACGAACCATCAGGGGCACGAGGTCGCGCGCGGTCGGCAGGGTCATGCCCACGATGCCGCCCTGGAAGCGGTGCAGGCGGTCTGCCCGGACTGCCCGTCGAACGCGACGATGGGCGCCGTGTTGATGATGACGCCGCGGTCCCAGCTGACCTCCTCGGCCTCGCCGATACGCTCCGCCGCCGGCCGAAGCACATTGAACGTGCCCCACAGATGGAGGAGCCGCGGTCGGAGAGTCCTCTCGTACTTGCACGGGGCTGGAAGCTGACGTCGCAGATAACAGCACCCATGTCGGTCCACCCGCCGGGCTGGGGAAACGGACCGCTGCCGAGTAGATGTTGAACGTGGTCGGCGAGCCGCCGGGCAGGGCTGGATGTGTGCAAAAATTGGAACGGATGGGGCGATGAAGGCGTCGTTCCATCGCGCAGCCCCTCCATGACGGGAAGTCTTCCCATTTCGGCTAACGGGCCTCCGTCGAGACCGGGGCGAGGCGGAAGACGCACTGGACCGTGTTGAACTCGATCACCTTCGCGACGAAGCGGAACGTGTCGCCAACTGCAACGGTGGCAGGGACCTGCTGACCAGTCACAGGTCGCCGGTGTTGACGTCCTCGTACTTGAAGTTTGGGCCGTCCGTCGTCTGCGGTCCCTTGTCGCCTGGGCCGAGAAGGAAGTCGTAGCGGGTCTGATCATCCCCATAGGACGCCATGTGCCTGATTGACCCGTCGAAGGCGATTGTCTGCCCCTCGTGCTTGCTTGCGAAGTCCACGTTCGCTTCGCTGCACGGGTCCGCCTTCAACAACGCTGCGAACTCGTGATTGTTTTGCTCCGTGATCACCCCTGCGGCAGTCGGCCCACCTGCGAGGAAGGTAGCGGAAGGCTCTTCGCCGACGGCCGTCGAACTGGCTGACGCGCCCTTCTCCTCGCCTCCGTCGCCGAGCGCAACGCCAGTGACGATGATGGCGGCCAAAACCACGAGGACGGCAGCCACCGCCCCGATCAGACGCCACGGTAGTGGCCTCTTCGGCCGACGAAAGTTGAGGGTGGTGCGAAGTCTGCCTGGGAGCTGTTCCACAAGCTCCCAGCCGTCCTTCAGCATCTTCGAGATGACCAAACCGTCGGTGCCCCGAACCGTCTGCACGACCTTGTACTCATACTTGATCTCATCGGCCATGCGGCTCCCCGCCCCTGAAGCGAACTGATCATTCCAACTGGGGGCGAGCATAGATGACCACGCGCGTAGCCCGGCATCGGGAACTTTCCGCTCACCAGCGGCATTTGCAGCACGCCGTGAGGCGGGCGTGGCCTGCTTTCAAACGCCTCCACCCCCGTCCTGCACGGACAGGGGTGGAGGAACGTTCATGCAGCTACAGTGAGGCGGGGCTTCCATTCGCTCCCAGGACTGCCTTGTGAGCGTCCGGCGGCAGGTGGGCGTAGCGCTGCGTGGTCTGGAAGCTTTCATGGCCGAGGAGGTGCTGGACCTCGTAGAGCGAGACTCCCTGCTGCACCAGCCACGAGGCGCAGGTGTGACGCATGGAGTGCGGCGGGTAGTCCGGGACGAGCTGCTGCTCACCGTCGCCGTCAAAGTAGTAGGCGCCTTCTACAGCCGGCCACCAGGTCTGCCTCCGCCAGTTGCCGTCATCAAGAAGTCGTCCGGCCCTGCCCTTGGTGATGGTGGTAAATACCACCGCGTCACGGTCTAGCCCGTAGATGTGGCGCTCAAGTGCCTCCAGGACATGGGATGGCAGCGGAACTTCCCGGCGGCTCTTGGAACTCTTCGGGTACTTCTTGATGCCGCTCTTAGTGTCGACCTCCACCACGAACCACCCCAGCGCAGCCCAGTGTAGAAGCCGAGCAGGCACATCGTCCGCCAGGGGGACGGCAGTTCGTCCAGGACGCTCTGCGCTTGATCGAGTGTGAACCACTGCGGCGGTTGAACTGCGATCTTGAGCAGGTCGATGCTGCGGCAAGGACTCACCGTGATCACGTCGTCGTCGACGGCCGCGCCCATGATCGAGGACGTCAGGTTGTAGGCCCGCTTGATCGCGGCAGCACCCGCGCCCTTTTCGACCAGGGAGCGGATCCAGCTCTGGATGTCCATTCGGGTGATGGCGTGCATCTCCCAGTCCGCCCAGTAGGGCATGACGTGGTTCTTGATGCAGGAAGCGTCGCCTCGCATGGTGTGGCGCTCGACCACGCGGGCGCTCCACCAACGGTCGTGCCACTCACGGAACGCCATTTCGCCGGCCCTCGGATCGCGCATGCCTCCGCGGGCGAACTGGGTTTCCATCTCGATGCCCCAAGCTTGCGCCTGAGCCTTGAGAGGGAATGACTCACTGAACCGGTCTCCTGCCCGGTTGCGTACGGTCGCCTGCCACTTGCCGGACTTCAACTTGCGCAGGTACGCGGCACTACTCCTTTGTTCCAGGGACGGTGAGGACCAGGCTGACAGCGAAGGTCAGCGGCGGGCGCGCGGGGAAGGGACTGATCTGCTGGTAATGAACTCCTCCAAGCCGGATGCGGGGACACGGACGCGCGAGCGGCCCGTTCCGGTGCGCAGGTCGACGACCGGAAGTTCCCCGGCCGCAATGAAGCGGTAGACAGTGCGGCGATCGACGTCCAAGGCGGCGGCGACAGCGGGAATGGACAGCAGACGGGCAGGCATGGTGAGTCCTTGAGAGTGGGATGCGAAAGGAGCCGACGCATCGGTTCAGCTGGCCTGTTGAGCAGGAAGAGGCATTGCCACCCCTCAGCGAGGGCGTGCTGTTGATGCCAGAAGGTCACAGGCCAGCGACGCTCTCGCTCTCCAGTCGTCGAGGATGGCGGGCCGGCGCCTAAGCAGCCGAGGCCCGTGGATGCGCCAGGCCGCGGCAACGACCGCCTGGGTGGCGTCCGACACGCTGTGCGGCTCTGTCCGCTCTCACCGCGGCTCGTCAG
The DNA here is from genome assembly GCF_040613915.1 of Streptomyces sp. NPDC006193. NCBI lineage: Bacteria > Bacillati > Actinomycetota > Actinomycetes > Kitasatosporales > Streptomycetaceae > Streptomyces > Streptomyces sp. NPDC006193. Next base: position 7,961 of record NZ_JBEXTB010000013.1, read on the forward strand.
CAGCCCTTCCGCGAGCTGGAGGGTCGCACCGAGCCGGGATGTGTCGTCGTCAGAAGTGGTGAGGATGCGTGCCTCGTCCTCGTTGGGGGTGAGGCCGTGCGCGAGGGCCTGGCGGACGCGGACGTGGGCGGCGAGGTGGTTCACCACGTGCGAGCCGTGGTGGGCGAGGAGGTGGTTGTCGCGCTGGCGGGCGGCGGTAACCGCCGACTGGTTCTCGTGGACCCAGGAGGCATGGGTGAGGGCCTGGGCGAGGAGCCCGTCCGCGCTATGGCCGAGTTCGAACATGGCCGCCAGGTCGCTCACGGCGTCTCTGTGCCGGTTGCCCGGCTGCGCGTACGGCAGCGGCGACGCTGCTGGCAGGGTCGCGGGTGCCGCCTTCCGCTCGGCGCCCGCCGCCCTGGCCACCTGCGGGTATGCGTCGAGCAGTGCTCGTGCCGCCGCTGCCCGCGCCGCCTTCTTGGACTGACCGGCGCCTTCCGCCGTGCGGCCGGTTCCGGTGCGGACGGTGGCGCGGAAGATCTTGCGGTGGTCCGGGCCCTCCTCGTTGTAGTCGTAGGTCAGTCCTTTCTTGTGGAAGGCCGTTTGCGCCAGGGTGACGGGATCGGCTCCCGTCTCCACGGACGGGCGGTCGAGGTCGGCCCACACGGAGGAGACCAACCTCCGGGCGATCTCGTGCTCACCACAGAGGCTGAGCACGCCGACGATCCGCCGGGCCACCCCTTCGAAGACGGATCTGGCGGGTTGCTGCGCCTCCCCCGCGCCCATGCGCACCAGGCCCTGCTTGGTCGCCCAGGCGCCGAGCGCGAGGTCGGCGGCGGCGCGTCGACGGGCGTGTTCGCTCGACTGTTCGCCCGCCTTCCGAGCGGTCGCCCGCCGCACGTAAGCGTCGAGCAGGATCACGTCGAGCGCGGTGGCGCCGAGCCGGTCGAGCAGGCCGAGCACGTGCGGTGAGACCTGGTCGGCGTAGTGGCTTCGTAGAGGTGACTGCGGTGTTCGGCGGCCAGGCCGAGCCAGGCGGTGAACTCGGCGTCGGCGCCCGTAAGTGCCCACCAGCGACACGGGCGGCTCGCACAGCGCCGGGTACGTGACGTCGTGGACGTCGAGTCGCCGTTCGGCGCGGGAGTAAGGCTGGACCGGCTCGGGCGACGAACGCTGCCCGGCCGCGGGCGGGGCTGACCGCGCGGGCCGGGCCGGGCGGGTGACTTCGGGCGGTGTGGTCCGGCCCACGCGCGTGGACGTCGGGCGCTGGTGGGCAGGACGCGAGACAGTGCGCCGAGGGGTCTCCTGCACCCTCCGCCCGCCGGTCGGCGGTGTGCCGGACCTGCCGTCCAGGAGATTCTGGAGTTCGTTGGTGAGCCAGGAGGGCAGTCCCGTTGGGGGTGGCCGCCGTCGAAGAAGTCGCCGGCCAGGTCGATGCAGTACGCGTACCGCTCCCACTCATGGTGGCGCGCGTGCTCCTGACCGAGCGTGCGCAGCGCCGACCGCATCCGCGCGTACGGCACCGTCTGGTCGGCCAGTTGGTACGACGTCCGGTTCCGCGCGGCGTCGATGGCGAGCGCGATGCGGTGCACGGGTGTCGGCGGCGCGGTCTCGCGCAGCGACACGATGCCGACCCAGCGGTTCGTGGCCCTCCCCCTGCCGGGTGACGCGGCCCTGCCCGGCCACAGCACGCGCTCTCCCGGGTGGCGTCGGTGCGCTGTCCCGGTGCTTGCGTACGGGCGGCGGCCTGCCCCCGGTCCTGCTGTCCTTCCTCCGCCGCGTCTCCTGGGGCTCCCGGTGATCACGGCGGCACTGGCTGGCCAGCGTATGCCGCCGGGCGCGGGACCGGGGAGGGTTCACTCGACACGGATCTTTCCGTGTGACTCGCAGCATGAGGTGGCGGGCCGCGCGGTCCGCCAGGGGCAGGAGAGCGGCCCGTGGGCGCGCGGGAGAACCGAAGGAGAGCTCCGGCTCTGGTGATTACGGCTGATCGGCATCGCGTGGCGCCTGCACAAGCTGCATAGAGCCGAAAGAGTGGCCGCGGACCGTGGGAGTCCCCTGGGCCATTTCTGGGACTTCCAGCTGCATCAACGGGCACGGGCGTGAAACAACCAAAAGACCATTTTTGCAGGTTAGCGACCCGTGATGGGCAATCGCTGCAGGTCGCAGCGCTGGCTGGTCTCTTCCGGGACCTCTGATCAGCCCGACTCAGTAGGTCTGCGCTCAGCGTCGCCTGCTCTCGGCGCCCCATGGATGCTCGTCACCTCGACCGGGTCTGACCTGTCCGACAAGGTGCCTGACACCCCATCAGAACGAGCGTCAAATGAGCGTCATTTGAGCGTCAAGATATCGCCCGTAACGCCCACACCGCACATAATGCGCACACACAAAACCGCAGGTCAGGAGCCCTTCGCGGCCGGTTCAAGGATCGCCACGCACTCCACGTGGTGGGTCATCGGGAACAGGTCGAACGCCCGCAGCGTCCGCACCCGGTATCCGCCCTCCCGGAAGTACCCCAGGTCTCGGGCCAGCGCGGCGGGATCGCAGGCCACGTAGGCGATGCGGCGGGCGCCGAGGGAGGCGAGGTGGGCGACGGTCCTGCGGCCGGCGCCCGCCCTCGGGGGGTCGAGGACGATGAGGTCGACCTCCGTGATGCCTGTGCGGGGCAGGACCGACTCGACCTTGCCGTGTTCGATGCGGACCCGCGGGAAGTCGGCCAGGTTGTGCCGCGCGTCCTCCACGGCCCGCTTGCCGGACTCGATGCCGAGGACCGCGCCCTTCTCGCCGAGGCGGTCGGCGAGCGCGCCGGCGAAGAGGCCGACACCGCAGTACAGGTCGAGGGCCGTCTCGCCCTTGCGGGGCAGCAGGCCCTGCATGACCGCCGTGACGAGGGTGTCCGCGGCCTTGGGGTGGACCTGCCAGAAGCCGCCGGCACCGACCCGGTACGTCCGGCCGTCCGCGCGTTCGCGGACGAAGGGGCGGCCGTGGACGCGGTGCACGCCGCCGGAGTTCTCGTCGACCCGGAGCACCGACACCGGCTTGTCCAGTTCGACCAGCGGCAGCCGCGCGCCCGGCCTCGGCGTCAGCACCACCTGCCGGTCCTGCGAGCCGGTCGCCGCGATCGCCTCGACCGACTCCATGCCGGTCCAGTCCCGCTGCTCGATGCCCAGCTCGCTCACGCCCGCCGCCGCGATCATGCAGTGGTCGATGCGCTCGACGTCGTGCGAGCGGTGCCGGCGCAGACCCGCGTGCCCCTCGGCGTCGACGGCGTACTGGACGCGGGTGCGCCACTGCGGGACCTGTCCGGCGGGGAGCTTGTCGCCCTCGGCCGGGACCACCGTGCCGTCCCAGCCCGCCTCCTCGGGTGTGAGGCCCGCCAGCCGCTTGAGCTGCTCGGCGATGACGTCGGCCTTGAGGCGGCGCTGGGCGCCCGGCTTGGCGTGCTGCCAGTCGCAGCCTCCGCAGCGGCCGGGGCCGGCGAAGGGGCAGGGCGCCTCGATGCGGTCCTTGGACGCCTGGAGGATCTCCACCGCGTCGGCGCGCAGGAAGCGGGCGCCCTGCTCGCCCTCCGTCACCCGGGCCACCACCCGCTCGCCCGGCAGCGCGTGCCGGACGAACAGCACCTGCCCCTCGGACGTGCGGGCGATGCAGTGGCCGCCGTGGGCGACGGGGCCGATCTCGACTTCGTACTCCTCGCCCACCAGAGACGTGGTCGGTTCTGCCTGCATGGTGGGGTGACTCCCGATCGAAGAGGAAGAGAGGGACCGGCCGCACACCGGCGGCCGACAACAGCCCACCAGTCTACGGCCTTCCCGCGCCCCGCCCGTCCCCGGCCGGCGGCGCTCCCGGGCTCCCGCCCGGCGCCCGTCCGCAACAGAGGACTCTCGGCCACCGGACGACGGCCCTACGCCACCCGGACGACGGCCCACCGCTCCCGACGACGGCCCCACGGCACCCGGCCACGGACGACAGCCCCGCACCGCCCGGCACGGGGCGAAGCCCCCAGGCCCGGACGGCGGCTCTCAGGCCCCGGCCTACTCCACGCAGGACCGACGGCTCCGCGCCCGCCGACGGCGGCCACGCCGACCGCCGCCGGCGGCGGCAGCGCGCTCAGTCCCTGGCCGACGGCTCCTTGGCCCGTTCCACGGCCGGGCCGCGCCGGACGGCGCCCGGTGCGTTCCACTCCTGCCGCTTGCGGGCGCGGGCCTTGGCGGCCTCGGAGGAGGCGAGCTGGTAGGGGACGGAGGTGACCATCACGCCGGGGGTGAACAGCAGGCGGCCCTTCAGGCGCAGGGCGCTCTGGTTGTGCAGCAGGTGCTCGTACCAGTGGCCGACCACGTACTCGGGGATGATCACGGAGACCGCGTCGCGCGGGGACTCCTTGCGCAGGCTCTTGACGTACTCGATCACCGGGCGGGTGATCTCCCGGTACGGCGAGTCCAGGACCTTCAGCGGCACGTCGATCCCGCGCCTCTCCCACTCGTCGCGCAGGACCTTGGTCTCGGCCGGGTCGACGTTGACCGTGAGCGCCTCCAGCGTGTCGGAGCGCATCAGCTTGGCGTAGGCCAGGGCGCGGAGGGTGGGACGGTGGATCTTGGAGATCAGGACGACCGAGTGGACGCGGGACGGGCGGACCATGTCGTCGCTCGGGCCCTCGGGGGCGGCGATCTCCTCGGCGACGCGGTCGTAGTGCTTCCGGATCGCGGTCATGGTCGCGTAGAAGATGCACATGCCGAGCAGGGCCACCCAGGCGCCGTGCGTGAACTTGGTGACCAGGACGACGACGAGCACCAGCCCGGTGAAGAAGGCGCCGAACGCGTTGATCGCGCGGGAGCGGATCATGTGGCTGCGCTTGGCGGGGTCCTTCTCGGCCGCGAGGTGGCGGTTCCAGTGCCGGACCATGCCGGTCTGGCTGAGCGTGAAGGACACGAACACGCCGACGATGTAGAGCTGGATCAGGCGCGTGGAGTCGGCGCCGTAGAGGAACACCAGGAGCATCGCCGCGCCCGCGAGCAGCACGATGCCGTTGGAGAAGGCGAGCCGGTCGCCGCGGGTGTGCAGCTGGCGCGGGAGGTAGCGGTCCTGGGCGAGGATCGAGCCGAGCAGCGGGAAGCCGTTGTACGCCGTGTTCGCGGCCAGGAACAGCACCAGGGCGGTGGCGGCGGCGAGGAGGACGAACAGGAAGCTGCCCTTGCCGAAGACCGCCTCGGCGACCTGGGAGATCACCGGGTTCTGGACGTAGCCGGAGCCGAGCGGCACACCGTTGTGCAGCAGGTCGGTGGCCGGCTTCTCGGCCATGCGGACCTTCGTGGTCATGGCGAGCGCGATGATCCCGCAGAACATGGTGACGGCCAGCAGGCCCATCAGCGCGAGCGTGGTGGCCGCGTTCCTCGACTTCGGCTTCCGGAAGGCCGGGACGCCGTTGGAGATGGCCTCGACGCCGGTGAGCGCCGCACACCCGGAGGAGAAGGCCCGCAGGAGCAGGAAGACGAGCGCGAAGCCCGCGAGGCCCTGGTGCTCGGCCTTGATGTGGTAGTCGGCCGTCGGGGCGCGCATGGTGTCGCCGAGGACCAGCCCGCGGAAGGCGCCCCACGCGATCATGATGAAGACGCCGGCGACGAAGACGTAGGTCGGGATCGCGAACAGCGTGCCGGACTCCCGCACGCCGCGCAGGTTCATCAGCGTCAGCAGCACGATGACCGCGGCCGCGCAGAAGACCTTGTGCTCGACGACGAAGGGGATGGCGGAGCCGAGGTTCTCGATGCCGGAGGAGATCGAGACGGCGACGGTCAGCACGTAGTCCACGAGCAGGGCGCTGGCCACGGTCAGGCCCGCCTTGGGACCGAGGTTGGTGGTCGCGACCTCGTAGTCGCCGCCGCCGCTCGGGTAGGCGTGCACGTTCTGCCGGTAGGAGGCGACGACGGTGAACATCAGCACGACCACCGCGGCGGCGATCCAGGGGCTGAAGTGGTACGCCGACACGCCCGCGATGGACAGGACCAGCAGGACCTCCCCCGGCGCGTAGGCGACGGAGGACAGCGGGTCGGAGGCGAAGACGGGGAGTGCGATGCGCTTCGGCAGGAGCGTTTCGCCCAGCCGGTCACTGCGCAGTGCGCGCCCGATCAGGATCCGTTTGGGCACGTCGGTCAGTTTGGACACGAGAGAGGATCGTAAGCCTTCGAACTGGCACCCGCCCACCCGGCGTGCTGGTTCTGCCTCACGAGTGAAAACGGGCGCCCACTGAACTGCGGATTCCGTGGACCGTGTGCCCTGCGTGTGGAGATGACAAACCCCGCCTCTGATCGCACTTCGGAGGTTCCATGCCCGCGACCGCAGAGCCGATCGAGGCGGCCGTCGCCCTCGCCGGCCTCGGCATCCTGACCCTGTGCAGCGTGCGCGGCATCACCCGCCGGCAGGCCCCGGCACGGGGGTGCCCGCCGCACGGTGCCCGTGTGTAGCTTTGGGCGTCGGTCTGAGACCCTGATGCGGAGCAGTTACTTTTGGACACCGGAAGGACGGTCGTGCACATCGTCATCATGGGCTGCGGAAGAGTAGGTTCCGCTCTCGCCCAGACCCTGGAGCAACAGGGACACACGGTCGCCGTGATCGACCAGGACCCCACCGCCTTCCGCCGGCTGGGCCCGGGATTCGGGGGCCGCCGGGTCACCGGGGTCGGCTTCGACCAGGACACCCTGCGCGAGGCGGGCATCGAGGAGGCCGGCGCCTTCGCCGCCGTCTCCAGCGGTGACAACTCCAACATCATCTCCGCGCGCGTGGCCCGCGAGATGTTCGGCGTGGAGAACGTGGCCGCCCGCATCTACGACCCCCGCCGTGCCGAGGTGTACCAGCGCCTGGGCATCCCCACGGTGGCCACGGTCCGCTGGACCGCCGACCAGATGCTGCGCCGTCTGCTGCCCTCCGGCGCCGAGCCGCTGTGGCGGGACCCCACCGGTGGGGTCCAGCTCGCCGAGGTGCACGCCTCCCCCAAGTGGGTCGGCCACAAGATCAGCAAGCTGCAGGAGGAGACGGGCGTCCGGGTGGCGTTCCTGACCCGTCTGGGCGAGGCGATCCTGCCGACCTCGCAGACGGTGCTGCAGGAGGGCGACCTCGTGCACGTGATGATGCGGACGGACGACGTGGAGAAGGTCGAGGCGGCGTTCGCCGGTGGCCCGGAAGAGGAGGGCGGTCACTGATGAGGGTCGCCATTGCCGGGGCCGGCGCCGTCGGCCGCTCGATCGCGGGCGAACTGCTCGAGAACGGTCACGAGGTCCTGCTGATCGACAAGGCGCCGACCGCCATCTCGGTCGAGCGCGTCCCGCAGGCGGAGTGGCTGCTGGCCGACGCCTGCGAGATCACCTCCCTGGACGAGGCGGCGCTGCAGCGCTGCAACGTCGTCATCGCCGCCACCGGCGACGACAAGGTCAACCTGGTGGTGTCGCTGCTCGCCAAGACGGAGTACGGCGTTCCGCGGGTCGTGGCGCGGGTGAACAACCCGAAGAACGAGTGGCTGTTCAACGAGGCCTGGGGCGTGGACGTCGCCGTCTCCACCCCGCGTCTGATGTCCGCCCTGGTCGAGGAGGCGGTGAGCGTCGGCGACCTGGTCCGCCTGCTCCGTTTCAGCCACGGCGACGCCAACCTGGTCGAGCTGACCCTGCCCGAGGAGTCGGCCCTGGCCGGCACCCAGGTCGGCGACGTCCAGTGGCCCGAGGACACCTCCCTGGTCACGATCATCCGCGGCACCCGCGTGCTGACCCCCTCCAAGGAGGACTCGCTGGAGCCCGGCGACGAACTGCTCTTCGTGGCCGCCCAGGCCCGGGAGGAGCAGCTGGAGGAGCTGCTGTCGGTGCGGCGCGAAGAGGCCTGACCGCAGCGGCCCGCACGCACGGAGAAGGGCGCCCTTGCCGGCAAGGGCGCCCTTCGTCGTCGTACAGCGGCCGGCTACGCCCCCCGGCGGTGCCGTCCGCCCGTCGGCTCGCCGCCCCCCGCGGTCCGCGCGGCCGCGCGCTCCTCCTCCGCCCGCTCCTCGGCCTCCATCTCCGCGAAGACGTCGATGGGGGGCGGGGCCTTGGCGAGGAAGACCCAGGTCAGCCAGACCGCCAGCAGGAACGGCGGGATCTTCAGGGCGACCAGGACCCAGCCCAGCTGGGTGGTGTCGGCCCACCAGTACAGCGGGAAGAGGATCGCGCACTTGGCCAGCAGGATCAGGCCCCAGGCCCAGCTGGCCTTCGCGTACGCCTTCTTCCGGCCGGGATTGCGGGTGCGCCAGGAGAGGTTCTCCTTGAAGACCGGGCCGAGGATCAGACCGAGCAGCGGCACACCGGCGAGGGTCGTGACGATGTACGCCAGCGCCAGGCCCAGGGTGTAGAGCATCCCCGGGAGGTAGAAGTCCTTGGCCTTGCCGGTGAACATGGCGAACACCACGCCGAACGCCACGCCGAAGACCCCGCTGAAGGCGTGCTTGACGGTGTCCTTCCTGACCAGCCGGACCACCACCAGGACCAGCGACACCGCCAGCGCGGCGATCGCGGACAGGTGCAGGTTCTTGTTGATCGTGTAGATCGTGACGAAGAGCAGACCGGGCAGGACCGTCTCGACCATGCCGCGGACACCGCCGAACGCCTCGAACAGCGCGGCCTCGGTCACCGCCCGCGCGTCGTGGGTCTGCGCCTCTGCGGCGTCTTCGGTCGGCTTGTCGAGTGACGTCACCGGCTACTCCCGTCCGAGGGGTCGCAATTCGTATTTCGGATTGAACAGCACCCGGCGGCCCCGGCTCATCGAGATCCGGCCCGATGCGATCAGCTTGCGCCCCGGTTCTATGCCGACTATCGAGCGCCTGCCGAGCCACACCACGTCCAGCGCGGCGGAACCGTCGAACAGCTCGGCCTCCAGGGCCGGGACGCCGGCACGCGGACGCAGGGTGACCGTGCGCAAGGTACCAGTTACGGTGACGATCTGCCGGTCACGGCAGTCACCGATCTTCGTACAACCCGCCGTCTCGGCGTCCTCCCGCAGCTCCTCGGACTCCAGGTCCTCCTGCGACGAGGAGAGCCGGTCGAGCATGCGCCGGAACCGGCCGGCCGGCTTTTCGGAACGAGGAACAGCACTCATACCTGAAGCCTACCGGGGCGCGCCGACAGGACCGCAGCCCAGCTCACTCACCCTCCGGGCGGGCTGGCTCACCGGGTCGCCGACCCCGACGCGGCGCCCCCTGTGCACCGGGAGGAACACGCCGGGCGGCCGGGCGGGCCGGCGCTCGGTGACGCCCCGTCGTGCGGTTCCGGCACCCGGTCGGCGGAGGGCCGGCACGGTCGCGTGGTGCGCGGCCGTCGCGGGCTGTGACGTGCTCGCCGTAGGGGCGGCCGGCGACAGCTCCGCGACCACGGGCCCGGGCTCGGCGCCGAGCCGGCCGGTGGGCTCGCCCGCGCGGACGCGGGCCGGGCGCCCGACGGGGCCCCGGCGAGTCGCACCCGCCGCTGGAGGCCGCCGCGCCGCACGCCGCGCCGCTGCGCCGAGTGACCGCTGAGCCCCGCGAGGAGAGCGGAAGCGGCCCCGGACACGGACCCGGAGGGGCGCGGGGCGGAGCCCGTCCAGGTCATGGGCAGCCGCGGCGGCTTCGCCGGGTGCCGGCTCGGGAGCGTCGCCGCTCGGCGCCGCGAAGGACAGCCTGCGGTGCGCGGACGACGGCGGCCCCCGCCCCCCGCCCCCCGCCCCCCGCAGGACCTGGGGGACGTCCACGACCCGCGCCATGACGTCGGTGACCGTCCGACCGCTCGCGCCGTCCGACCGCTCGCGCCGCCTCCCCGCCCGGCCGGCCGCCGCCGAGCCGGACAGCGCTCCTGGGGGCGGCACACGGGACGGCCGGCATCCGCAGGCGGCGCGGGGAGCAGCGCACCCGGCCACGGCGAGGCCGCGCGGCCCGCGCGGAACGGGCCGCGCCCCCGAGGGGCACGGCCCGTGTGGAACGGCTGAACCGCCGCGGCGCTAGCGGACCTCGGTGATCTCCGGTCCGCGCTGCAGATGCCCCATGCCGCCGGAGAAGCGGGAGGACTCGTCCTGCTGGACGCCCTCGGGGACCATCTGCGCGTCGTTCGGCAGCTTGAGCACGATGGGGTCGCGCGGAGCCATCGGGCCGTCGCCGCGGACCACGACGGTGTCACGGAAGATCTGCTCCAGCAGACCGGCGGCCTGCGGCTGCACGGCGCCCTGGCCGGAGATCACACCGCGCAGGAACCAGCGCGGGCCGTCCACACCGACGAACCGCACGACCTGGAAGCCGCTGGTTCCGTCCGGCAGCTGCACCGGCACCTGGGCGCGCAGCTCCCAGCCGAGCGGGCCCTCGACCTCGTCGACGATGCCGCCCTGCTGGGTGATGCCGCCCGCGATCTCCTCGCGGACCTCGGTCCAGATGCCCTCACGCTTGGGCGCGGCGAACGCCTGGAGCTGGATGGCGCTGTCGTGCAGCACCACGGTCGCCGCGACGATGGCGTCCCCGGCGACCTCGACCCGCAGCTCCATGCCGTCGACGCCCGGCACGAACAGCCCGCCGAGGTCCACGCGCCCCTCGGCGGGGTCGCGCACCTCGCTGCTGTCCCACGGCCCGTCGGGCCGGGGCCCGGGCTCCAGCCGGACGCGCTCGCGCTCGGCCTCCTCGTCCGCCTCGGTGTCGACGCTGTCGACGACCTGCTCGGCCTCGCCGGCCGCGTCCTCGGCGGCACCCTTCTTCTTGCGACGTCCGAACACGTCACTGTCCTTCCCGGTCGGATACGACCGAAGCGTATCGATTCCCACCCGTCGGACCGCCCTCGGCGGCCTGACCGCTTGTGCCGCTTACGCCGCCCATCGCGGCGTGGCCACCGGTGGACCCGAAGCCCCCCTCGGCCCGCGCCGAGCCGGGAAGTTCCGCGACCTCCTGGAAGCGGACCCTCTCGACCTGCTGGACGACCAGTTGGGCGATCCGGTCGAAGCGCTCGAACCGCACGCTCTCGCGCGGGTCGAGATTCACCACGATCACCTTGATCTCCCCACGGTACCCGGCATCCACCGTCCCCGGGGCATTGACGAGGGCGACACCGCAGCGGGCGGCGAGGCCGGAACGCGGATGCACGAAGGCCGCGTACCCCTCGGGCAGGGCGATCGACACTCCCGTGGGCAGAACGGCCCGCTCACCGGGCCCCAGCTCGCACGGTTCGGTGGTGCGCAGATCGGCTCCCGCGTCCCCGGGACGCGCATAGGCCGGAAGCGGTACGTCCGGGTCGACGCGCCGGATGAGCACGTCCAGGGGGCCGCGCCCGGCGCCCGCCCCGGTCACGGGTTCACCTCGAAGGCGCGGGCACGCCGCATCCGGTCGGGGTCGTTCATGACGGCCTCGATCTCTTCCTTGCGGCCGTGGTCGACGAAGTGGTCCACCTTGACCTCGACGAAGAGGGCGTCGGCGCGGACGGCGACCGGTCCGTCGGGGCCCTCGATGCGTCCGGTGGCGGTGCAGTAGATCTTCCGCCCGGCGACGGCGGTGACCTCGGCCTCCAGGTACAGCGTGGTGCCGACGGGGACGGGCCGCAGGAAGTCCGTCTCCAGCCGTCCCGTCACGGCGATGGTCCGCAGCAGCCAGTTCAGCGAGCCGAGGGTCTCGTCCAGGGCCGTGGCCAGCACTCCGCCGTGGGCGAGGCCGGGGGCGCCCTGGTGGGCGGGCTGCACGGTGAACTCGGCGGTCAGCGAGACGCCCTCGCCCGCACGGGCCTGGAGGCGCAGTCCGTGCGGCTGACCGGGGCCACAGCCGAAGCAGTGGTCGTAGTGGGTGCCCAGGAGTTCCCCGGGCGGGGGCGCGTCGGGGTGCCGTACCGGTTTCGCCGCGCCGGCGGGGGGCTGAAGAGCTGCGGAACTACCACTCACAGCCGCAGACCTTACCCGTGCGCCGGGCCGGTGCGGGTCCCGTGCCAAGCTTGGCGGCATGCAGCTCTCCGCCACCCCCTACGAAGAACGCCTCACCGCCCCCCGCTCGTGGTGGCTGATCAGCTTCCTGGTGGGCGTCTCGTTCGCCCTGATCCTGCTTCCCTTCGGCACGCTGCCGCTGCTCGGCGGCCTGGTCGGCGGCACGGCCGCGGCGGCGGTGGTGGCCAGCGCCTACGGCTCGCCGCGCATCCGGGTCGTGGGCGACTGCCTGATCGCGGGCGAGGCGAAGGTTCCGGTGTCGGCGCTCGGGGCGGCGCAGGTGCTGGACGCGGAGGAGGCCCGTGCCTGGCGGACGTACAAGGCCGACACCCGTGCCTACCTGCTGCTGCGCGCCTACATCCCGACAGCGCTGCGGGTGGAGGTCACGGACCCGCAGGACCCGACGCCGTACCTGTACCTGTCGACGCGTGAGCCGGAGAAGCTGGCCGCGGCGATCGAGGCGGCGCGCGCGGCGAACGCCTAGAGCTCCTTCGGGAGGTCGCGCATCTCCAGCGGATCGGCAGGTTCCTCCAGGGGCGGGAGCTGCGGCAGCTCGTCCCAGGGGACCTGGTTCCTGCGCAGGTCGGCCCGGATGCGGGCCGCGAGCTTCCTGGTGTCGCGGCGGTTCATGACCGCGCCGACCGCGGCTCCCACCATGAACGGCACCAGGTTGGGCAGGTTGCGGACCATCCGCTTCATGATCTGCTGGCGCAGCTGGCGTTTCACACGGCCCCCGAGGGCCGTGTCGTACGACGACGGCTTCATCACGTCGATCCCGCGCTCCCCCGACCAGGAGGACAGATACGCGGTGCTGCGGGCCTTGAGGCCGCCCGGCGGCCGCGCGCCGTAGACCTCGTGGAGTTCCGCGACGAGCTTGAGTTCGATCGCGGCGACCCCGGTGATCTCCGCGGCCAGTTCGGCCGGCATGGCCGGCGGCACCGGCAGCATCGCCGCGGCTCCGATCCCGGCGCCGACCGCCGAGGTGCCGGCCGCCGCGCCCGCCACCAGCTTGTCGGCGAGTTCCTCGGGCCCGAGGCCGGGGAACTGTCTGCGCAGGGTGGCGAGGTCGCGTACGGGAACACGCGGGGCCATCTCGATGATCCGGTCCGCGAGGTACGCCAGACCCGCGCGGGCCCGGCCGCCGCCCCTGCGGGCGCCTTCCCGGGCCAGGTCCCGGGCCTTCTCACGCATCACCGCAGCCCGGCGCGGCGCGACGGGTGCGGGCTGCTGCGCCGGTGCCGGCAGGTCCTCCCGGCCGGTCGCCGGTCCGAGCGGGGCTCCCGCCGCAGGCGAGCCCCGCTCGTCGTCACGCGCGCCGTGCGGGCCGTCCGACGGCCCTTGGTCCGCTTTCCGCCAGGGGAAGCGGCGCTTCCGTGGAGGGGTCGAGCCAGACACGGCCGACCCGTCCTCAGTCGCAGTCGCGGCAGATCGGCTGGCCGTTCTTCTCCCGGGCCAGCTGGCTGCGGTGGTGCACCAGGAAGCAGCTCATGCAGGTGAACTCGTCCTGCTGCTTGGGCAGCACCCGGACGGCCAGCTCCTCGTTCGAGAGGTCCGCACCGGGCAGCTCGAGGCCCTCGGCGGCCTCGAACTCGTCTACGTCCACCGACGAGGTGGACTTGTCGTTCCGCCGCGCCTTCAGCTCTTCGAGGCTGTCCGAGTCGACGTCGTCGTCGGTCTTGCGTGGAGTGTCGTAATCGGTTGCCATAACGCTCTCCCCCTCTGGGTGTCTGCGGTGTCTCCAGCGCACGTAACGCGTGAGAGGCCGGACTTGTGCCCGACCTGAGGCGGAGATTTTGCCTCACATCAAGGTCTGTTACTGAATCGACACCCAACCCGGCCCCTCATGAGGGATCGGCTTGGCTGGCGGTGAGGACCGTACACGGTTCGAATGCCGCACCTCAAAGGCGCCTCACCGTGTACTTCCCGTGATCAAGAGCCCTGAAAACCAGGACTTTCCCGGCTTTCCACCTTCTGTCATGATCACCGTGCGTACATGGCCGGAAATCCGCCCATGTGATCGATCACACAGGAACAAGCCTGCGGACCGGTCCGGATATTCCGCGCGCAGCGAACAATCTCCGCGCGTGTCCCGTCGGATCACAGCGGCAGGGTGACACGCATCACCAGGCCGCCGCCCTCGCGGGGCTCCGCCAGGATGTGCCCGCCGTGCGCGCGGGCCACCGAGCGCACGATCGACAGGCCGAGGCCCACGCCCTTGTCGCTGCCCGTGCGCTCCGTGCGCAGCCGCCGGAACGGCTCGAAGAGGTTGTCGATCTCGTACGCCGGCACCACCGGACCGGTGTTCGTCACGGTGAGCACCGCCTGCCCGTGCCGCACCTCGGTCTCCACCTCGACCCAGCCGTCCTCCGGCACGTTGTACCGCACGGCGTTCTGGACGAGGTTCAGCGCGATCCGCTCCAGCAGCACGCCGTTGCCCTGCACCACGGCCGGCTTGCGTTCGCCGCGCAGGGTCACGCCCTTGGCCTCCGCCTCGGCGTGCACCTGGTCGATGGCCTGCGCGGCGACCTCGGCGAGGTCGACCGGCTTGCGCTCGACGATCTGGTTGTCGCTGCGGGCGAGCAGCAGCAACCCCTCGACCAGCTGTTCGCTGCGTTCGTTGGTGGCGAGCAGCGTCTTGCCGAGCTGCTGCAGCTCCACCGGCGCGTTCGGGTCGGACAGGTGCACCTCCAGCAGCGTGCGGTTGATCGCCAGGGGGGTGCGCAGCTCGTGCGAGGCGTTGCCGACGAAGCGCTGCTGGGCGGTGAAGGCCCGCTGCAGCCGCTCCAGCATGTCGTCGAAGGTGTCCGCCAGCTCCTTCAGCTCGTCGTCCGGGCCGTCCAGCTCGATCCGGCGGGAGAGGTCCGAGCCGGCCACCTGGCGGGCGGTGCGGGTGATCCGGCCGAGCGGGGACAGCACGCGGCCGGCCATCGCGTAACCGAACGCGAAGGCGATCACGGCGAGCCCCAGCAGGGCCAGCAGGGAGCGGCTGAGCAGGTTGTCCAGGGCCGCCCGGCGCTGCTGGTCCACGCACTGGGCGATGGCGTCGTTGAAGTCCGACAGCGACAGGCTGGTGGTGTTGATCGCGGGGCAGCTGTCGCTGGAGACCTTCAGCTCCTGGAAGCCGACGATCTTGAACAGCGGCTGGTTGCCGGTGCTGATCGCCTGCGCCGCCAGCAGGTAGATGATCGACAGCAGCAGGATGCCGGCGATCAGGAACATGCCGCCGTACAGCAGCGTGAGCCGTATGCGGATGGTCGGGCGCAGCCACGGGAAGGGAGCCTGCGGCCTGCGGGGGTCCCAGGTGGGCTTGGGGGGCGCCTGCGGCGGCGCGGGTGTCGTGGCCACAGGGGATCAGATCCGGTAGCCGGAGCCGGGGACGGTCACGATGACGGGCGGCTCGCCCAGCTTGCGGCGCAGGGTCATCACCGTCACCCGCACCACGTTGGTGAACGGGTCGGTGTTCTCGTCCCAGGCCTTCTCCAGCAGCTGCTCCGCCGAGACGACCGCGCCCTCGCTGCGCATCAGCACCTCGAGCACGGCGAACTCCTTGGGCGCCAGCTGGACCTCCCGGCCGTCGCGGAAGACCTCGCGGCGGTTGGGGTCGAGCTTGATGCCGGCCCGCTCCAGGACCGGCGGCAGGGGGACGCTGGTGCGGCGGCCGAGGGCGCGCACCCGCGCGATCAGCTCGCTGAACGCGAACGGCTTGGGCAGGTAGTCGTCGGCGCCGATCTCCAGCCCCTCCACCCGGTCGCTGACGTCGCCGGCGGCGGTGAGCATGAGCACGCGCGTGGGCAGGCCCAGCTCGACGATCCTGCGGCAGACGTCGTCGCCGTGCACGAGCGGGAGGTCCCGGTCGAGGACGACCACGTCGTAGTCGTTGACGCCGATGCGCTCCAGGGCGGCCGCACCGTCGTACACGACGTCGACGGCCATGGCCTCCCGGCGCAGTCCGGTGGCCACCGCATCGGCGAGCAGCTGCTCGTCCTCGACGACGAGTACGCGCACGTCGCTTGTCCTTCCTGTGTCCACCCGCGCAGCGCGCCGTGGGCGCGTGCGGGCAGGGGTGTTCGTGGGGTCCGACCTCCATCCTGCCCTTTTCGGTCATAAGTCGGCTGTAAACCGGGGGGGCCGGGGTGCGCAGCCGGGGGCGGCGGGCGGGAATGACGAGAAGTTCTCCGCGGGTTGAGGTTTCCGGGGAAGAGAGCGGGGGGAGGACGGCTTTACACCCCGCGATCACGCTCTGCATGTGCCGCAGCACCATGCGGTACTCCGCGATCCGCTTCGCAGAGTGGGCGCGGGCGTCCGGCACCGTCGCCGCCCGGCAGGGCAGTGCTGGGCACCCGCAGGAGACGTGATCGCCCCTTCACCCAACGGCACACCCCGTGCCACCGACCCACGACCCAGGACGAGGGGGCGCAGCATGGACGCTTTCACCGCAGGACTTCTGCAGCGCATAAGGGCGACCGAGTCCGACCTGTCGCGGGCTCGTGACGAAGGCGACGACTTCCTCGTCGAGGTGGAGCAGGCAGAGCTCGACGACCTGCGCCGCCTTGCCGCCGAACACGGTGTGGAGGTCGGCGCGTCACGCGTCTGATCGGCAACGAGTGCACGTAGGGGACCCCCGGCGGATCCAGTGCCGGGGGTCCCCTGCGTGCCCGACGCCGCTCGCCGGGGCGGGCGTCAGTCGTGCCAGGCGCCGAAGTCCTCCAGCAGCCGCTGGAGGGGCTCGAAGACCCCGGGCGTGCCCGCGACCGTCAGCTCCCGTGAGGGACGCTCACCGGGGCGTCCACCGGTCAGGGCGCCCGCCTCCCGGGCGATCAGGTCCCCGGCCGCGTAGTCCCACGCGTTGAGGCCGCGCTCGTAGTACCCGTCGAGGCGGCCGCAGGCCACGTCGCACAGGTCGACCGCCGCCGAGCCGCTGCGCCGGATGTCCCGGAGCAGGGGGAGCAAGCGGGCGGCCACCTCGGCCTGGCGGGCGCGGACCCCGGCGACGTAGTTGAAGCCGGTGGCGACCAGCGCCTGGTCCAGCGGGGGCGCCGGGCGGCAGGACAGCGCCCGCTCGCCCTCCCACGCGCCCGTGGCCCACGCGCCGCCGCCGCGGACGGCGTGGTACGTCTCGCCGCGCATCGGCGCCGCGACGACCCCGACGACGGTCTCGCCGCCCTGCTCGGCCGCTACGGACACCGCCCAGGTCGGCAGGCCGTACAGGTAGTTGACGGTGCCGTCGAGGGGGTCGATCACCCAGCGGACGCCGCTCGTGCCCTCGACGGAGGCGCCCTCCTCGCCGAGGAAGCCGTCGTCGGGCCGGCGCCGGGAGATCAGGTCGGTGATCAGCTTCTCCGCCGCGATGTCCATCTCGGTGACGACGTCGACGGGGCTGGACTTGGTCCGTGCCACGGCCAGGTCGGCGGGGCGGCCGTCCCGCAGCAGTTCGCCGGCGCGGCGGGCGGCCTCCTGGGCCAGTGCGAGCAGGTCGCGGTGCAGGGCGTCGGTCACGTCTCTCCTCACGCGTAGGGGCTGTCGGCGCCCGCGGCGGCCGGGCGGGGCGTACGGGCCGGGCAGCAGCCGGCCGGGCACACGTGGTGGCTCGGGCCGAGGGCGCCCAGGGCGCAGGGGGCGACGTCCTGGCCGCGCTCCACGGCGGCCCGCTCCAGCACCAGCTCGCGCACCGCGGCCGCGAACCGCGGGTCGGCGCCGACGGTGGCCGAGCGGCGGACCGGCAGGCCCAGCTCCCCGGCCTTGGCCTTCGCCTCGGTGTCGAGGTCGTAGAGGACCTCCATGTGGTCGGAGACGAAGCCGATCGGGGCCATGACGACGGCGGGTGCGCCCGCCGCGTGCAGCTCCTCCAGGTGGTCGCAGATGTCCGGCTCCAGCCACGGGATGTGCGGGGCGCCGGAGCGGGACTGGTAGACGAGCCGCCAGGGGTGGTTGACGCCGGTGCGCTCGCGGACGGCGCCGGCGATCAGCCGGGCCACGTCCAGGTGCTGCGCGACGTAGGCGCCGCCGTCGCCGTGCGCCTCGGCGGGGCCGGAGGCGTCGGCGGCGGAGGTGGGGATGGAGTGGGTGGTGAAGGCGATGTGGGCGCCGGCGCGGACGTCCTCGGGGAGGTCGGCGAGGGAGCGCAGCACGCCGTCGGTCATGGGCTCGACGAAGCCGGGGTGGTTGAAGTAGTGCCGCAGCTTGTCGATCCTCGGCGGTTCCGCTCCCTCGGCCTGCAGGGCGGCCAGGGCGTCGGCGAGGTTCTCCCGGTACTGGCGGCAGCCCGAGTAGGAGGCGTAGGCGCTGGTGGCGAGGACCAGGACGCGGCGGCGGCCGTCGGCGGCCATCTCGCGCAGGGTGTCGGTGAGGTACGGCGCCCAGTTGCGGTTGCCCCAGTACACCGGCAGGTCGAGGCCGTGCTCGGCGAAGTCCCTGCGCAGAGCCTCCAGCAGGGCGCGGTTCTGGCCGTTGATGGGGCTGACCCCGCCGAAGAGGAAGTAGTGCTGCCCGACCTCCTTCAGGCGTTCCTTCGGGATGCCGCGCCCGCGCGTGACGTTCTCCAGGAACGGGACGACGTCGTCGGGGCCTTCGGGGCCGCCGAAGGAGAGCAGCAGGAGGGCGTCGTACGGGGTGGCATCGAGCGCGTCTGGCATGACTCCGATCCTGCCACCCGGCGCCGACAGCGCGGAAACGGTGGGGCCGCGCCGTCGACCGGCGGGTTCCGGACAGGTCGCGGGACATGGACGGGTGCGGGGAAGCCGCCGCGCCCGTAAGCTGTACGAGCCGCTTTCGCGCCTTACCGAGTCGCTTCGGAGACCACGTGCCCAGCCCCTACAGAGCCCTGTTCGCCGAGCCCGGCACCAAGGGCTTCTCCGCTGCGGGATTCCTCGGCCGGATGCCGCTGTCGATGATGGGCATCGGCGTCGTCACGATGGTCTCCCAGCTGACCGGCCGCTACGGCCTCGCGGGCGCCCTGTCCGCGACGATCGCGCTGTCCTCCGCCGCGATCGGGCCGCAGATCTCCCGGCTGGTGGACCGGCACGGGCAGCGCCGGGTGCTGCGCCCCGCGACGCTGGCGGCGCTGGCCGCGGCGGCCGGGCTGCTGCTCGCCGCGCACCTGCGGTGGCCGGACTGGGTGCTGTTCGTGTGCGCCGCCGGGATCGGCTCGGTGCCCAGCCTGGGCGCGATGATCCGGGCCCGCTGGGCGGCGCTGTACCGGGGCACCCCGAAGCTGCACACCGCCTACTCGTTCGAGTCGGTCGTGGACGAGGTGTGCTTCATCTTCGGGCCGATCCTCTCGATCGGCCTGTCCACGGCCTGGTTCCCGGAGGCGGGTCCCCTGCTGGCCGCCTGCTTCCTCGCGGCGGGCGTCTTCTGGCTCACCGCCCAGCGCGCGACCGAGCCGGAGCCGCACCCGCGCGAGCGGGGCGGCGGCGGCAGCGCCCTGCGCTCGCCCGGGCTGCAGGTGCTGGTGGCGACCTTCACGGCGACCGGGGCGATCTTCGGAGCGGTGGACGTGGTCACCGTCGCCTTCGCCGACGAGCGCGGCCACAAGGGCGCCGCGAGCGTGGTCCTCGCGCTGTACGCGGCCGGCTCCTGTGTGGCGGGCGTGGTCTTCGGGCTGCTGCGCTTCACCGGGGCGCCGGAACGCCGCTGGCTGCTGGGCGTGGCGGCCATGGCCGTGAGTATGATCCCCCTCCTACTGGTCGGAAGCCTGCCGCTTCTGGCCGTGGCGCTGTTCGTTTCGGGGCTGTCCATCGCACCGACGATGATCACCACCATGTCCCTCATCGAAGAGCACGTACCTCGCGCGAAGCTCACCGAGGGCATGACCTGGGTGAGCACCGGCCTCGCGGTCGGTGTCGCGCTGGGCTCGTCCATGGCCGGCTGGGTGATCGACGCGGCCGGGGCGCGGGCCGGGTACGGGGTTCCGGCCGTGTCCGGGACCGTCGCGGTCGTGGTCGGTTTCCTCGGGTACCGCCGGCTGTGCAGGCCGGCCACGGGTCGGGGAGGCACCGTTGAGCAGCACGGCGAACGGGAAGAACGGCACGTGGCGTAACTGGGGCGGCAATGTCTCCGCCCGGCCGGCCCGGCAGGTGGCGCCGGCCTCGGTGGAGGAGCTGGCCGCGGCGGTGCGCCGGGCGCACGAGGACGGCCTGAGGGTGAAGGCGGCCGGGACCGGCCACTCCTTCACGTCGATAGCCGCCACCGACGGGGTGCTGATACGGCCTCACCTGCTGACCGGCATCCGCTCCGTGGACCGGGACGCCATGACGGTCACGGTGGAGGCGGGCACCCCGCTCAGAAGACTCAACGCCGCTCTCGCGCGCGAGGGCCTGTCGCTCACCAACATGGGCGACATCATGGAGCAGACCGTCGCCGGGGCCGTCAGCACCGGAACGCACGGCACGGGGCGCGCGTCCGGCTCGATCGCCGCGCAGATCACGGCGCTCGAACTGGTCACCGCGGACGGCTCGGTGCTCACCTGTTCCAGGACGGAGAACCCGGAGGTCTTCGCGGCGGCCCGCATCGGCCTGGGCGCCCTCGGCGTCGTCACCGCGCTGACCTTCGCCGTGGAACCGGTGTTCCTGCTCGCCGCGCGCGAGGAGCCGATGCCCCTTGAGCGGGTCCTCGCCGAGTTCGACCAACTGTGGGCGGAGAACGAGCACTTCGAGTTCTACTGGTTCCCGCACACCGGGAACACCACCACCAAGCGCAACAACCGCAGCGCCGGCCCCGGACGGCCGGTGGGGCGGCTCGCCGGCTGGTTCGAGGACGAGTTCCTCTCCAACGGCGTCTTCCAGGTGGCCCAGTGGGCCGGCCGCGCCGTCCCCGCCGCCGTCCCGGCGATCGCGGCGGTGTCCAGCAGGGCCCTGTCCGCGCGCAGGTACACGGACATCCCCTACAAGGTGTTCACCTCGCCGCGCCGGGTGCGCTTCGTGGAGATGGAGTACGCCGTCCCGCGCGCGGCCCTGACCGAGACGCTGCGCGAACTCAAGGCCGTGGTCGACCGCTCGGGCCTGCGCGTCAGCTTCCCGGTCGAGGTGCGCACCGCACCGGCCGACGACATCACCCTGTCCACCGCCTCCGGCCGGGACAGCGCCTACATCGCCGTGCACATGTTCCGGGGCACGCCCTACCACGCGTACTTCACCGCCGCCGAGCGCGTCTTCACCGCGCACGAGGGGCGTCCGCACTGGGGCAAGGTGCACACGCGGGACGCGGCGTACCTCGATCGCGTGTATCCGCGTTTCGGCGAGTTCACCGCGCTGCGGGACCGTCTCGACCCGGACCGGCTCTTCCAGAACGACTACCTCCGGCGGGTTCTGGGGGCGTAGCGGCCCAACCCGTCCGACGCCCGCGGCGCAAGGGAGGGAAGGCGAAGGCGACGCGCGGACGCGGATTCGGCCCCTTTCCGGGGGGTGCGTGAGGTGCGCCACTTCCTTGATCCGCGCCTTCGGCCGCGCACGGCCAAGTCGCGCCCCTTGCCGAAACTCGGGCGGCGTGCCGATCCACGCAGGTGGTCCGAATGGAGTACTGTTGCGAGCCCTGGGCCCGGCCTCCCACCAGGGTGCCCGCGGCCTGCAGGACCGCAGGGGGGGGGCTAGTTGCACAGGGTGATGGAGTTGGTCACTTAGCGTTGCGAACAGGTAACCGTGCCATAACGGCGGACTCGGGCCCGCGCCCGACACGCCGGGCAACTCGGCAAGGTTGTGGCAGGCTGCACCCGGGCAGGCCACACTCGACTAGCGGAAGCAGCGACGCACGTGACGTCGGCAGGCACCACCCGGGAGGTCCCCATGCCCGAACTGCGTGTCGTGGCCGTCTCGAATGACGGCACACGGCTGGTGCTGAAGGCTGCCGACTCCACGGAGTACACGCTACCGATCGACGAACGGCTGCGCGCCGCCGTCCGCGGCGACCGGCCCCGCCTCGGCCAGATCGAGATCGAGGTCGAGAGCCATCTGCGCCCGCGTGACATCCAGGCGCGTATACGAGCCGGTGCCACCGCCGAGGAGGTCGCGCAGCTCGCCGGCATCCCCGTCGACCGGGTACGGCGCTTCGAGGGGCCGGTGCTGGCCGAGCGCGCCTTCATGGCCGAACGGGCCCGCAAGACTCCGGTCCGCCGCCCCGGCGAGAACTCCGGTCCCCTGCTCGGCGAGGCGGTGCAGGAGCGGCTGCTGCTGCGCGGCGCCGAGAAGGACACCGTGCAGTGGGACTCCTGGCGCCGCGACGACGGCACGTGGGAGGTGCTCCTCGTCTACCGGGTCGCGGGCGAACCGCACTCGGCGAGCTGGACGTACGACCCTCCCCGGCGGCTCGTGCAGGCGGTGGACGAGGAGGCGCGCTCGCTGATCGGCGAGTCCGACGACCTGGCCGTGCCCGAGCCCAGCTTCCCGTTCGTCCCGCGCATCGCCCGGCTGCCGCGCGAGCGGTCGATGGACCGCGCCCTCGACCGCGGCGACCGCGAGCGTCCCGGTCTGCCCGCCCCGCCCGCCGAGCCCGCCGAGGAGGGCGCGGGCGAACGCGACTCGCTGACCAGTCTGCTGGAGGCCGTGCCGAGCTTCCGGGGCGACCTGGTGGTCCCGGAACGCGCGCCGGACTCCGAGGAGGAGCCCGGCGACGAACCGGCCGTCGAAGAGCCCCCGGCGCCCGCCGCGTCGGCCGGTTCCGCCTACGCGGACGTCCTCATGCCGCGCTCCGTCGGCAGTCACCGCGACCGGCTCGTCGGCGCGACCGACCGGCAGGCCGAGGCGGACGGCGTCCGCCCTGGCCGCCGCGCCGCCGTGCCGAGCTGGGACGAGATCGTGTTCGGCACCCGCCGCAAGAAGCAGGAGTAAGTCCCGTCCCGGTGCGGGGGCGAGCGTGCCCCCGCACCGGCTGCGTTCCTACCGCGGGTCCGCCCCGACGGCCACCGGCCGGGACGGGTCCGACGACCACTCGGACCAGGAACCGACGTACAGGGCCGCCGGGATGCCCGCCACGGCCAGCGCGAGCACCTCATGGGCGGCCGATACGCCCGAACCGCAGTAGACGCCCACCTCGGTGTCCTCCGACACGCCCAGGGCCTTGAAGCGGTCCTTCAGCTCCGCCGCGGGCAGGAAGCGGCCGTCGGGGCCCACGTTCTCGGTCGTCGGCGCCGACACCGCGCCCGGGATGTGCCCGCCGACCCGGTCGATCGGCTCGACCTCGCCGCGGTACCGCTCCCCCGCGCGCGCGTCCAGCAGCACCCCCGTCCGGGCCAGCTCCGCGGCCGCGTCGGCGTCGAGCAGCCCCGCCGCCCCCGGCGACGGCTCGAAGTCGCCCTCGGCCGGGGCGGGCGCCCGGGTGGACAACTCCCCCCGCCAGGCCGGCAACCCGCCGTCGAGGACCCGCACGTCCGGGTGACCCGTCCAGCGCAGCAGCCACCACGCGCGGGCGGCGGCCCAGCCCTGCCCGCCGTCGTACACGACGACCGGCCGGCCGGACGTGACGCCCGCGCGGCGCATCGCGGCCCCGAACTCCGCCAGGTCGGGAAGCGGATGCCGGCCGCGCACGCCGGGCGCGCCGGCCAGCTCCCGGTCCAGGTCGACGAAGACCGCGCCGGGAATGTGCCCGGCCGCGTACTCGGCCCGGCCGTCGAAGGCGGGTGCGCCCGCCGCCTTCGCCACGCCGAGCTGCCAGCGGACGTCCAGCAGCACGGGCGGACTGTCCCCGGTCAGGTCGTGTGCGAGTGCGGCTGCGGAGATGATGGCTGTCATGGCGTCCATCCATACGCCAGGGGTGGCCGCGGCGTCCAGGTCCGGCTACTCTGCTCGGCCGGACAGGCTCGATCACGAGGCGTAGGGGATCGAGCACGTGCTGTATCGCCGACGGACACCCGCCGGCCCTTGTCAGGAAGCGGCGAAAGACGGCAGAGCGGGCATCCTCCCCGAGGCAGCGCGCCGAGCGGCTCGGTTCGGCCCGCGGCGACCGCGGGTGGGTGCGGGCACCGGCACGGGTACGCGCCGACGGCGTTCACCTCCCTTTCGCCGCGCGGATGCGACACGGCCCCGCGAGGGGCCGAGGAGAGAGTGATCGATGACCGAAGCACCGGAACCGGCAGATCCGCACGCGCGGCGCGCGCCCGGCACGCCCTGCTGGGTGAGCCTGATGGTGCACCGGCTCCAGGCCACCGAGGCGTTCTACGGTGAGCTCTTCGGCTGGGAGTTCGAGCCGGGCCCGCAGCAACTCGGCCCGTTCGTGCGGGCTCTGCTGGACGGTCGCGAGGTGGCGGGGATGGGCCAGCTGCCGCCGGACCGCCGGCTGCCGGTCGCCTGGACGCCGTACTTCGCCTCGGACGACGTGGACCGGACCGCGCACACGGTACGGGTGTGCGGCGGCACGGTGGCCGTCGGCCCGCTGGACGCGGGCCAGGCCGGCCGGATGGCCCTCGCCTCCGACCCGTCCGGAGCGGTGTTCGGCGTCTGCCAGGCGTCGGCGCACGTCGGCACGGCGGTCAGCGGCCTCCCCGGCACTCCCGTCTGGGACGAGTTGCTCACCTACGAGACCCTGAGCGTCGCCAAGTTCTACGAGACGGTGTTCGGTTACGAGGAGGAGCCGGCGGTCTCCGCCGACCGGGACTACGTCACCCTGCGCGTCGACGGCCGCCCGGTGGCCGGGATCCACGGCCTGGGACACGGGCTGCCCCGGGACCAGGGGGCGCACTGGCTGACGTACTTCCAGGTCGCGGACGTAGGCGAAACGGTGCGGCAGGTGGCGGGGCTGGGCGGGCGTGTGCTCCGGCCGGCCGGGGACGGCGCACGCGGCCGTGCGGCCACGGTGGCGGACCCGGAGGGTGCGGTGTTCTCGGTGGTCCAGCGTCCGAGCTGACGCGCGAGCCGCATCAGGGGGATGTGACCAGCATCACAAGCGGGTGGGCCGGCGTCTCCGGGCGGGACGTGAGGGGCCCGGCCGCACGGCTCGACGGTCCATTCGCGGCTCCGGGTGAGCGCCCGAGGGGGTCCGGCCTTCGATTCGGTGCCGAGTGCGCCCCCGGCCGCCGCCGGTGACGACGGGAGAGGGTCGGGGGCGCATCCCGCCGGCCCTCCGCCACGGGCCCGCGCCGCCGTACGCGGCGGGACGGCCGGAGCGGGGGGCACGCTTTTCGATTTCCGGCCCTCGGGCCGTCCTGCCGGACCTGTGTTCCGCGAATTGAATTCCCGCCCCCTGCAAAGCGGGGGTGCGGGGCTCGCGTAAGCCTGACATAAGCCCCGGAAAGCACGATTGATTTCGTACCGGTTGCGGAGAACACTGGATTGCGCAAGGAGGCGGATCTGTACCGGAAAGGAGGTGAACGTCATGGGTGCCGAGATGACGATGACCACCCGCTGCTCGATCTCCCTGCGGCGGGAGCACGTGCGGATGGTCATCATCGTCGTCGTCCTCGTGCTCTGGAGCTTGCTGGCGCAGGGGCACGGGGGTTCGACGCCGATAGACGCGCTGTTCGGGCGCGTCTGAGGGATGTGGTGATCCCTCGCGGAGGGCGGTTGCCGGGGCCGGCGGCCGCCCTCTCGCCATGTCAGGCTAGCGCAGGACGGACGGCGATTGAAGGCACTTCGCAGACCGGCTCCGCATTCTTTCTTGAAACCGCCGGGTAGCCTTCGCGGCGACGGCCGGCGATCTCGCGAATCGAAGACGTCGGATCGAGGCATCAGACGGAGACATCAGATGGGGGAAAATCAGATCGGAGAAATCAGAACGGCGAAGTCAGAGCGGCGAAGTCAGACGGAGAGAATCCGCTGGAAGTTCTCGACTCCGTGCTCGTCGGCCGTCTTGATCGGAACTCCCCGCGCCTCGATCCAGGCGTGGAAGCGGTACGGATCGACGGCCGTGCCGATGCACCACACCACCCGGCGCCTGCGGAGGGCCAGCGTCATCAGTGCGGCGAGCGAGGTCTCCAGGCAGGCGGCGCGTCCGGGGTACCGGGCGGCGGCCTGCCGCACCGCGGCGAGCGATGCAGCCCCCTGCTCCGCGGTGGCCTCCTGCCGGCACCACCGGTGCCCGGTCCACTCCACCACCCGCACAAGGACGCGGAACGGCAGGCGGATGAGCAGCAGGGCGATCAGCAGGCCGAGCAGGCCGGGGACCGGCGTGCGCCGGGCGGGCAGGCCGCTCGCACGGGGCGGCCGTGCCGGGGGGTCCGCCGCCATGGCGACCTCCGCCCCGACTGGGGCGCGCGCCGCGCCGGCCGGGTTTCTCGTGCCGGACGCGTCGTGCGGGTCGCCCGGTGGGGCGGCGTCACCCGGGACGGCCGTCGGCGTCCCGCCCGCGGGGGCCACGGCGAGCAGCCCGCGGCGGACGAGGGCGCCGGCGAGCTCCCGGGCGTCCTGCTCGATCCGCTCGTGGCAGGGCTCGGGGTACAGACGCGCCATCATCCGCACCCCGGCCTCGAAGTCGCGGCTGCGTCGCCATTCCTGCCACAGCGCCCGCGCCACGGGATTCATCGCGAAGCAGTGGCCCGAGCGGGCGTCCAGCAGCACGGTCCCGCCGTGGGCGCCGTGGCTCTCCCGGACGTAGCCGGGCACTTCCAGCCGGGTCATCCCGCCTCCCCGGTGTGCAGGACGCCGTGCAGCCACAGGTCCGCTCCCAGGAGGCGGTTGAGCGCCGGGAAGGGAGCGGCGAGACCGTTCACCGCCCCCTCGACGGCGGCGACGACCCGCGCGGGTTCCACGATGCCCAGGTCGGCGAGCGGCGACCGGGCGAGACGGGCCCGGAGGTCCGCCGCGGCCCGGCGCACGCCCAGGTAGTCCTCGGCCGCGTAGTCCCCCTTGGTGCGCCGGGCCAGCACGGCGCCGGGGACCGCGCCGGCCAGTGCGGTGGCCAGCAGCGGCTTGACGGTGCAGGCGTCCGCCTTCGCCGGCACCGGCAGGCTGGTGCAGGCTCGTACGACGTCGGCGTCGAGATACGGGGCGTGCGGCCACACTCCGAACGGACGTGCCAGTTCGATGAGCTGGCTGTGCAGGGCCGCGGATGCGCGCAGCTCGCACAGGGCCGCGCGGGCGCCGGGGCCCGGCAATGGTCCGTCGCGGTGGGCCCGCTCGGCGCGTTCCGCGGCCAGCCGGGCCAGTTCGGCGAGGTCGCGCCGGGCTCGCGGGGTCAGCCAGGCGGCCTCCACCCCCGGAGGCGGCCACCAGGCCACGGCGTCCAGCCACTGCGGCGGCTGCGCCGCCGGCCGCTCCAGCTGACCGGCCAGGTCGCGCAGTGCCCGGTCCAGCGGGGTGCGGGCCAGGCGCAGGGCGCGGTGGGCGACCCTGGCGGGGGAGACGCGGCGCAGCCTGCCGAGGGCGAGTGCGTCGTGGGCGAGCCGGCGCGCCCCGCGGGCCGCCGCGACCTCCCCGAGGTGCGCGGGCGGCGCGGTCAGCAGGGCGTCGCCGCCCTCGCCCGTGAGATGGACGCCTCCGCCGGTGCTCGCGATGTGCGCGAGGCGCAACCGGAGCCGGGCCACGACAGCCGTGGCGGGATCGGGCTGGTCGGCCGCACCCCGCGCGTCCAGACCGGCGTACGGCAGCGATGTGTCGCCGCCCCGGGTGAGGCGCAGCCGGATCGCGGTCGTGCCGTCGGCGTGGCGCAGGGCGTGTTCCAGGTCGCCCGCCGGAGCGGCGGGGTGGTGGTAGACGAAGGCGTCCAGTGGTGCGCGGCACGCGTCCGCGGCGAGGAAGGCCAGCGAGGTGGAGTCCAGCCCTCCGCTGAAGTCCGCGGTGATCCGGGCGGCACCGCGGGCGCGCAGTGCGACGGCCTGCCGCAGGGCGGGCCGCAGGCGGGCCGCGCCGTCCTGGAGACGTGCGTCGGCGTCGGGTTCGAGCGCTGCGTGGGTCCAGCGGGCAGGGGCGCCGGCGCCGGGGTCGATGCGCAGCGCTTCGCCGGGGCCCAGCCGCCGTACGCCGGCGAAGGCCGTCCGGTCGTCGACGAGTTCGGGCACGCCGGGGCAGACGATGTGCGCGGCGAGCGCCGGGGCGTCCACGGCCTCGCCGCGTCCCGTCATCGCCGCCACGGCCGCCGCCCGTGTGGAGAGGACCGTACGGCCGCCTGAGCGCGCGTAGTACAGCGGGAACTGCCCTGCCGGGTCGGCGTAGGCGGTGGTGCGGCCGCCGTTCTCCAGCACCAGCAGCAGGTAGGCGCCCGGCCAGCGGGTCAGGCTCTCCCAGTCCCCGTCGCGGGCCGCGCGCCCCAGGTCGTCCCGCATCCGTGCGGAGCCGGCCAGGCACTGGCCGACCGCGACGACCCGGGCCCGCGGACAGTCCGCGGTGCGCACCTCGCCCTCGTGCCACGGGCCCCAGGACCACAGCCGGGTGTCCGCGGGCCACACCTCGGAGGCGGGGGCCGGTAACCGGGGACCGGGCGGCAGGAGTCCGGCGATCGCCGGGCCCGGCGGCAGCCGGACCGCGAGCCCGCCGGGGTCCGCCGCCGAGCCGGCCGGGCCGGCGCTGACGGGCATGACGGCCACGACGACTCCTACCAGTAGTACTGCGCGTTGGCGTCGGCGTTGCCGCTGGGCGAACTGCCCAGCGTCAGGGCGCGGATCCGGCCGAGATACAGGAGCGCCGGCGACACATAGGCGAGGTCCTCGCCGAAGGGGAGCGGCCCGTCGGTATGCGCTCGCTGTTCCTGTCCGTCGTCCGCCGCGGGGGCGGACGGGTACTCGGGAAATGCGTCGTATGTCATCGGGCCGCCTCGGGTCAAGGGCACGACTGCCTCGGAAGGAAGAACGGGAATGCGGCAAGCGGCCTTTCGGCCACCGGGGTACCTCCGCAGTGTAGTCAGGAGCGCTTCGGGCGCAGCCGGGATCCGGAAAGCCGTCAACGCGTTCGCGACCAGGGCTTTTCCCTGTACCGCACATTCTGTCGAACGCCCTGGGCGCGGCCCGGCGCCCCGTCCGCGGGCGGGGCCCTTGTGCAGGTCGATGAATGGGGCCCACGCATTCGAACCGGGAACACGACGGGGTGTCCGACGCCTCTTTTTTTTGAAGAAAGAAGGCAGGCGATTCGTTCGGGCCGGTTCGAGTGCTGCGCCGCGCGGTGCCGCAGGCCCCCGGGGCGGCGCATGTGCGGCGTCCCGAAGGCGGACCCCGAGGGCCGCACCGGGCGCCCTCCCCGGCCCGGGGCGCCGGGCGTGCTCCCGGGCCCCGCCGCTAACCGTCGGCCGGCCAGGTCTCCTGGCGGCGCAGTCCCAGGACGAGGGCTCCCTGCGCCTCGGCCTTCGTCCCCAGTCGGCTCAGTTCCAGGACGAAGCCGGAGCGCTCGGCGACCGCGCCGGGAAGCGCGAAGCGGGGCAGCGTCTCCCTGCAGCCTTCGAGGAGCAGGTCGCACTCCGTCAGCTGGCCGCCCACGACGACGACGTCGGGGTTGATGAGGTTGCACACCTGGGCGAGGAAGGAGCCCAGGGTCCGTCCCGCGTCCTGGATGACCCGCATGCAGACGGGGTCGCGCTCCCTGGCGGCCCGGATGACGTCCTCCAGCTGCTCGAAGTCCGCGGCGCCGGCCCGGGGCCGGGCCCGCCGCACCTGCTGCACCAGCGCTTCGGCGCCGATCACGGTCTCCAGGCAGCCCCGCCCGCCGCACCGGCACAGCGCACCGTCCGGGTCCAGGGTGACGTGGCCGATCTCCCCGGCCATGCCGCCGTGCCCGCGCAGCAGGAGGTTGTGGACGATGATCCCGGCTCCGACGCCGGTGGACACCTTCACGTAGATCACGGTCTCGGCGTGTTCGCGGTTGCCGTAGGTCTGCTCGGCCAGCGCACCGAGGTTGGCGTCGTTGTCGATGGGCGCGGGCACGCCCAGCCAGTCCCCCAGGTCCTTCGCCGGGTCGTCCCCCGGCCGCCAGGGGTGGAGGACGGGCTCGGTGAACGCGTTGGTGCGCGGATCGATCATGCGGGGCACGGCGATGCCGAGCGAGAAGACGTCGCGCAGGGCGCAGCCGGTGTCCCTGACCGCCTCCCGGACCATGTCCTGCACGGCGGGCAGGGCGCGGTTCCAGCCCCGGCCGACGCCTTCCGAGTCGACGCGGACGGACACCGCTTCGAAGTCCTTGTCGAGCCGGCGCGCGACCACCGTGGCGTGGTTGAACCCGAGATGCACGCCCACCCCGACCAGGTCCGTGGGAAGGAGGGAGACCTTGCCGGCGCGGCCGCCGTCCGCCCGGGCGCTGCGCACGATGCGTGCCTTCTCGAGTTCCCGGACCGCGGTGGAGACGGTCGCCTGGGAAAGCGTGGTGCGGCGGGCGATACCGACCTGGGTGTCCGCCTTGATCGCGACGGCGAGCAGTACCTTCCTGCGGTTCTCGTTGCGTTTCGGCGATCCGGCTAACCCGTTGAAGAAATCGCGTATGTCAGCCATGACGCCCCCCTTGTCACCGCCTGCCCCCGCAGGTTGACCGATTCCTTCTCCGACCGTAGCAGGTGGATCTTCGAATTGAAGGAGGGGCGGCTTCGATTGACAGGACGATCATTACCGCCGTCCGGCGTCCGGCATCCGAACACGATCAATGCCGCTGATTCGAATTGACCGAAAATGTCATTCGAGAGTTGAAAAACTCGCCTTGCAGATCGAAAAGGATCAGTCGGCGTTCGGCGGCCGGGTCATCCGGGGGACACCGGCAGCACGTCCGGGGACAGGGCCGCCGCACGGGCGGACGCGGCGGTCATCCGGCGCCGGTGGTGACGGCGGCACAGGACCTCGTAGCCGACCTCGCCGGCGGCCTGGTTGACGTCGCCGACGACCACCTGGGCGCCCTCGACCACCATCTCTCCACCCACCGTGCGGGCGTTGTGCGTGGCACGGGCGCCGCACCAGCACAGCGCCTCGACCTGGAGCACCTCGATGCGGTCGGCGAGCTCCACCAGCCGCTGGGAGCCGGGGAAGAGCTTGGAGCGGAAGTCGGTGGTGATCCCGAAGGCGAACACGTCCAGGCCGAGATCGTCGACCACGCGCGCGAGCTGGTCGATCTGTCCGGGCGCGAGGAACTGCGCCTCGTCCGCGATCACGTAGTCGGCCCGGCCGCCCTGCGAGAGGTGGTCCACGAGATACGCGTACAGGTCCTGGTCGTCCGCCACCTCCACCGCGTCGGTGACCAGGCCGAGCCGGGAGGACAGCTTGCCCTCCCCCGCGCGGTCGTTCCGGGTGAAGATCATCCCAGCGAGGCCGCGCGCGGACCGGTTGTGCTCGATCTGCAGAGCCAGCGTCGACTTCCCGCAGTCCATCGTTCCGCAGAAGAACACCAGTTCGGGCATGAGGAGTCGAGCACCTTTCGGCGAGATACGGGGCAGGGGGCGTCAGGAGCGTACTTCGAGCAGCGGGACCAGTTGCTCGGCGGGGGTCATCGAGCCGTGGTTGCCGACCAGCGCCGACTCCTTCGGCTCGCGCTCGGAGGCGATGAGCAGGACGTCGTCGTGCGCCGCGGCGATGACGTCCCCGAGGCGCGCGTACACGCGCTCGTCGCACTCGCCGGGCCGCCCGAACCAGCCGGCCGCGATCGCCTCGTCCCGCGAGGCCACCCAGAACTGCTCGCCGAGCACCTCGCGCCAGACGGTCAGGACGTCGTTCTCGGCGCCCGGCACCGCGTACACGTGCCGGGCCCGGCCCTCGCCGCCGAGCAGCGCGACCCCGGCGCGCAGCTCCCAGTCCTCGTCGAAGTCGATGCGGTGCCGCTCGTCGAAGGGGATGTCGACCATGCCGTGGTCGGCGGTGACGTACAGCGCGCTGCGCGGCGGCAGTTGCTCGGCGAGGCGCTGGGCGAGCCGGTCGACGTGCATCAGCTGGCCGCGCCAGGTGTCGGAGGCGACGCCGTAGCGGTGTCCGGCGCCGTCCAGCTCGGCGTAGTACGTGTACACCAGCGAGCGGTCCCCGGCCGCGAGTTGCTCCGCCGCGAGGTCGACGCGCTCCTCGCCGGAGAGCCGCCCGTGGAAGGTGCCGCCGCTGAGCGCCACCTTGGTGAGCGGGGTCTGCGCGAAGGCGGGCGAGGACACCTGCGCGGCGTGCACTCCGGCCTCGTGGGCCAGCCGGAAGACGGTGGGGTACGGCTGCCAGGGGCGCGGATCCGTGTAGGGCTGCCAGCGGAGCTGGTTCATCAGCTCGCCGGTGGCCGGGTTGCGGACCGCGTACCCGGGCAGGCCGTGCGCCGCGGGAGGCAGTCCGGTGCCGACGGAGGCCAGGGAGGTGGCGGTGGTGGCCGGGTAGCCGGCGGTGAGCGGGCGGCCGGTGCCGCCGCGCGAGCTGCCGAGCAGGGAGTGCAGGAAGGGCGCCTCGTCCGGGTGGGCCCTGAGCTGCTCCCAGCCGAGCCCGTCGATCAGGAAGACACAGACCCGGTCGGTCGCGGTCAGTTCCTCGATCGTGGCGGTCAGGCCGGGGACGCCCATGCCGGCGGCGAGGGTGGGCAGCAGGTCGGCGAGGGAGCCGCTGCCGTACTCGGGCAGCGGCGCCGTGTCCAGGGCGAGGGGTTCCGGGTGGTCCCAGGCGGAGAGCTGGGACATCAGCGCGTGAGGTCCGCGGTCGCCTCCGAGATGGCCTGCGCGAAGGCGAGCGCCTGGCGCACCGTCTCCGGCCCGTCCCCGGCCTCGCTGACGCGCAGGCTGAGGTCGTCCGCCGTGGAGTTGCCCGTGTAGCCGTGGTCCGCGTCGCAGTTGGGGTCGCCGCAGGCGGCGGGCTCCAGGTCGATGCGGCTGACCGCGCCCCAGCCGATGGTCAGCACCACCTCGCGGGGCAGCGTGCCCGGGGTGTACTGCTCGGGATTGGCCACCACCCGGCTGACCACGACCGACGAGATGCGGTCCAGCTTCACGGACTCGGTGGAGGTGGTGGCGTACGGCGTCGGGGAGGTGCCGTCGGCGGCCTGCTCGTCGGTGTGGCTGACGATGAAGCGGTTGCCCGTCAGGACCAGCACGGTGACGTGCCGGCGGACCTCGTTCTGGTCGAACGTCGTCTCCTGGTGGACCAGGTACGACCGGACGGGCTCGCCGCCGACAGCGGCCTCCACCGCCTCGGCCACGAGGGCCGGGTAGTAGCCGCTGCGCTCGATCGCCGCGCGCAGCCCCTGGGTCGTCGTACTGGTCTTGGCCATGGCGTCCATCCTAATCCGTGGGCAACAGCGCTCCGGGCCAGTCGCACGGACCGGCAGCGGCCCGTGCGCCCGCGCACCGGGGCTTCGGCGCCCGCCCCGGGCGGACCGTCCGCCGGTCGGCCCGGCGGGGGTGAGACGCACTCCGGACCGCCCGGCGGCGGCCGGGCCGGGGCTGCCCCCGGTGCGGGTTCCGGCGGCCGCCTCCCCCGCACCCCTGGGCGCGGTGCACCGCACGTGAGGCGTCACCGGGCGGGCCGGGCGGACGCCTTGCGTCCCAACGGCTCCGCCGGTGCGTCCGACCGGCTCCGCCGGGCGCGGCCGCGGGCCTCGGTACCCCTCCCCCGCTCAGTAGACCGGCAGGGTCCGCGGGCCGTGGTCGTCGCGGGCGGGCGGGGGTGCGAGCCGCACGGTCGCGCCCAGGACGCTCACGCCGTGCGGGGCGACGACGACCGGCTCCAGGGTGACCGCCACCACCTCCGGGTGGTCGTCGACCAGCCGGGACACCCGCAGCAGCAGCTCCTCGAGCGCGGGGGTGTCCACGGGCGTGGAGCCGCGCCAGCCGAACAGCAGCGGCGCGGTGCGGATGGACCGCACCAGCGAGGCCGCCTCCCGGTCGGTGACGGGGACCAGCCGGTGGGCCATGTCCCCGAGCAGCTGCGAGGCGGCCCCGGCGAGCCCGAAGGACAGCACGGCCCCGGCCGCCGGATCGATCACGGCCCGTACGACCGTGTCGACCCCGCGCGGCGCCATCTGCTGCACCACCGGCCGCAGCCCCTCCGGCTGCCCGAACAGCCCGGTCAGCTCGGCGTACGCCCGGCGCAGCTGCTCCTCGTCCGCGAGGTCCAGGCGTACGCCGCCCAGGTCGGCGCGGTGCCTGAGGTGCGGGGCGGTGGCCTTGAGGGCCACCGGGTAGCCGAGCGCGCGGGCGGCTTCGGCGGCGGCGTCCGGGGTGGGCGCGGGCAGCGCGCGGCGCACCGGGATGCCGTACCTGCCGAGCAGTTCGCAGGTCTCCGCGTCCGGGATCGTGAGCCCCTCGCCGCGCGCCAGCAGGCCCGCGATCAGCCCGGCGGCCCCCTTCTCGTCGATGTCGTCGTACTCCGGGACCTTGCCGGGATCGGCGGCGTCCCGCCGCCACTGCGCGTACCTCACGGCTTCGGAGAGGGCCCGGACGGCCCGCTCGGCGGCCGGGTAGGCCGGGATGAGCCGGGTGCCCTCCGGGGGGTTGCGCCAGGCGGTCCGCGCGCCGGGTGGCCGGTCCGCGGCGCCGCCGCCCGCCCGGACCCCGGCGTCCTGGAGCGGGTGGGCGCCGTCCTCGGCGCCGGGGGCCGGCTCGGCGGCCTGCGGTGCGGTGCTCGCCGCCGCCGACAGCGCCCGGGCGAGCCCTCCGAGCTCCACGTGCACCACCAGGACCGGCTTCCCCGGCGCCGCGGCGGCCGCCGAACGCAGCGCCTCGGCCAGCTCGGCGTCCCCCGGCGACCCCTCGCCGATGGCCGGTATGGCGGTGACCACGACGGAGTCGCACGCGTCGTCCGCCAGCGCGGCCGACAGCGCCCGGTGGAAGTCCACCGCCGTCGCCCCGGTCGTCAGGTCCAGCGGGCGCAGCGGCTGCAGCCCCTCGGCCAGGCACCGGTCGTACGTCAGCACGCCCAGCGACTCGGAGTTCCCGAGGATCGCCACCCGGGGCCCGGCGGGCAGTGGCTGGCGGGCCAGCAGCAGCCCCGCGTCGACCAGTTCGGTGATGGTGTCGACGCGGATCACCCCGGCCTGCCGGAGCAGCGCGGAGACGGTCGCGTGCGGCAGCCGCGTGGCCCGTACCGTGTGCCCCTGGGGCGCGGTCCCGGTGCCTTGCACCACCACCAGCGGCTTCGCCGCCGCCGTGCGCCGGGCCAGGCGCGTGAACTTGCGGGGGTTGCCGATGGACTCCAGGTACATCAGGACGACGTCGGTCTCGGGGTCGTCGTACCAGTACTGCAGGACGTCGTTGCCGGAGACGTCCGCGCGGTTGCCGGCGGACACGAAGGTGGACACGCCGGTGACCCCGGTCACTCCTCCCCCGCGCCGGTGCAGCCGGGACAGCAGGGCGATGCCGATGGCGCCGGACTGGGCGAACAGCCCGATCCGGCCGGGGCGGGGCGGTTCGGGGGCGAGGGAGGCGTTCAGGCGGACGTCCGGGGCGGTGTTGATGATCCCGAAGGCGTTGGGGCCGATGATCCGCATGCCGTACGCGCGGGCCTGCCGCACGAGGGCGCGCTGCCGTTCGCGTCCCGCGGGCCCGCTCTCGGCGTATCCGGCGGACAGCACGACCAGCCCCTGGACGCCGTGCTCGCCGCACTCGGCGACCACCGCGGGCACGTGCTCGGCCGGTACGGCGACGACGGCGAGGTCCACGTGCCCCTCGATGTCCCGCACCGAGCGGTGGGCGGGCACCCCGTCGACCTCCTCGAGGTCGTCGGGGAAGGCGCTGTTCACGGCGTGCAGCGGCCCGGCGTAGCCGGCGGCGCGGAGGTTGCCGAGGACGCTGCGGCCCACCCCGCCGGGGGCGCGGCCCACCCCGACGACCGCGACGGAGCCGGGCGCGAGGAGCCGCCGGACCGAGCGCGCCTCCGCGCGCTGCTCCCGCGCGCGCTGCACGGCGAGGGAGCGGTCGGTCGGCTCCAGGTCGAGTTCCAGGCGGACGACGCCGTCCTCGAAGCTGCGCTTCTGGGTGTAGCCGGCGTCCGTGAACACCTTGATCATCTTGGTGTTGGCGGGCAGCACCTCGGCGGCGAAGCGGCGGATGCCCCGCTCGCGCGCGACGGCCGCGATGTGCTCCAGCAGGGCGGAGGCGACCCCGCGGCCCTGGTGGGCGTCCTGCACCAGGAAGGCGACCTCGGCCTCGTCGGCCGGCGCGGAGGCGGGCA
The DNA here is from genome assembly GCF_040613915.1 of Streptomyces sp. NPDC006193. Taxonomy (NCBI): domain Bacteria; kingdom Bacillati; phylum Actinomycetota; class Actinomycetes; order Kitasatosporales; family Streptomycetaceae; genus Streptomyces; species Streptomyces sp. NPDC006193. The sequence goes on from NZ_JBEXTB010000013.1 coordinate 43,818, forward strand.
GGCCGTCGGCGCCGATGCGGTCGTAGCGTACGGTGGCGATGAACTCGCCGCCCACGGTGGCCGCGAGTCCCACCCGGTCCACGAAGTCGTGGTGGGTGAAACGGTGCACGTCCTTGGCGGACAGCCGGGGGTACGGCGCGAAGAAGCGGTAGTACTTCGACTCGTCGGAGACCTGCTCGTAGAAGCTGACCAGGCGGCCGGCGTCATCGGCGGTGATGGGCCGGATGCGCGCGGTGCCGCCGTCGCGCAGCACCACGTCCGCTTCCCAGTGGGCGGGGTACTCGTGCCGGTCCTGCCGGTCCGCCGGGCTCTGCATGGGCCCCAGAGTACGGCTCGCGTCGGACGACGGCGCGAGGCAGTCTGTGGAGGACGAGCAGCCGGACCGAGGCCGCGGTCCGGCCGCGCACCGGCGCGCGCGGAAGACCGCTTCCGGGCGCGCTCCAGGTATGGAAAACTGGTCTAGACAACCCTGAGCACTGAAGGGCAGCAACACCATGGCTGAGCGCCGCGTCAACGTCGGCTGGGCCGAGGGCCTCCACGCCCGCCCCGCTTCCATCTTCGTCCGGGCCGCCACGGCCGCAGGCGTCCCCGTGACGATCGCCAAGGCCGGGGGCGCCCCCGTCAACGCGGCCTCGATGCTGGCCGTCCTCGGCCTGGGCGCCCAGGGCGGCGAGGAGATCGTCCTGGCCTCCGACGCCGAGGGCGCGGACGCCGCCCTGGACCGGCTGGCCAAGCTGGTCTCCGAGGGCCTGGAGGAGCTGCCCGAGACCGTCTGAGCACCCTCGCGCGCAGCGGCGGAGCCGCGTTCGCCCCTCGGGGCGGCGCGGCTCCGCCGCATGCGCTCCGCCCCGCCGAACGCGCAGCTCGCGGGCTCCTGCTCGGCCGCTCGGCCACGCACGCGCCGGCGTGCCGGCGGGTCACCGGGAAACCCTCCGCCTCCGGGGTGCGCGGCGCCTCCCGGACGGGGACGCGTGCGCCGCCGTAGCGGCGGGCCGGGACCTCAATAAGGCGGCTGCCGCGCTCGTGGGCACCTGCGACGACGCCGTACCGCGGGGCGGTGCACACCGGGTGCGCCGGAACCGGGCAGCGGGTGGTGCGGGCACCGCGGAAAGAAGAAGCCCCGGCTCGGTGAGACGGGGCTCCGGATTCCGCGCGAGGGGCGTCAGAGATCCACGCCGTGCTGGCGGAGGTAGGCGACGGGGTCCACGTCTGAGCCGTACTCGGGGGTCGTGCGGGCCTCGAAGTGGAGGTGCGGGCCGGTGACGTTGCCCGTGGCGCCGGACAGGCCGATCTGCTGGCCGGGGACGACCTTCTGGCCGACCGTGACGCCGATGGACGACAGGTGGCCGTACTGGGTGTACATGCCGTCGGCCATCCGGATCACGACCTCGTTGCCGTACGCGCCGCCCCAGCCGGCGGAGACGACCGTGCCGGCGCCCACCGCGTGGACGGGGGTGCCGCTGGCCGCGTGGAAGTCGACACCGGTGTGCGAGCCGGAGGACCACAGGGAGCTGCCGGCCTGGTAGGCCGTGGAGACGTACGAGTGCGCGATCGGCGCGACGTAGGCGTTCAGCAGCTTGCGCTCGGCCTCGCGGGCGGCACGGGCCTTGGCCTCGCGCACCTCCTGCGCGCGCTTCGCGGCTGCCTCGGCGGCCGCCTTGGCCGCGGCCTCCTCGGCCGCCTTCTGCTCGGCGGCCCGCTGCTGGGCGACGGCCTGCTCGTCGATGCGCTCGGCGACGTCGTCGCTCGCGGTGAGGACCGGGGTGAGGCCGGTCTCCTCGGGCGAGGGCTCGGCGGCGAGCGCCGGGGAGGCGGCGAGCGTTCCGATGACGCCGGTGGTGGTCAGGGCCGCGACACCGGCCGCCTGAGCGGTGGTGCGCTTGACCCGGCCGGGCTTGCGGTGCTTGCCCGTGGCGCACATGAACGCCATAAGGTGGCTGATCCTTTCCTTCCGTCTCGCCTACCGGGTTAGCTGACGGGTTCGGAGCAGGAAGGTCTCCTACGGGCCCCCTGCGCTCGCGCGCGGGCGCCCGATTCACCCCGGGGGACGGTGGGTCCCCGGCTCCCCTGGCTCGCGCCGTACGGGGATTCGGCGATGGCTGTCCGGTGCCGCGGGTGCGGCGCACTGCCTGACGAACAGCCTGCACGAAGGTACGGGGGCGTGCGTTCAATACCCAAACGCACGCGGGATTTTGTAGCGCATCCCACAGGGCAGACAGGCAACCTCCGCCGCAAACCGGGCATCTGGGCGGGCGAGTGGAACAGCAGGGGCCCTGACGACCCGTAGGTCGCCAGGGCCCCACGCGCGCGTGTGCCGTCGCCGGGCTACTCCGCGGAGACGACGGTGACTTCGCCGATGCCGAGCGCCTCGACCGGCGCCTTGATCTGCGCCGCGTCGCCCACGAGGACCGTCACCAGGCGGTCCACCGGGAAGGCGTTGACGACGGCCGCGGTGGCCTCCACCGTGCCCGTGGCGGCCAGCTGCTGGTAGAGCGTGGCCTGGAAGTCGTCGGGCAGGTGCTGCTCGACCTGGTCGGCCAGGGTGCTCGCGACGGCCGCCGCGGTCTCGTACTTCAGCGGCGCCACACCGACGAGGTTCTGCACGGCGACGTCCCGCTCGGCGTCCGTCAGGCCGTCCGCCGCGAGGGTGCGCAGCACCTTCCACAGGTCGTCCAGCGCCGGGCCCGTGTTGGGCGTGTCCACGGAGCCGCTGATGGCGAGCATCGCGGCGCCGGTGCCGTCGGGCGCGGACCGCAGGACCTGCGCGAAGGAGCGCACGCCGTAGGTGTAGCCCTTCTCCTCGCGCAGCACGCGGTCCAGGCGGGAGGTGAGGGTTCCGCCGAGGCAGTACGTGCCGAGCACCTGGGCGGGCCACACCCGGTCGTGCCGGTCGGGGCCGATCCGGCCGATGAGCAGCTGTGTCTGGACGGCTCCGGGCCGGTCCACGACGACCACGCGCCCGGTGTCGTCGGCGGTCACCGGCGGCACCGGACGGGCCTCGCCCGGGGTGCCGCTCCACGCGCCGAGGGTGTCGCCGAGCAGCGCGTCCAGATCGACGCCGGTCAGGTCGCCGACGACCACGGCGGTGGCGGTGGCGGGGCGCACATGGCGGTCGTAGAAGGCGCGCACGGCCGCCGCGTCGATCTTCGCGACCGTCTCCTCGGTGCCCTGACGCGGACGGGACATGCGCGAGGACGCCGGGAACAGCTCCCTGGAGAGTTCCTTGGCGGCCCGGCGGGCGGGGTTGGCCAGCTCGTGCGGGATCTCGTCCAGGCGGTTGCGGACCAGCCGCTCGACCTCGCTCTCGGCGAAGGCGGGCGCGCGCAGGGCGTCGGCGAGCAGACCGAGGCCCTTGGCCAGCCGGGAGGCGGGGACCTCCAGGCTGAGCCGGACGCCGGGGTGGTCGGCGTGCGCGTCGAGCGTGGCGCCCGCGCGCTCCAGCTCGGCGGCGAACTCCTCGGCGGAGTGGCGGTCGGTGCCCTCCGAGAAGGCGCGCGCCATGATCGTGGCGACGCCGTCCAGGCCCGCCGGTTCGGCGTCCAGGGGCGCGTCCAGCAGCACCTCCACGGCGACGACCTGCTGGCCGGGGCGGTGGCAGCGCAGCACCGTCAGGCCGTTGCCGAGCGTGCCGCGCTCCGGGGCCGGGAACGCCCACGGCCTGGCCTCGCCCGGCTGCGGCTGCGGGTGGAAGTCCATCGTGGCGAGCTCGGTCACTTGGCCGTCTCCTCGTTCTCGTTCCGGCCGGAGCCCGCCTCTACGGTCGCTTCCTGCTCCGGGTCCTGCGGGATCCCGGCGTCCTCGACGGCTTCCGGGGACTTCGGTTCGTAGACCAGGACCGCGCGGTTGTCGGGGCGCAGCCGGGCCTTGGCGATCTCCTGCACCTCCTCGGGGGTCACCTCCAGGACGCGCTGCACCGCGGTGAGGGCGAGCTGCGGGTCGCCGAACAGGACGGCGTACCGGCACAGTTCGTCGGCGCGGCCGGCGACCGTGCCGAGCCGGTCCAGCCACTCGCGCTCCAGCTGGGCCTGGGCGCGCTCCATCTCCTCCGGCGTGGGCCCCTCCTCGGCGAACCGGGCCAGCTCCTCGTCGATGGCGGCCTCGATGACCGGCACCTCCACGTCACCGGAGGTCTTCACGTCCAGCCACCCCATCGAGGGGGCGCCGGCCAGCCGCAGCAGGCCGAAGCCGGCCGCGACGGCCGTACGGTCGCGGCGCACCAGCCGGTTGTACAGGCGGGAGGACTCCCCGCCGCCCAGGACGGTCAGGGCGAGGTCGGCCGCGTCGCACGCGCGCGTGCCGTCGTGCGGCAGCCGGTAGGCGGCCATCAGGGCGCGCGCCGGGACCTCCTCCACGACGACCTCGCGCAGCTGCTCGCCGATGACGTCCGGCAGGGAGCCGTCGCGGGGCTCGGGCTTGCCGTCGTGCGCGGGGATCGACCCGAAGTACTTCTCGATCCAGGCGAGGGTCTGCTCGGGGTCGATGTCGCCGACCACGGAGAGCACCGCGTTGTTCGGCGCGTAGTAGGTGCGGAAGAACTGGCGGGCGTCCTCCAGGGTGGCCGCGTCCAGGTCCGCCATCGAGCCGATCGGCGTGTGGTGGTACGGGTGGCCCTCCGGGTACGACAGGGCGGTCAGCCGCTCGAAGGCGGTGCCGTAGGGGACGTTGTCGTAGCGCTGGCGGCGCTCGTTCTTGACGACGTCCCGCTGGTTCTCCATGGACTCCTCGTCCAGGGCGGCCAGCAGGGAGCCCATGCGGTCGGCCTCCAGCCAGAGCGCGAGCTCCAGCTGGTGGGCGGGCATGGTCTCGAAGTAGTTCGTGCGCTCGAAGCTGGTGGTGCCGTTGAGCGAGCCGCCGGCGCCCTGCACCAGCTCGAAGTGGCCGTTGCCCTTGACCTGCGCCGAGCCCTGGAACATGAGGTGCTCGAAGAGGTGAGCCAGGCCGGTGCGCCCCTTGACCTCGTGGCGGGAGCCGACGTCGTACCAGAGGCAGACCGCCGCCACCGGGGTCAGGTGGTCCTCGGAGAGCACCACGCGCAGACCGTTGGCCAGGCGGTGCTCGGTCGCTGTCAGGCCCCCGGAGCCTGCCTCGGCTGTGGTCGTGTGACCCATGGGCATGTACATCCCTTCGCGAGCGGAGGCGGTCGAAGAAACCGCGCTTTTCCTGCCGGTCCTGCCACTGTATGCAAAGCGTGCGGGGCCCCGGCGACGTTCCCGCCGGACGTACGCCCACAGCGGATCGCGTAGCCTGCGTGACGCGTGCCGCGGGACGGCTTCCCGGCACCGGTGCGGACCGCACGGACCGGGTCGTGCCCGCGCTGTCAGTGCAGCGGTCCACAATGGTCCGCGTCAGACCCGTCAGATCAGGAGGAGCCGGCAGCGATGGCCCGCCGCAGCACGAAGACCCCGCCGCCCGACGATTCGTACGAGGAAAAGATCCTCGACATCGACGTCGTGGACGAGATGCGTGGCTCCTACCTCGAGTACGCGTACTCGGTCATCTACTCGCGCGCCCTGCCGGACGCCCGCGACGGCCTCAAGCCGGTGCACCGCCGGATCGTCTACCAGATGAACGAGATGGGCCTGCGCCCCGACCGCGGCTATGTGAAGTGCGCGCGGGTCGTCGGCGAGGTCATGGGCAAGCTGCACCCGCACGGGGACGCGTCGATCTACGACGCCCTGGTGCGCATGGCGCAGCCGTTCTCCATGCGCGTGCCGCTGGTCGACGGCCACGGCAACTTCGGCTCGCTGGGCAACGACGACCCGCCGGCCGCCATGCGGTACACCGAGTGCCGGATGGCCGAGGCGACCGGCCTGATGACCGAGTCGATCGACGAGGACACCGTCGACTTCGCCCCGAACTACGACGGGCAGGAGCGGGAGCCGGTGGCGCTGCCCGCGGCCTTCCCCAACCTGCTGGTCAACGGCGCCTCCGGCATCGCGGTGGGCATGGCGACGAACATGCCGCCGCACAACCTGCGGGAGGTCGTCGCCGCCGCCCGCCATCTGATCCGGTACCCGAACGCGGACCTGGACGCGCTGATGAAGCACGTGCCGGGCCCCGACCTGCCGACCGGCGGGCGGATCGTCGGCCTGGACGGCATCCGGGACGCGTACGCGACCGGCCGCGGCACGTTCAAGATGCGCGCCACGGTCTCGGTCGAGAACGTCACGGCCCGCCGCAAGGGGCTGGTCGTCACCGAACTGCCGTTCTCGGTGGGCCCCGAGAAGGTCATCGCGAAGATCAAGGACCTGGTCAACGCGAAGAAGATCCAGGGCATCGCCGACGTCAAGGACCTCACCGACCGCGAGCACGGCCTGCGCCTGGTCATCGAGATCAAGAACGGCTTCGTGCCGGAGGCGATCCTGGAGCAGCTGTACAAGCTGACGCCGATGGAGGAGTCCTTCGGCATCAACAACGTCGCCCTGGTCGACGGCCAGCCGCTGACCCTCGGTCTGAAGGAGCTGCTGGAGGTCTACCTCGACCACCGGTTCGACGTGGTCAGGCGCCGCAGCGAGTTCCGCCGCGGCAAGAAGCGCGACCGGCTGCACCTGGTCGAGGGTCTGCTGACCGCGCTGATCGACATCGACGAGGTCATCCGGATCATCCGCTCCAGCGACAACTCCGCGCAGGCCAAGGAGCGCCTGAGGGAGCGCTTCTCGCTGAGCGAGGTGCAGACGCAGTACATCCTCGACACGCCGCTGCGCCGGCTCACCCGGTACGACCGGATCGAGCTGGAGGCGGAGAAGGACAAGCTCACCGCGGAGATCGCGGAGCTGACCCGGATCCTGGACTCGGACGCGGAGCTGCGCAAGCTCGTGTCGTCCGAACTGGCCGCCGTGGCGAAGAAGTTCGGCACCGACCGGCGCACGGTCCTGCTGGAGTCCGCGGGCGCGCCGGCGGCCACCGTCCCGCTGCAGGTGGCCGACGACCCGTGCCGGGTGCTGCTGTCCTCGACGGGCCTGCTGGCCCGTACGGCGACCGACGGGCCGTTCCCGGAGGCGGCGGGCGCCAAGCGGGTCAAGCACGACGTGATCGTCTCGGCGGTGCCGGCCACCGCGCGCGGAGTGATCGGCGCGGTGACCTCGGCGGGCCGCCTGCTGCGGATCGACGTCGTCGACCTTCCGCAGCTGCCCGAGACGGCGACCGCGCCGAACCTCTCCGGCGGGGCGCCGCTCGCGGAGTTCGTCTCCCTGGAGGGCGACGAGACGGTGGTCTGCCTGACCACGCTGGACGAGTCCTCGCCGGGTCTGGCGCTCGGCACCGAGCAGGGCGTCGTCAAGCGGGTGGTGCCGGACTACCCGTCCAACAAGGACGAGCTGGAGGTCATCACCCTCAAGGAGGGCGACCGGATCGTCGGCGCGGTGGAGCTGCGCACCGGCGAGGAGGACCTGGTGTTCATCACCGACGACGCGCAGCTGCTGCGTTTCCAGGCCTCCCTGGTGCGCCCGCAGGGCCGCCCCGCGGGCGGTGTGACGGGCATCAAGCTCGCCGAGGGCGCGAAGGTGATCTCCTTCACGGCGGTCGACCCGGCAGCAGACGCGGTGGTGTTCACGGCCGCGGGCTCGCGCGGCACGCTGGACGACTCGGTGCAGACGACGGCGAAGCTGACCCCGTTCGACCAGTTCCCGCGCAAGGGACGGGCCACGGGCGGCGTGCGCTGCCAGCGCTTCCTGAAGGGCGAGGACTGCCTGTCGCTGGCCTGGGCCGGCCCGGCTCCGGCGCGTGCGGCGCAGAAGAACGGCGCCCCGGCGCAGCTGCCGGAGCCGGACCCGCGCCGGGACGGTTCGGGCACGTCGCTGCCGAAGACGGTGTCGGTGGTGGCGGGACCGGTGCGCTAGGCGGCTTCCGTGCGGATCGGGCCGGATCGCGGCCCGGGCCGATCCGGAGGACCCCCTGGCCTCCGCGACGCCGGGACGCTCCGAGCGACGCGGCCTAAGCGCCGTACGCTTCCGCGTCCGGCTCCTCCTCGGAGCCCTGCACGTAGCGCAGGACGCCCCACATGCCGTGCTCGTCGGCGTGCGGGGCGTCGTTCCCGCACGCCTCCAGTTCCTTGCGGAGGGCGTCGGCGTCGATGCCGGAGCCGATCAGCACGAGCTGGGTGAGACGGCCGTCTCCGGCCGGCCAGGGCTCGGGGTAGAAGCGCAGGAACCGGCCGACGGCGTGGACGGCGTACCGGTTGAGCGGGTCGTACGGCCCGAAGTCGACGTATCCCTTGATCCGGTACAGCCCCTCGGGACGGCTGTCCAGGAACCGCATGAGCCGGCGGGGCTCCAGGGGCGTGTCGGAGGCGAAGGACAGGCTGTCGTAGCCGGTGTGCAGATGACCGGCGTGAGGGTGCTCGTCGTCCTCCCCGTGCTCGTGCAGGTCGTCGAAGGAGAGCTGCCCGATGCGTTCCTCGCCGGGCCTGCAGTCGAAGAGGAACTCGGGGTCGATGCGGCCGTAGGTGGCGGGGACGACGGCGGCGCCGTCGGTGAGCGACCGCACCAGGGCGAGCACCCGTTCGCCGTCCTCGGCCCGGTCGAGCTTGTTGACGACGACGAGGTCGGCGAGGGCGAGGTGCCGGTCGATCTCGGGGTGCCGTGCCCGCGTGGCGTCGAACTCGGCGGCGTCCACGACCTCGACGAGGCCGCCGTACACGACGCCCGGATGTTCGCTGGCGAGCACCATCCGCACGAGTTCCTGCGGCTCGGCGAGCCCGCTGGCCTCGATGACGATCACGTCGATGCCGGTGGCGGGCGCGGCGAGCCGGTCCAGGTACCGGTCGAGCTCGCTCACGTCGACGGCGCAGCACAGGCAGCCGTTGCCGAGGGAGACGGTGGAGTCGCCGAGGGCGCCGGCGACGGCCATCGCGTCGATCTCGATGGCCCCGAAGTCGTTGACGACGGCCCCGATCCTGCTGCCTCCGCTGCGGTGCAGCAGGTGGTTGAGGAGGGTGGTCTTCCCGGAGCCCAGGAAGCCGGCGAGCACGACGACCGGGATCTGCCGCGGACTGCGGCTGTCTGCCGGACTGTTCCCCAAGCTGTTCCCCAACGGGCGGCCTCTCTGACACTGCGGCGCACACCGGCTCGCGGTCCGGCGGTGCGGACGAGCACGCACTGGGCGTCCAGGATACGAGCAGGACGCGGCCGGCCGAGGCCGCCGGGCGGCCGATCAGTGATTGATCCGACAGTCCATTGTTGATGAATTGCATGTCAACATTGCTTGCATCAATCCCCTCCGATCAACGTGTGAAGAGACGGCTACGGTGGCCCTCATGCGCACTCAGGAACCCCCGCACCGCCCCGGGCGCCGGCTGACCACCAGGGAGGCGGCCGAACTGCTCGGCGTGAAACCCGAGACGGTCTACGCGTACGTCAGCCGCGGCCTTCTCAGCAGCCGACGCGAACCCGGCGGCCGGGCCAGCACCTTCGAGGCCGAGGAGGTGGAGGCGCTCGCCCGCCGCAACCGGCGGGAGGCGGCCGGGACCCCGGGCTCCGGCGGGGACCTGTCCGTCCGCACCCGCATCACGCTGATCGAGCAGGACCGGTACTTCTTCCGCGGCGTGGACGCCGTCGAGCTGGCCGCCCGCCACCCCTACGAGGAGGTCGCGGAGTGGCTGTGGACGGGACGGCTCGCTCCCGGGGCGACGTTCACCGCGCCCGGGGCCACCGTCGAGGTCGCCCGCCGCGCGGTGGCCGCCCTGTCCGAGCACGCCTCCCCGGTGGACCGGCTGCGGGTGGCGGCGATCGCCGCGGCGGCCGAGGACCCGCTGCGCTTCGACCTGTCCGAGGAGGCCGTGCTGAACACGGCACGGATCCTCATCCCCACCCTCGTCGCCGCGCTGCCGCCGGCCCTGCACGGCCACAGGGACGACGGCCCGCTCGCCCGGCGCCTGTGGGCCCGGCTGACCGGCCACCCGGCCGACGAGGCCTCCCTGCGCGTCCTGGACACCGCGCTCGCCCTGCTCGCGGACCACGACCTGGCCGCCTCCACGCTCGCCGTGCGGGTCGCCGCCTCGGCCCGGGCGCACGCCTACGCGGCCGTGTCGGCGGGATTCGGCGTCCTCGAGGGCCCGTTGCACGGTGCGGCCAGCGGCCTGGCGCACCGGATGCTGCTCGACGTGCTCGACCAGGGCACGGCGGTTCCGGTGATCGCCGACGAGCTGCGCGCGGGCCGTCGCATCCCCGGGCTCGGCCACCGGCTGTACGCGGGCGAGGATCCGCGCGCGCGGGCGCTGTTCCGCCTCCTGGAGGAGGTGCCGCACGCCGAGCCGGCGCTGCTGGCGGCCCGTGACGTCGTCGCCACGACCGCCCGGCACACCCCGCTGCACGCCAACGTCGACCTGGCCCTGGCGGTGTTCACCGCTTCCAGCGGCATGCCCGCCACGGCCGGCGAGACGATCTTCGCCGTCGCGCGGACGGCGGGCTGGATCGCGCACGCCCTGGAGGAGTACGGCGAGCGCCCGCTGCGCATGCGCCCCAGCGGGCACTACGTCGGCGCCCGCCCGCCGCAGCCGCTCCCGGAGTAGGACACACCCCCGGCCGGAAGTCGCCCCGTCGGAAGTCAGGTTAGGCTCGCCTCTGTGAGTACGTGCACGACCGTCTCCCGGAGCCTCGACGAGCCGATGTCCGGCACTGCGGCCACGGCGACGACATGGCTGCTGCTGGAGCAGCCCGGCCCGTGGGGTCCCAAGGCGCTCACTTCGAGCCACCTGGATCCCGCGCTGGGCCGGGCGCTGGAGGCGGCCGCCGGCGGAACCGGCGTCCGCGTCGCCCTCATCCGGCGCCCCGGACGGCACGCCGACCCCGGCACTCCCTCGGTACGGCGGGTGTACGCGGCCCACACCGTCCCGGGGCGGGTGTGGCTGCACAGTGCCGACACCCGAGACCCGCAGCGGCTCCTCGGACTCGACTTCGCCGCCCTCGGGGCGGGCGACCCCCGTTCCTTCGCCGCGGTGCTGGGCGGACGGCCGCACCGCGGCGACCCGCTCGCGCTCGTGTGCACCAACGGCAGGCGTGACCGCTGCTGCGCCCTCCTGGGCCGCCCCCTCGCCGCCGAGCTGATCGCCTCGGGGGTGCGCGGGGTGTGGGAGGTCACCCATCTGGGTGGACATCGTTTCGCGCCGACCGTGCTCGTGCTGCCGTACGGCTACGCCTACGGGCGCGCCGGGGCGCACACCGTCAAGGAGGCCCTGCACGGCGTGCGGGAGGGGCGGGTGGTCGTCGAGGGGTGCCGTGGGTGCTCCGCGTGGGAACGGCCCGGCCAGGCGGCCGAGCTGGCCGTCCGGTCGGCCGCGGGCGAATACCGGGCGGGGGTGCTCGACGTCACGCGGACCGACGGCACGGGCCCGCGCTGGGAGGTCACCGTCGCCCATGCCGACGGCCGCCGGTGGCGGGTCACCGTGGTGCAGGGGGCGTCGCTGCCGCCCCGCCCGGAGAGCTGCGGCGCCGCGGTGCTCGGTACGCCGGCGCGGATGGACGTGGTGGACGTGCGCGAACTGAGGCCGACGGCACTGGCGAGCTAGCGGCACGTCGGCGGTGGCAGGAGCGGTGGCAAGAATCGATCGCCCCGTCAAGGATTGATCAAGAGATCCGCGCCACACTCCCTGGGGCGCCTCAGGCCGGTCCCACTACGGTCGTGGGTATGAGCCCCACTGCCCCCGCTCGCCGCCTGCGCCTCGGTCTGCCACGGCGGGTGTTCTCGCAGGTGCTGCTGATGCAGGTGGCGATCGCCGCGGGGGTCGCGGTGCTCGCGACCGGGCTGTTCCTGGCGCCGCTGAGCGAACAGCTCGACGAGGAGGCGATGCGCCGCGCCCTGGCCATCGCCCAGACCACCGCGCAGGACCCGCAGATCGCCGAGGGCCTCCTCACCACCCGGCCCACGCGGGACGGCCCCGTGCAGAAGGAGGCCGAGCGCGTCCGCCGGGCCACGCACGCCGAGTACATCGTGGTGCTGAACCGGGACTGGGTGCGCTGGTCGCACCCCACGGCCTCGCAGATCGGCCGGCGCGTCTCCACCGACCCGAGCGACGCCCTGGCCGGCAAGGAGGTCATGGAGATCGACCGGGGCACCCTGGGGCGTTCTGCCCGCGGCAAGGTGCCGCTGTACGACGCCGACCACCGCATCGTCGGGGCGGTCTCCGTCGGCATCGCCTACGACAACGTGCGGGCACAGCTGACCAGCGCCATCCCGGGGCTGTTCGCGTACGCCGGCGGCGCCCTCGCGGCGGGCGCGCTCGCCGCCTGGCTGATCTCCCGCCGGGTCCAGCGGCAGACCCGCGACCTGGCGTTCTCCGACATCTCGGCGCTGCTGGCGGAGCGCGAGGCGATGCTCCACGGCATCCGGGAGGGCGTGGTCGCGATCGACCGCGGCGGCCGGATCCGGTTGCTCAACGACGAGGCGCGGCGGCTGCTGGGCATCGGCGACGAGGCCGTCGGGCTGACCCCGGACGAGGCGCTGGGCGCGGGCCGTACGACGGACGTGCTGGCCGGCCGGGTGACCGGCACCGACCTGCTCACCGTGCGCGGCCAGCGGGTCCTGGTCGCCAACCGCATGCCCACCGGCGACGGGGGTGCGGTGGCCACCTTGCGCGACCGCACCGAGCTCGAGCAGTTGGGGCGTGAACTCGACTCCACACGCGGGCTGATCGACGCCCTGCGCGCCCAGGACCACGAGCACGCCAACCGCATGCACACGCTGCTCGGGCTGCTGGAACTGGACATGTACGACGAGGCGGTGGAGTTCGTCGGCGAGGTGGTCGGCGACCACCGGGCCACCGCCGAGCAGGTCACCGAGAAGATCGATGACCCGCTGCTGGCGGCGCTGCTGGTCGGCAAGGCGACGGTGGCGGCCGAACGCGGGGTCGCGCTCTGGGTGTCGGAGCACACCCGGCTCCCGGACCGGCTGGTCGATCCGCGGGGCCTGGTGACCATCGTGGGCAACCTCGTGGACAACGCCCTCGACGCGGTCGCGGGCACCCCGCACGCGCGCGTGGAGGCCGAATTGCGCACGGAGGGCCGTACCGTCGTGCTCAGGGTGTGCGACACGGGTCCGGGGATCCCGGCGGAGCACCGGGAACTGGTCTTCACCGAGGGGTGGTCCACCAAGAAGCCCCCCGCGCACGGCAAGCGCGGCCTGGGGCTCTGCCTGGTGCGCCGGCTGGCCGAGCGGCAGGGCGGAAGCGTGACCGTGGGCACGGCCGCGGGCGGTGGCGCGGAGTTCACCGTCATCCTGCCCGAGGCGCTGAGCGAGCCGCGGCCGGACCCGGCCGTCACGGGCGCCGCCGAGCCCGGTGCGGCCGCCGCGCACGTTCCGGTGACCACGGAGGAGGCGTGATGATCGAGGTGCTGGTCGTGGACGACGACACCCGGGTGGCCCGGGTCAACGCCGCCTACGTGGAGAAGGTGCCCGGTTTCCGTGTGGCAGGCGAGGCGCACAACGCGGCGGAGGCGCTGCGTCAGGTGGAGACGCTGCCGCGGCTCGACCTGGTCCTGCTGGACCACTATCTGCCCGACGACACGGGTCTCGCCGTGGTCCGGGAGATGCGCCGGCGCGGCCACACGGCCGACGTGATCATGGTGACGGCGGCACGGGACGTCTCGACCGTGCAGGCGGCCATGCGGCACGGGGCGCTGCAGTACCTGGTGAAACCGTTCGCCTTCGCGGGCCTCAGGGCCAAGCTGCAGGCGTACGCCGAGCTGCGGCGGACCCTGGACGGCGGCGGGGAGGCCGAACAGGCGGAGGTGGACCGGATCTTCGGCGCCCTGTCCGCCGCGGCGGAGCCGGGTCTGCCCAAGGGGCACTCCGCCACGACGACCGAGCTGGTGCGCCGGGCGCTGAGGAACGCCGAGGTTCCGCTGTCCGCCCATGAGGTCGCCGAACGGACGGGGGTGAGCCGGCAGACCGCCCAGCGGTATCTGAAGCTGCTGGAGCGCACCGGACAGGCCCGGCTGACCCTGAGGTACGGCGAGGCGGGCCGCCCGGAGCACCGTTACGTGTGGGCGACCCGCGGCTGAGCGCCTGCGAGCAGCACGCGACGAGACCGCTCTCCCGCCGCTCGACGGCTGCTTCCCCTACTTGGCCGCGTCGACGAACTCCGTCGTGTACGTCTTGCTCAGGTCGATCTTCGCGTTCTTGATGGTGGGGTTGAAGGCCTTGAGGACCTTCTCGACGGTCTCGGGGCCGCCCTGGGGCATGACGCCGTCGTCGGTGAACATCGGAAGGGTGCTCTTGACGGCCTTCGCGTAGAGGGCCTTGTCGCCCTGGGAGTAGTCGGCGGGCATCTTGGCCGCGATCTCGTCGGCGCTGTGCGTGGACATCCACTTGAGTGTCCTGACGAATGCGTTGACCAGCTTCTGCACGGTGTCCTTGTGTCCGTTCACCCAGTCCGTCTGCATGTACAGACTCGACGACGGGTACGGCCCGCCCAGCGCCTGCTGCGATCCCTCGGGGGTGCGCATGTCGATGAGGACCTTGCCGGCCTTCTTGTCCAGGATGGTCGCCACGGTCGGGTCGGTGGTCATGCCGCCGTCGATCGCGCCCTTCTGCAGCGCCGCGATGAACGTCGGCCCGGCCCCGACCGCGACCGGCGTGAACTCGCTGATCTTCACGCCGTTCTTGACCGCCAGGTACTTGGTCAGGAAGTCGGTCGAGGAGCCGAGTCCGGTCACGCCGAGCTTGCGTCCCCCGAAGTCCTCGGGGGACGCGAGATCGCCCGCCGCCTTGCTCGACACGACCTCCACCTCGCCCGGCGCGTGCGAGAACTGCACCACGGACTCGACCGACTTGCCCTTCACCTGCAGATCGAGGGTGTGGTCGTAGAAGCCGACCGCTCCCTGGACCTGGCCGGAGACGAGCGCGGTCTCGGCCTGGACCCCGGCGGGTTCGCTCAGGAGCTGGACGTTCAGGTTCTCGGCCCGGAAGTGGCCGAGGCGCTGGGTGAGCATGGCGGGCAGGTAGATGACCTTGTCCAGGCCCCCGACCATGATCTTGACGGTCTCCCCCTTGCCGCCGCCTCCGCCGGCGTCGGCCGTGGAGCTCGCGGCGTCGTTGGCGCAGCCGGTGAGCGAGGACAGGGCGAGCAGTCCGGCACAGGCCGGAAAGGCATATCGGGCGGTCTTGCGCATGCGGTTCACGTCCTTGTGGGAGGGCGGTACGGGTAACGGGCGGGAGGGCGTCAGCGGTCCGAGCCGGCGGGCCTCCACCGGAAGATGCGGCGCTCGGCGAAGGTCAGCAGCCCCTCGGCGACGAGCGCGACGACCGCGAGGATGACCATCGCCGCGTAGACGCCGGCCGCGTTGAACGTGTTCTGGGACTGTGCGACGAGCAGGCCGATGCCCTTGGTGGCGCCGATGTACTCGCCGACGATGGCGCCGATCAGCGCGAAGCCGAAGCTCACGTGGAGACTGGTGAAGATCCATGAGGTGGCCGACGGGATGACCACCTGGAGGGTCACCCTGCGGTCGCTCGCGCCGAGGACGCGCGCGTTCGCCACCAGGTTGCGGTCCACCTCCCGGGCGCCCTGGAAGGCGTTGAAGAACACCGGGAAGAAGACGAGGACGACCGCGGACGCCACCTTGGACGACGGGCCGAGGCCGAACCAGATCAGGAAGATGGGCGCCAGGACGATTCGCGGGATGGAGTTGAGCACCTTGATGTAAGGACCAAGGACCTCTGCGAGCAATCTGATCCGCCCGAGCGCGATGCCGAGCAGCACCCCGGCGACCACGCCGAAGACCCAGCCGAGCAGTGCCTCGTACAGCGTGTACCAGATCTGCTCGCCCAGGGAGCCGAGCGCGGTTCCGTGCGTCACCCAGATCCGGATCTGATCCCCAATCTTCGAGGGCATCGAGAAGTTGAACGGGTCGATGACCTCGGCACGGGACAGCGCCTCCCACAGGCCCAGGACGGCGACCAGAAGGACCACGCGGGCGGCGTTGACCAGGGCCCTGCGCCGGCGGGCGGCCAGGGCGCGGGTCTGCGCGCGATCGGGCGCCTTGCGGGCGGGCGTCCCGGCGGTGCCGACGACCGGGGTGCTCAGTACCTCAGGCGGCATCGGCGGCGCCCCTCTCCCGGGTGATGCGGACCTCTTCGCCGAGGGACGCCCAGATCTCGCGGTAGATCTCGATGAACCGCGGCTCCAGACGCACCGACTCGACCTTCCGGGGGCGAGGCAGGTCGATGTCGAAGACCTGCTTCACGGTCGCGGGTCCGGCGGTCATCACGACGACCTTGTCGGCCAGCGCGATGGACTCCTCCAGATCGTGCGTGACGAACACGACGGAGGCGCCGGTGCCCTCCCACAGCTCCAGCAACTCGTCCGACATCAGGGCGCGGGTCTGCACGTCGAGCGCCGAGAACGGCTCGTCCATGAGGAGGATCTCGGGGTCGTTGACGAACGTGGCCGCCAGGGCGACCCGTTTGCGCTGGCCCCCGGAGAGCTGGTGCGGATAGCGGTCCTCGAAAGCGGTGAGCCCGACCCGGGCCAGCCACTCCCGGGCCTTCTCCTTGGCCTCCGCCTTCGGGACGCCCCGGAAGCGCGGGCCCGCCATGACGTTCGACAGGACGGTACGCCAGGGGAAGGTGGCGTCCTGCTGGAAGACGAAGCCGACCTTGTCGCCGACGCCGTCGACCGGCTTCCCGGCCACCAGCACCTCACCCTCGGTGGGCTCCTCCAACCCGCTCACCAGCGTCAGCGTGGTGGACTTGCCGCACCCCGTCGGTCCGACGACGGCCACGAACTCACCGCGCTCCACGGTGAGGTCAAGCCCGCTCACGGCCGTGTGCGATGCCCCGGACGGCGTCCTGAAGGTCTTGCCTGCGCCCCGCAGTTCGATGGCGGGGCTGGTGTGTGCGCTCATGGGCCCGGACGGTAGAGGGGGGCCGGGCCCAGCAGGAGTCTTGTGAGCACAAGCCGTTCTTTTGCTCGCAAGACTCTGTTGTGCTCGTTTCGCTCGGGTTACAACTGCGGAGCCGAAGACACGGGCGCACAGCTCGCCGGCCTTGGAGGAGAGGCCTGATGATTGACGTCCTCGTGGTGGACGACGACTTCCACGTCGCCGAGATCAACGCCAGGTACGTGGGCAGGGTTCCCGGCTACCGGGTGACCGCTCGCGCGCACAGTGCCGCCCAGGCGTTGGCGGCCGTCGGACGCGGCACCGTGGACCTGGTCCTGCTCGACCACTACCTGCCTGACGAGACCGGCCTGGAACTCGTCCACCGCATGCGCGAGCAGGGCCACGGCACCGACGTCATCATGGTCACCGCGGCCAGCGATGTGACCACCGTGCAGCGGGCGATGCGTCTGGGCGCCCTGCACTACCTGGTCAAGCCGTTCACCTTCGCCGCGCTGCGCGCCCGCCTGGACTCCTACGCCGCCCTGCGCCGCACGGTGGACCGGGTGGGCCGCCGGGGCCTGACGGGCCAGGAGCAGGTCGACCGGATATTCGGCGCCCTGCGCACCGCCCCCGCGCCGGCCGCACCGAGTCCGCCGAGCGGCCGCTCGGAACCCACGACCGACCTGATCTGCGGGGTCCTGCATCGCGCCGGCCACCCGCTCTCGGCCCACGAGGTGGCCGCGCGGACCGGCCTGAGCCGCTCCACCGCCCAGCGCTACCTCCGCCACCTCGAGCAGGCCGGCCGCCTCCGCCTCACCCTGAAGTACGGCGACACCGGCCGCCCGGAACACCGGTACGCCTGGGTGGGGCCGTGAACCGGGACAGCGTCGGGGACGCGCGTGCCGGCCTTCGCGGCGCGGGGGTGTTCCGAACGGCGGGGCCGCCGGGGGTGTTCCGAACGGCGGGGCCGCCGCACGGACAGGCGGCTACACGGCTCCGGCCCCGGTCAGCGAGCGCACCTCCGTCTCGGCGTACGCGGCCTCGTCGGTGGCCTCGCCGGAGGTGACCGTGCCCAGCCAGCCGGCGAGGAAGCCGAGCGGGATGGAGACGATGCCCGGATTCTCCAGCGGGAAGTACTGGAAGTCGACGTGGGGGAAGAGCGAACCCGCACTGCCGGACACCACCGGCGAGAGCAGCACCAGCCCGATCGCCGGGATCAGACCGCCGTAGACCGCCCACACCGCGCCGCGCGTGGTGAACCCCCGCCAGAACAGCGAGTAGAGCAGGACGGGCAGATTCGCCGAGGCCGCGACCGCGAAGGCCAGACCCACGAGGAACGCCACGTTGAGGTCGCGCGCCAGCAGTCCGAGGGCGATCGCCACGACGCCGATGCCGACCGCCGCGCACCGTGCCACCGCCACCTCGCTGCGCGGGGCCCTGCCGCGCGGCCGGCGCAGCGACGCGTACAGGTCATGGGCCACCGAGGCCGAGGAGGCGAGGGTGATGCCGGCGACCACCGCCAGGATCGTGGCGAAGGCGACGGCGGCGACGATCGCGAACAGAACCGTCCCACCGGTGGAGCCCGCTCCGCCGCCCAGGTCGAGGGCGAGCAGGGGCACCGCTGTGTTCCCGGCGGCGTTCGACCCGCGCACGGTCTCCGGCCCGACCACCGCCGCCGCGCCGAACCCGAGGACGATGGTCATCAGGTAGAAGCTGCCGATGAGGCCGATGGACCACACGACGGAGCGGCGGGCGGCCCGCGCGGTCGGCACGGTGTAGAAGCGCGACAGGATGTGCGGCAGACCCGCCGTGCCCAGCACCAGCGCGAGCCCGAGGCTGATGAAGTCGAGGCGGGCGGTCCAGTCCCCGCCGTACTTCAGACCCGGCGCCAGGAACGCTTTTCCGTGGTCGCTGCGCTCCGCGGCCGTGAGCAGCAGCCGGTCGACGTCTCCGTGGAACCGCAGCAGCACGAGCACGGTCAGCGCGACCGTCCCGCTGAGCAGCAGGACCGCCTTCACGATCTGGATCCAGGTGGTGGCCCGCATCCCTCCCAGGGACACGTAGATCACCATGAGCGCGCCCACACCGATGACCGTCCAGGCCTGGGCGGCGCCGCTCGTCCGCCCCAGCAGCAGCGCCACCAGGCTGCCCGCGCCCACCATCTGCGCCACCAGGTACAGCACGGACACCGTGACCGAGGACGTTCCCGAGGCGATCCGCACCGGCCGCTCGCTCATCCGCGCGGCGATCACGTCCGCCAGGGTGAACCGCCCGCAGTTGCGGACCAGTTCGGCCACCAGGAACAGCACGACCAGCCACGCCACGAGGAAGCCGACCCCGTACAGCAGCCCGTCGTACCCGTACAGGGAGACGAGCCCGGCGATCCCGAGGAAGGACGCCGCCGACATGTAGTCGCCCGCGATGGCGAATCCATTTTCCATCGGCGAGAACAACCGCCCGCCGGCGTAGAACTCCTCCGCCGAGCCATGCCGCCTGCGGCTCACCCAGGTGGTGATGCCGAGGGTGACGGCCACGAAACCGCAGAACAGCACCAGGGCCAGGGTCTGGTGATCACCGGTCACAGGGCACCCCTTCGCACTCCGCGGGTGAGTTCCTGCGTGTCCCACCGCAGTTCCAGCGCGGCCCGGTCCCGGCGCAGCCGCGCATGCCGGGAGTAGGCCCAGGTGAACAGGAACGTGGTGAGGAACTGCCCGAGTCCCGCGAGCATCGCCACGTTCACCGCGCCCGCGACGGGCCGGGCCATGAAGCCCGGTGCGGTCGTCGCGGTGATCACGTATCCCACGTACCAGGTGAGGAAGGCGGCTGTCCCCGGCACCACGAACCTCCGGTACCTGCTGCGCACCTCCTGGAACGCCTCACTGCGCTGCACCTCGACGTACACGTCCTGGGCGCGCACCGCCGCCGCGCCCGGTTCCCCGCGCGGGGGCGGCACGACGGGCGCCGTCCCGCCGGCGCCGTCCGGTCCGCCCCGGCCCGGGGCCGGCGCGTCGTACCAAGGGTTCTCGCCCGTCACGTCCCGGGCCGGGACGACGTGGGCTTGCCGGCTCCCGGCCGGGCTCTGGGGACCGTCCCCGACTTCGCGGGAGAGACCGTTGCTTGACTGCATGCCCAAGGATGGACAGACCGGGAGCATCTCCACCTCTTCAACCTCGGGCTCTTCACCCCATCAGGTGACCCGCCCCGGGGGTGGCCGCACCAGGGCCTTGCCGTAGGCGCAACGCGCGGTCCGCGTCCGGTCCTTGAGGCCCGCCCGTCCTGGCGAAGCGGTTGCTGAGGTGCGTCTCCACGGTCGCGGTCGACACGCGCAGTCTGCGGGCGATCTCCCTGATGACCGAGGCCTTCGGCGATCAGCACCAGGACCTCGGTCTCCCGCCCTGTCCCCCGTCGGGCGCCTCAGCGCCGCCGACGCGGGCCTCGGGCTCCGCCTCGGACTCCGGCTAGGGCTCGGGCTCGGTCTGCGTCAGCCGCTCCAGCAATCGGCGGCGAACGCTCGGCGACAGCCCGCCTCCCCCGGCAGGACCCTGAGCAGCGCCGCCCGGATCGCCGGATGCTGCGGCCGGATCCGCCGGGTGGCCTCCGCCCCGTCG
This sequence comes from Streptomyces sp. NPDC006193, assembly GCF_040613915.1. Lineage (NCBI taxonomy): Bacteria > Bacillati > Actinomycetota > Actinomycetes > Kitasatosporales > Streptomycetaceae > Streptomyces > Streptomyces sp. NPDC006193. The sequence goes on from NZ_JBEXTB010000013.1 coordinate 64,240, forward strand.
CAGCGGGGCATCCCGCGGTAGATCGACGCGCCGCCCACGGCAGTCGAGCCCCGGCTCGGCCGGGCAGCAGTGGTTCGCGCTCGGCTCCAGGACGGCGCCGAGCCCTGTCACCACTGGCATGTGCACGGCGCGTGCCCTCGCCGGCATGCGGGCACCAGCATCTTCGACCTCACCGGGCCGCCCACCGCCGGGCGCAAGCCCCGCCTGGGCGGCCGACCTGCCGGAAGGCCGAGCCGGGGCGCCAGAAGGCCGGGCCGGGGCGCCGCCGCTCCGGCCGACGGCGGCCGCCGAGGGGCCGGAGCGGCGGCGCAGCGGCTACGCGTCGATACGCGAGCGGTCCAGCGTCGCCGCAGAGCTCGAGATGAACTCCTTGCGCGGCGCGACGTCGTTGCCCATCAGCAGGTCGAAGACCTGCTCGGCGGCCTCCAGGTCGGAGAGGTTGATGCGGCGCAGGGTGCGGTGGCGCGGGTCCATCGTGGTCTCGGCCAGCTGGTCCGCGTCCATCTCACCCAGACCCTTGTAGCGCTGGATCGAGTCCTTGTACCGGATGCCCTTGCTCTGGAACTCCATGAGCTTGTCGCGCAGCTCGCGGTCCGAGTACGTGTAGACGTACTTGTCCTGGCCCTTCTTCGGCTGGATCAGCTCGATGCGGTGCAGCGGCGGAACCGCGGCGAAGACCCGGCCGGCCTCGACCATGGGCCGCATGTAGCGCTGGAACAGCGTCAGCAGCAGGCAGCGGATGTGGGACCCGTCCACATCGGCGTCGGTCATCATGATGATCTTGCCGTAGCGCGCCTGGTCGATGTCGAAGGTGCGGCCCGAGCCCGCTCCTATGACCTGGATGATCGCCCCGCACTCGGCGTTCTTGAGCATGTCCGTGACCGAGGACCGCTGGACGTTGAGGATCTTGCCGCGGATCGGCAGCAGAGCCTGGAACTCCGAGTTCCGCGCCAGCTTGGCCGTACCGAGGGCGGAGTCCCCCTCGACGATGAACAGCTCGCTGCGGTCGACGTCGTCGCTGCGGCAGTCGGCGAGCTTGGCCGGCAGGGACGAGGACTCCAGGGCGGTCTTCCGGCGCTGGGCGTCCTTGTGCTGGCGGGCCGCGACACGGGTGCGGGCTGCTGCGACCACCTTCTCCATGACGACACGGGCCTGAGCGGCGGCGTCCCGCTTGGTGGCCGTCAGGAACGCCTTCAGCTCCTTGGAGACCACACTGTTCACGATCCGGCGGGCCGCCGAGGTGCCGAGGACCTCCTTGGTCTGCCCCTCGAACTGCGGTTCGGCCAGGCGCACGGTGACGACGGCGGTGAGGCCCTCCAGGGCGTCGTCCTTGACGATGTTGTCCTCGGCCACGCGCAGCAGCTTCTTGGCGCGCAGCACGTCGTTCATCGTCTGGGTCAGGGCCTGCTCGAAGCCGGTGACATGGGTACCGCCCTTGGGGGTGGCGATGATGTTGACGAACGACCTGACAGTGGTGTCGTAGCCGGTGCCCCAGCGCAGCGCGACATCGACGCCCAGCTCGCGGGTGACCTCGGTCGGGGTCATCTGACCGTGCTCGTCCAGGACCGGAACAGTCTCCTTGAACGTGCCCCGGCCGGAGAAGCGGAGGACATCGGAGATGGCCTTGTCGTTCGCCAGGTACTCGCAGAACTCGCTGATACCGCCGTCGAAGCGGAAGGACTCCTCACCCTTGCTGCCGCCCTCGCCGAGGCCGAACTCGTCGCGGACGACGATGGTCAGGCCGGGCACCAGGAAGGCGGTCTGGCGGGCGCGCTGGTGCAGGTTCTCCAGGGAGAGCTTGGCGTCCTTCAGGAAGATCTGCCGGTCGGCCCAGTAGCGCACACGCGTGCCGGTGCGCGTCTTGGGGATCTTCTTGGTCTTGCGCAGACCGCTGCGGGCCTCGAACTTCGCGTCGGCGCCGTCGGCGGCGAAGACGCCGGGCGCACCGCGCCGGAAGCTGATGGCGTGGGTGTGGCCGCCGCGGTCCACCTCGACGTCGAGGCGGGCGGAGAGGGCGTTGACCACGGAGGCGCCGACGCCGTGCAGACCGCCGGAGGCGGCGTAGGACCCGCCGCCGAACTTGCCGCCCGCGTGGAGCTTGGTCATGACGACCTCGACCCCGGACAGGCCGGTCTTGGGCTCCAGGTCCACGGGGATGCCGCGGCCGTTGTCGCGCACCTCCACGGAGCCGTCGTCGTGGAGGACGACCTCGATGTGGTCGCAGTAGCCACCGAGGGCCTCGTCCACGGAGTTGTCGATGATCTCCCACAGGCAGTGCATGAGACCGCGGCTGTCGGTCGAGCCGATGTACATGCCCGGGCGCTTGCGCACGGCCTCGAGGCCCTCGAGGACGAGCAGGTGCCGCGCGGTGTAGTTGGAACCGTCCCGGTCTGCTCCTGCCAGCAGCGCTGTGGACGGCACGGACGTATCGGCGGTCACGCGGTTCGCTCCTCGCTGAATTTCAGATGGCCCCCCTCTGGGTAAGGGGGCGGCTTCGGTCGCCGCTCAGAGGGTACCGAGGCCTGGTAGAGCCGGTGTAACGCCACCCTCGTCGGGGAACTCAGACTAGTCCAAGCTCGCAAACGCGTTCGATACCTCGATGGAGTGAAGCACACATCACGTTCCCTTGGAGGCATGAACCATTTAGGCTCCGGGCACGTCCTCATGAACAACCGGCAACCCAGCCGGGAGGACCGAGACCGAGACAGCAAGACAGCGCGAACCCGTACGCACAGACAAGACGCAATACGGCACATTCGCCGCCAACCGGCAGCAGACAGCCACCTCGGAGATTTTTTTCGAGGAGAAGCCACGAGCGGGAACGTTTTCGGGCTGGTTGGATGTTGACCCTGGTACGACAGCTCGTCGAGCTAGAGAAGAGGCGACGTGACTACTGTTCTGACCCCCGCGAGCCCGTTGACGGCCGCCGATCGCTGCGACCGCTGCGGCGCCCAGGCATACCTGCGCGTCGTCCTGCTCAGCGGCGGAGAACTGCTCTTCTGCGCCCACCACGGTCGCAAGTTCGAGCCGGAACTCAAGAAGATCGCCGCTGAGATACAGGACGAGACGGAGCGACTGACGGCCGTTCCGAACACCGCTTCCGAAGAAGAGCGCTGAATCTCGCACCACGACGAGCCAGCTCCGGCACAGGCCGGTGGTACGGGCGGCCCCTCCCACCAGGAGTGGCCGCCCGCGCTCGTACCCGCGGGCAGGCGCGCACGAGCGTTCTACGCCCCGCCCGCACCCCTTGCGAGCTGCTCCAGCGCCCGCACGACCTCGGAGACACGCGTGTAGACCCCGGGGCTCCCCCGCCGCCCGCAGCCGCTCCCCCACGACACCAGCCCGATCAATCGCCCCCTGGCCACCAGAGGTCCACCGCTGTCTCCCTGGCAGCTGTCCGGACCGCCCGCGGGCTCGCCGGCACACAGCATGCCGGCTGCCTGATAGGCGCTCCCGGAGCTTCCGGGATAGGCGCCGGCGCACAGGTCGTCCGGGAGTACGTGGAGCCGTGCGGCGCGCAGCCGGCGCGCATAGGCTCCCCCGCCGGACGTGTCGCCCCACCCGGTGACGAAGGCGTCCGTGCCCGGTGCGTAGCCCGGGTCGCCCGTGCGCGCCATGGCGACGACCGCGGTACGCGGCACTTCCCGGGCGAGGGTGAGGACCGCGAAGTCCCCGGTGTTGCTCGTGGCCTCGTACGCGGGATTGACCAGGACGTCCCGTACGGGTATCTCGTCGCCCTCCGCCGACAGCAGGTCGGTGCGGCCCACTATGACCTTCAGGTCGCGCACACGGTCCGGTGGCGCCCCCAGGACGTCCTCGGTCAGGCAGTGGGCCGCGGTCAGCACGGTGGTACGGGTGACGGCGGCGCCGCCGCAGAACTGGCCCGCTCGCGTACCCCCGAACCGGTCACGGCTGGCCAGCGCCACCGTCCAGGGGGCCTGCGAGACATCGATCGGAAACCCCCCGACCACCACGCTGCCGGCGGTCGCCGTGGCGCCGCCCACCAGGGGTATCGCGGTCATGACGGCCGCCAGGGCCAGCGGCCGGCTCAGTGCCCGGGCAATGGAACGGCGCATGCAGGCTCCTCACTCTGGGTTCTCCTGGGACACCCAGGGTGATCCAGGGCGCGGCAGCGCGCAGCACGAAGGCCCGGCCTCCCCGAAGGGAGCCGGGCCTTCGCCGTCCTGCGCCGCGACCTAGTCGAGGTAGTCGCGCAGCACCTGGGAACGGGACGGGTGGCGCAGCTTCGACATGGTCTTGGACTCGATCTGGCGGATGCGCTCACGCGTCACGCCGTACACCTTGCCGATCTCGTCGAGGGTCTTGGGCTGACCGTCGGTGAGGCCGAAGCGCATGGAGACGACACCGGCCTCGCGCTCGGAGAGGGTGTCCAGCACGGAGTGCAGCTGCTCCTGCAGGAGCGTGAAGCTGACCGCGTCGGCCGGGACGACAGCCTCGGAGTCCTCGATGAGGTCACCGAACTCGCTGTCGCCGTCCTCGCCCAGCGGGGTGTGCAGCGAGATGGGCTCGCGGCCGTACTTCTGGACCTCGATGACCTTCTCCGGGGTCATGTCGAGCTCCTTGGCCAGCTCCTCCGGGGTGGGCTCGCGGCCCAGGTCCTGGAGCATCTGGCGCTGCACACGGGCGAGCTTGTTGATGACCTCGACCATGTGCACCGGGATGCGGATGGTGCGGGCCTGGTCGGCCATGGCTCGTGTGATCGCCTGCCGGATCCACCAGGTGGCGTACGTGGAGAACTTGTAGCCCTTGGTGTAGTCGAACTTCTCGACCGCGCGGATCAGACCGAGGTTGCCCTCCTGGATGAGGTCCAGGAAGAGCATGCCGCGGCCGGTGTACCGCTTGGCCAGGGAGACCACCAGACGGAGGTTGGCCTCCAGCAGGTGGTTCTTGGCGCGGCGGCCGTCCTCGGCGATGATCTCCAGCTCACGCTTGAGCTTCGGGGCGAGCTTGTCGGAGTTCGCCAGCTTGTCCTCGGCGAACAGGCCCGCCTCGATGCGCTTGGCCAGCTCGACCTCCTGCTCGGCGTTCAGCAGGGGGACCTTGCCGATCTGCTTCAGGTAGTCCTTGACCGGGTCGGCGGTGGCGCCGGCCGCGGCGACCTGCTGCGCGGGCGCGTCGTCCTCGTCCTCGTCGGACAGGACGAAGCCGGCGCTCTCGGTGCCCTCCGGCTCGTCGGCGACCTTGGTGTCCTCGAGGACCTCTTCCTCGAGGAGCTCGACGTCGTCCTTCTTGGCCGTCGTCTTCTTGGCGGCCGTCTTCTTGGCGACGGTCTTCTTCGCGGTCGCCTTCTTGGCGGCCGTCTTCTTCGCGGCAGCCTTCTTGGCGGGAGCGGCTTCCTCTGCGGACTCGGCTGCCGCCGGTGCGGCGGGGGCCGAGGGGGCGGCCGTGGTGGCGGTGGCCTTCCTGGTGGTCACCGTCTTCGCCGCGACCGTCTTGGTGGCGGTGCGCTTGGCGGGGCTCTTCGCTGCGACGCTCTTGCGGGTGCGCTTGGGCTCTGCGGCACTGACCATCAGCGTCACACCCTCTTCCTCAAGGATCTGGTTGAGGCTGCGCAGTACGTTTTTCCACTGAGTGGCCGGAATCTGGTCAGCTTCGAAGGCCCGACGCACATCGTCGCCGGCGATCTGCCCCTCAGCCTTTCCCCGCTCAATGAGCGCCATGACAGAGACGGACTCGGCGATCTCCGGCGGGAGCGTACGGGATGTGCTGGCCGACACGAACAACCTCTCGGAACGTTGGAAAACGGCTTTCGGCACCGTCCACTGCGGACAGGAGCCGACCACCGGCCTGGGGGTGGGCCGACGGCGCGGGCGGGGGCCGGGGAGATGCACAGCGCCTGCTATGGCGTCCGTATTCCCTCCGCGGCTTGTCACCTCTTAGGTCATCGCGCAGTCTCCACGAGCGTTACGCGCAATCTGCGTGGCCCGAGTCACACCCCGTAAGCAACCAGAAGCGGTCAGACCTGCACAAAAGCAATCATCGCCGATTCCTGGTCCCGATCATCCCCTCACACCACGGCCGCCCGCCCGCCGACTGCGCGGACCCCGCCGGACTCCCGAAGGTCCGGCGGGGCCGGCGACGGCCTGCACCCGCACCCGGCGCCGCCGCGAGCACACCAGAACGCCCCGCACCGCATCCCTCGCGCGGTCAGTGCTCACGCGGAGCCGGAACCACGCGTTCCACCTCGGGGTGGACCGTGAGCAGCTGACGCATGGCCGTCTCGGCCGCCGCGCCGTCGCCGGTGCCCAGCGCGTCGACGATCCGCGCATGCTGCGCGAGGGACGCCTCGTTCGGCCGGTCACATGCCGTGACCGGGCCGCCCGACACCTGGAGCGCGGCCGTGACGATGCCGGAGAGGTGCTCCAGCATGCGGTTGCCCGCGATCTGGATGAGCAGGGCGTGGAACTCGGTGTCGGCGCGCGAGTAGGTGAGCACGTCTCCCTGCGCCATGGCGTGGCTCATGATCTCGACCATGTCGCAGAGGCGCTGCTGCACCTCCTCGCGCCCGTGCCCGGCCGCCAGACGGGCGGCGAGCGGCTCGATCGTCCAGCGCAGCTCGTTGAGTTCCCGGCGCTGGTCGTCGCGCTGGGGGCCGAAGGCCCGCCACTCGATGATGTCCGGGTCGAGGAGGTTCCAGTCGCTGACCGGCCGCACGCGGGTGCCGACGTTCGGGCGGGCGCTGACCAGGCCCTTGGCCTCGAGGACACGGAGGGACTCGCGGACGACGGTACGGGAGACCTCGAACCGCTGTCCGATCTCCTCGGGCACCAGCGGACGGTCGGCGCCCAGGTCGCCGGAGACGATCATCTGGCCCAGCTGCTGGACGAGTTGGCCGTGCAGTCCGCGTCCGCGGCTGCCGGCGGCCCGGCGGCCGACGCGGCCCAGCTCGGGGTCCCCGCCGTCCCAGACGGGCGCGCCGACGCGATCGGCCGCCGGGGCCTCGGCGTAGGGGTAGCGGTCGATGTCGCCCGGGCCGGCCAAACCTGAGTCTGTGGAGCGGGCTGCGGTCATCATGGTGTGCGCAAGGGTACTCACGAGTCCTTTGTCGGCGTCGTCTCCAACTCCCTTGAGGTCTTTGGTGAAAAGCACACGAAAGGGTGATCGCTCACTCCGTCGCAATTGACGCCTTATCGGAAAGAAATGGGCTTCTTGCGGGGAGTTGTGCGCACAGCAGGTCCGGAAGCGTACGAGCGGTCGTCATCGGAACCGCGTTCGCAGGGCCGTGCACAGATACGCGCACAGCAGCGCCGTGAGGGACAACGCCAGCGCCTCACCTACGGGTTGGGCGACCACCCGCACCGCCGCGAGCACATACCGCTCGCCCCCGAAGGGCCACTGCAGCAGGTGGACCTCCCGCATCCGGACCGGGAAGTCGGCCGCCATCCGCACGGCCGGCCCCTGAAGCGCCTTGCGCACGACCGGGACGACGAGGACGGGTACGGCGAGGACGGCGGCCAGGCCGGCCGAGGTGGACCGGAAGACGCCGGCCGCCAGCACACCGGCCCAGGCACATCCCACGACCAGCCCGAACCAACCCGCGGTCAGCGAGAGCCAGTCCGCGGGCACCTCCGTCAGCTCCCGCCCGTAGGCGATGTAGAGCGCTTCGGCGTCGCAGCCCACGGTGAGGAAGGCGAGCAGGGCGGCGGTGGCACCGGAGACGAACAGTTTGGCGGCCAGCAGCCCCAGCCGACGGGGCACGGTGCCGCGGTCCGCCGCCAGGGCGGGATGGCGGAACTCGTCCCCGAAGGCCAGCGCACCGATCAGTCCGGCAGCGAGCGCCGTGGGCGGCAGCGGCAGCTCTCGCGGCCACGCCGCGAACAGCCGCGCCTGCGGGGTGTGACCGTGCCGTGCCAGGAGCAGGGCGGTGAGCGCGGACACCACCAGCGCGGCCCCGCACGTGACGAACCCGGTGCCGATTCCGGCGGCGCGCCGGAGCTCGTAGCGCAGGGGGCGGAGGGGGCTGGGGGCGGGACGGACGGAGATGGGGGGCGGGAGGGGAGAGAGCGGCGTGGGCACACGGACGCCGTCGGGGCGGGCGGTGCGGGCTGCCTGGGGCTGCGCAGTGGTGGGGTGACGCGCACCCGGGAGGCGGGTGCGGATGCCGGTGGGACCCTGCGTGCTCTCCGCGCCCTCCGCGCCCTTGGTGCCCTTCGTGCCCGTGGTGGTCTCGGTGAGGGTGCTCGTGCCGCTTGTCTGCGCCCCGGACGCCGTGGCGAGCCCGCCGCGGCCCGGATCAGGCGCGGTAGTGCCGTCGGCCGGCCTGCCGCCGGAGGCGTCGACGGGCACTTCACCCCTTCTGGATGCGGACACGCCGTCGGGCGCGGTGTCGCCGTGCGCGGGACCGTCGGCCGAGGCTGCTGACGGCTGTGCGGCCGGAGGGGCCGCTGCGGCGGCTCGCGAGGTGGTCGGCGCCGGAGCGCCGGGGAGGGTCGCCGCGCCGGTCCGGTCCGGCCGTCCACCGGTGACCTGCCCCGGCGCAGGCCGCTCGTCGCCGGCGGCCTGCATCCGCTCGGCCGTCGGGAGGACGGCCGCCGCCTGCGGTTCGCCGGCGGCGTCAGGACCGGTCCCCGGCTCCGCTGCCGCCGCCGACGGCGCGCCCGTGACGGACTCCGTCCGCCCCGACGGGTGCCCGGAGGCCGTGGCGCCCGGCGCGGGAGAGGCGTCGTCCGGGGCCGCCGGGCGGGATCCGGCCGCTGCCGGGCCGGGTGCTCCTGCGCCCGGGGCCCAGGCCGTCGCGCGGCTGTCGGCGGTGGTCAGGTCGAATGCCGGGGTGCGCGGGTCCGAGGCCGGCCCGGCGGCGGTCGATCCGGCCGGCGCGAAGCCGGGCGCGGCGGTCTCCGGCTGCACGGCATGTCCCGGCGCCGTCGGCGGCTCGCCGCCAGCTTCTTCCGGGTCCGCCGGTGAGCCACCGAGCGCGGCCGAGGCGGATCGCGATGCCGGGCGACGGGACTTCAGGCGCCCGCCTCCCCCCGCATACGCGCCGTCGCCGTCGGGCTGCTCCCGCTCCGCCTGCGGGACGGCTTGCTCCGTGGCGGCCCGCTCCACCGGCGACGCGTCCGGCTCGACCCGCCGCGACTCGGGGGGCTGCGTCGCCTCGTCCCGCCCGGTGCCGGCTCCCGGGCCCATGTCGCCGACCTCGTCCGCCAGTTGATGCACGAGGATGCCGTGGCGGTACGCGATCTCGCCGACGTCGGCGGTCGAGCTGCCGTACACCGAGAGACGGTTGCCGCCCTCGCGGACGACCTCGACGGAGCGCCGAGCGGTCCTCGCCTCCTTGGCGAGCAGGGTCGCCAGGCGTGCGGCGTGGGGGCTGCGGACGGCCACGCGCGGGCGGAGCCGGGTGCGCGCGAACTCCTTGGCCGGCTGGTCGGCGACGAGTCTGCCGCTGTCGAGAGTGACGACCCTGTCGGCGGTGCGCGCGGCCTCCTTCGGGTCGGCCGTGGTGAGAAGCACCGTGCCGCCCTGGGTGGCGTGAGCGCGCAGCATGCCGTGCAGCCACTGCGCCTCCCGGCTGGAGAGGCCGTCGGTGGGTTCGTCCAGGACGAGCGTGTGCGGGTCGGGCAGGAGGGCGCAGGCCAGGCCGAGTCTTCGGTCCATGCCGCGCGAGAGTGTGCCGAGGCGCTCCTCACGGAGGCTGACGAGGCCGACCACTTCGAGGACCTCGTCCGCGCGCCGGGCCGGGACTCCGGAGGCCGCGCACAGCATCCGCAGATGGTTGCGGACCGAGCGGGCGGGATGGCCCGGCACATCGCCGAGGAGCACACCGACCTCCCGCGACGGATGGGCGATCCGGTGCAGGGGTCGCCCCCTGAAGTAGGTGATGCCGCGCCCCTGTTCGAGCTCGAGCATGAGTCTGAGCGCTGTTGTCTTGCCCGCGCCGGTGCCACCGAGGAGGGCGGTGACGTGCCCGGCGCGCGCTTCGAAGGAGACGTCGTCGACAGCGGGCGGGTGCGCCTTGCGGGAGTTGCTGGTCAGTCCGAAGGCCTGGATCACCTGCAGCAAGATAGCGCGACATGTCTGTTATTTCCGGGTATAAGGCAGTGTGCCGCACGTGCAGTGTGTCCTGGCCCTGCCGGTGTCCGCCGTTCGATGCAGCAGCGGCTCCGCCGGGACGGCGGCGAAGCGGCCGGCGGGACGTGTGCTGCCGAGCCCACTGCGCCGACGGGCGGGGGCTCGGGGCTCGTCGACGGGTCCGCCGGTCGCGCGCCTCAGACCTCGGGACGCAGCATCGGCGGGTTGAGCAGGGTCGCGCCGCCGGCCCGGAAGAGCTGCGCCGGCCTGCCGCCCTGGCGTGTGGTGGTACCTCCCGTGGGGACGAGGAATCCCGGCGTCCCGGTGACCTTGCGGTGGAAGTTGCGCGGGTCGAGGGACACGCCCCACACCGCCTCGTACACCCGGCGCAGCTCTCCGACGGTGAACTCGGGCGGGCAGAAAGCGGTGGCCAGCGAGGAGTACTCGATCTTGGAACGCGCCCGTTCCACACCGTCGGCGAGGATCTGGGCGTGGTCGAAGGCGAGCGGCGCCAGCGCCTCGCCGTCTCGGCCGTAGCCGCCCGGCCGGAGCAGCTCCTCGACCGGGGCCCAGCGCGCGTTGCTGGCGTCGCCTCCGGCCCGCGGGGCGGGCAGGTCGGGCGCGAGCGCGAGATGCGCGACGCTGACCACGCGCATGCGCGGGTCGCGCTTCGGGTCGCCGTAGGTGGCGAGCTGCTCGAGATGGGCTCCATTGTCCTGGACCGGGACCGAGGGGTCGTGGGCGCGCAGCCCGGTCTCCTCGGCCAGCTCACGCGCTGCCGCCTGCGACAGGTCCTCGTCCGCCCGCACGAAACCGCCGGGCAGGGCCCAGCGCCCCTGGAAGGGGGGCTCGCCCCTGCGTACCGCCAGCGCGCACAGGGCATGGCGGCGCACGGTCAGCACGACCAGGTCCACGGTGACGGCGAAAGGCGGGAACGCTGACGGGTCGTAGGGCATGCCGTGATCATAGTCGTCTTCCTGACGATAAACACTCCCTTCGCGGGCCTGCCGACGGTGGTTCCGCTCGGTTCCGGTGGCACGTGCGAGGCCGGCTCCCGCCCACTGCCGGCCGGATCGCACGAGGTCACTGCCGACAGGTCACCGTGAGAACGGCCTGGGCACACCGGCCGGTGCTCATGCGTCGCCCTCGGGCGGGCAGGGCTCGCTGCCGGACGGGGCGCCGCCGGTCTCGGCGTCGCCGGCGCCCGCTGCGCGGGTGCTCGGGGCCCCGCCGCCACGCCGGACGGGGCCGGCTCCGGCCGATCGAGGACGGGAGTCGGCCGGGCGCCGCCGGTCCCGCGCCGCCCTTGCGCCGGAGCGGGCGTCGCGGCCGGCCGCGGATCGGGCACGACGCCGGCGACGCGAACCCGTCCGCGCATCGGGTTCCGCGTCCTCGCCGTCCGCCGGGATGCTCGCACCGGGTGCCGGGGCCGGGGGTCGCGGCGGCTCGGCGTGAGCGGTCCCGGGTGCCGGGTCGGCCTGTTCCGCGACGTCCGCCGGCGTACGTCCCGCCCGCTCCACACGCAGGCAGCGGCGGACCGCCTCCGGGTCGAGTCCTTCGTTGCACGCCTGGTGCAGCAGGCGGGCGAAAAGGTAGTCGGGATCCGCGCCCAGCGCCATGGCCAGTGCCTCCCGAGCCTCCAGCTCGTCGCCCGTCGACCAGGCGACCCAGCCGGCCAGGGTCAGCGGGGCGGCCGCGTGCTCTCCGTAGGGACCGACGCAGCGGCGGGCCAAGGCGCGCCAGAGCCGCAGGGCCGGTGCCGCCTCGTCCCCCTCCATCCATGCCGCGGCCAGGTCGCGGGTCGTCCGGTCCTGGAGCCCGAGGATCAGCGCCGCCGCCTCGTCGTCCCCGAGGAGGTCGTCGTCGCGCACGTCCGCCGGGTGCGCGCCGGAGACCGGTGCCGCCGCGGCGTAGCGCCGGATGACCCGCTCGGCGAGGTCCAGAGTCTCCCGGGCCACATCCTGTCGGGTCGTCTCGTCCAGGATGCGGTGCACCAGCGTCATGCCGGCCGCGTCCAGGGCGATCTCCTGTTTCAGGGCCGCTGCGGTCTCGAAGGGCTGCAGCCTGGCCCGCAGCTCCCTGAGGGTGCCGCGCACCTGGATGCCGGCGTAGGTGGCCGCGGCGGCCAGTACGGACGTGCCGGGCAGGCCCATCGGCGACCCCTCCTCGGGGCAGCAGCGCTCGATGGGGCAGCAGTACGACCAGTAGCGTCCGTCCGAGATGCACAGGGCCTCGATGACCGGCACGTCGAGGCTGCCGCACTCGGTGCGCATGAGCTGGGCCAGCCGGTCGAGCCGTCGTTTGACGTCCCGGCCGGACTCTCCGGGGCCGGGTTCCTGGCAGACGTAGGCCACCATGCGCTCCGGCTTGGCGCCGCGCCGCTCGCTGCCTACGACCAGCCCGCGGGCCAGCTGCCGCGCGGCGGCCTCCCAGTCCTCCTCGTTCGCGGGGATGCCGAGCCGGGCCCGGCCGCCGAACCTGCCGCGGCCCTCGCGGTCGTGCAGGGCGACCAGCACCATGCTGTCCTCCGGGCGGTAGCCCAGCAGGTAGGGCAGGGCGTCGGCCAGTTCGCCCGGGGTGCGGAGAGTGACCTGCGCGCCTTCGGCCGGGCCGTACGGCTCCGCTTCCGAGATGTCACTGTTTTCGAAGGGTCCGGCGGTTTCGCTGTGATTCGTCATGCGCTGACGATCTCGCGAATCGCCGATCTCCGCTCGGGCCTGTGGATAAGTCGAATCAGGGACACGACAAGACGTCTGCGCCGTCCACAGTCCCCGCCCGGGGCCGCCCGCTTGTCGGTCCCGTCCTGTTGTATGGAACGCATGGAGCACACGAGCAACGCGGATCTCCGGGCGCAGGCCGACGCCGTCCTCGCCCGTCTCGTCGGGGACGCCACGGGCACCGCCCGACTGCGCGAGGACCAGTGGCGGGCGATCGAGGCGCTGGTCGCCGAGCGGCGCCGGGCCCTGGTCGTGCAGCGCACGGGGTGGGGCAAGTCCGCGGTGTACTTCGTGGCCACCTCCCTGCTGCGGGCCGCGGGAAGCGGGCCCACGGTGATCGTCTCGCCCCTGCTCGCGCTCATGCGCAACCAGGTGGAGGCCGCCGCCCGGGCCGGCATCCGAGCACGCACCATCAACTCGGCCAACACCGAGGAATGGGAGTCCGTCCAGGCCGGGATCGCGGCGGGCGAGGTCGACGTGCTGCTCGTCTCGCCGGAGCGGCTGAACAACCCCGACTTCCGCGACCGGGTCCTGCCCCAGTTGTCCGCGGCCACCGGGCTGCTGGTCGTGGACGAGGCCCACTGCATCTCCGACTGGGGCCACGACTTCCGGCCCGATTACCGCCGGCTGCGCACCATGCTCGGCGATCTCCCGCCCGGCGTTCCCGTGCTGGCCACCACCGCCACGGCCAATGCGCGGGTGACCGCGGACGTCGCCGAGCAGCTCGGCACGGGCGGCACGTCCGACGCCCTGGTGCTGCGCGGGCCGCTGGACCGGGAAAGCTTGAGCCTGGGCGTCCTGCAGCTCCCCGACGCCGCGCACCGGATGGCCTGGCTCGCCGACCATCTCGGCGACCTGCCGGGCTCCGGTATCGTCTACACGCTCACCGTCGCGGCCGCCGAGGAGGTCACCGCCTTCCTGCGCCGGCGCGGGCACACCGTCGCCTCGTACACGGGCAAGACGGAGAACGCCGACCGGCAGCAGGCCGAGGACGACCTGCTCGCCAACCGTGTCAAGGCCCTGGTCGCCACCTCGGCTCTCGGTATGGGCTTCGACAAACCCGACCTCGGTTTCGTCGTCCACCTCGGTTCGCCCTCGTCCCCCATCGCCTACTACCAGCAGGTCGGCCGGGCCGGCCGCGGCGTCGAGCACGCCGAGGTGCTGCTGCTGCCGGGCAAGGAGGACGAGGCCATCTGGGAGTACTTCGCGTCCTTGGCGTTCCCCTCCGAGGACCTCGTCCGGCGCACCCTGGACGTACTCGCCCGGGCGGACGGGCCCCTGTCGCTGCCCGCCCTGGAACCGCTGGTGGAGCTGCGCCGCTCACGCCTGGAGACGATGCTCAAGGTGCTCGACGTGGACGGCGCGGTGCGCCGCGTCAAGGGCGGCTGGATCGCTACCGGACAGCCGTGGTCGTACGACGCCGAGCGCTACGCATGGGTGGCCCGGCAGCGTGCGGCCGAGCAGCAGGCCATGCGGGAGTACGCGGCCACCACCGAATGCCGGATGGAATTCCTGCAGCGCCAGCTGGACGACGAGGGCGCCAAACCCTGCGGCCGCTGCGACAACTGCGCGGGACCGCGCTTCACGGCCGGCCTCTCCACGGCGGCGCTGGACGCCGCACGGGGCGATCTGGGCCGTGCCGGAGTGGAGGTGGAGCCGCGACGCATGTGGCCGACCGGCCTGCCGGCCATCGGCATCGACCTCAAGGGACGCATCCCGGCCGGGGAACAGGCTTCGCCGGGGCGGGCTCTGGGACGTCTGTCGGACATCGGCTGGGGCAACCGGCTGCGTCCGCTGCTGGCTCCCCGAACCCCGGACGCCGCCGTGCCGGACGACGTGGCGCGAGCGGTGGTCGGCGTGCTGGCCGACTGGGCGAAGGGCCCCGGCGGCTGGGCCTCCGGTGCGTCCGACGCCCCGCCCCGGCCGGTGGGCGTGGTCACCCTCGCCTCACGCAGCCGGCCCCGGCTGATCCACTCCCTGGGCGTCCGGATCGCGGAGATCGGCAGACTGCCCCTGCTCGGATCCGTCGAGTACGCCGGGGACGTGCCCAGGATGCCGCGCAGCAACAGCGCGCAACGGCTGAAGGCGCTCGACGGTGCGCTGACGGTGCCGCCGGCCCTCGCGTCGGCGCTCGCCGAGGCACAGGGGCCGGTGCTGCTGATCGACGACTTCACGGAGACGGGCTGGACTCTGGCCGTCGCCGCGCGCCTGCTCAGGAGGTCCGGAGCGCGGGGGGTGCTGCCGCTGGTCCTCGCCGTGCAGGGCTGACCACGCAGCCGGTCGCGGTAACCTTCCCCGCTCTGACCGGCCCGCTCGTGCTTCGGCAGGAGAACCGGTGGGCAGGGATATAAGCCCCGCATCAGGAGATAACCGTCGGCCGCCTCAATTGCTCGTTGCCGCGGCCGAGTTCGGCAGGAAGAATTGAGGTCCGCTCCCCGCGCCGCTCGTCCGTCATCCGGTTGGGCTCCGCTGCGGTGCGCGCTCCCCCGAATCCGACCCCGCCCGCAGTGTGGGCGCGTAGCCGAAGGGAGGAACGTGACCTTCGGATTCGCCTCGACCTCGGCGGCCTCGTTGTCGACGTCCGCGTCCGCCGCTTCCGCCAGTCGCCTGCTCGAGCCCGCCGAGTGGGCTGCCGCCGGAATCCCCCTGCTGCGCAACCCCCGCGAGATCGTCAGCGGGCTGCACGCCCGCCATCGCCCCGTGCCGCACACCGCGATCGTGGCGGTCCTCGACCCGGACGAGCGGCTGCGGGCGAGTGCCTCGTTCACGCGCCGTCTCGCTCCGGCCGACGGCTGGATGTTCCGCAACGCGCTGCTCGCCCAGCTGCGCCGGGTGATCCCGCACGACCTGCGCCGCCGCACCCCCGTCCGTACGGCCGTCCTCCTCTACTGCCGTGAGGGCGACGGGCGTTGGACCGAGGAGGACGGCGCGTGGATGTGGGGGCTGCGCGACGCCTGCACGCTGCACGGGCTGCGCTGCGGGGCGTACATCACGCTGACGGACGACGGCTGGCAGGTGCTCGGAGAGGGGCGCGGTGGACGCCGCCCCCACGTGCACTCGGCCCCGGAACCCTTCGCCACGTCCGAGGCCCCGCCGCTCCCGCCCCGCTCCGGAGGACCGGTCTCGGAGGTGCTGCGCCGCGCGGCGGCCCGCTGAGCGGCGCCGGCCGAAACGGCCGGCGTCACGGTCCGCACCGGCAGGGGGCCCTGCCCCGGAACGGACCGGCCGGTGCGGCCCCGCGCCGGGCCGACGACCGGCCGACGCCCCGACCCGCTACGGCCGCGGCAGGACTCACCGTGCCACGGCCGCGCATTCGACCAGGACGCCCCCGACCGGGACACCGCCCGGCAGCGCCACCGCTTCCCGCCAAGGTCGTCAGAGAGCCGCTCCCCCACGGGCCCTTTCGGCATGCCAAAAGCCGCACCGTGCGGGGTGCGCCGGAGCGGCTCCTTCGGCTCCTGGTGCCCCGAGGCGCCGGACGCGGCTCAGACGCCGGCGCCCAGCACCGAGTTGATCTGCTGCGGGTCGCCGCAGACGATCAGCAGGGCACCGGCCCGGGCATGGGCCAGCGGGAGAGCGGTGGCAGCGGCGGAGGCGGGGCCTCCGTTGACGGCCACGACGACCACCGGCCGGGACGCGGCGCGGGAGGCGACGGAGGCGTCCGCGTAGAAGACGTCGTCACCGGCGTCGTGCTGCGCCCAGTAGGAGGCTTCGCCGAAGGTCAACTCGTGCTCGGCCCACGGGTGCTGGGCACCAGTGGTGATCACGAGCACGTCGCCGGGGGCACGGCCCGAGTCCAGGAGCAGGTCCACCGCCTCTTCGGCGGCGTCGAGCGCACCCTCGGCCGAGGCCGGGATCAGCTGGATCTGCGGGGCCGCGGCAGCGGCGGCGGGAACGGCCGGGCCGGACGGGCCCGGCTTGGCCGGAGTCACGTCACGCGGCGTGCGCTGCACCGGCGGCGTGGGCCGCAGAGGGCCGGGACGACCGGGGCGGGACGGAGCCGCGGGGCGGGGGCCGGGTACGGGGCGGGGGGTCGGCGCGGTACGGCCGCTGGCCGGAGTGGCGCGGGGACCCTGGGCACTCTCGTGAATCTGAGGCTCCTCGGGAATGAGAGGCATGAGCTGATATTTATCAAACGTTGGTGCGGTGCGGATGACCGGGTGGCACTTCGGTGCGACCGGAACGGTCAGAAATCGAAGCCGAGCTGGCCCTCGATTTGCGGAACGTTTCCGTCCGCCCAGCTGCGGACCTTCTTGAGGTGCCGCCACTGAGGCAACGCATCAAGATACGCCCACGACAGACGGTGGTGCGGAGTGGGCCCCCGCTCCTCCAGTGCGGCCTTGTGCACGGGCGACGGATACCCGGCGTTGTCCGCAAACCCGAAGTCTGCATGCTCGGCACCCAGTTCGGCCATCATTTTGTCGCGCTCGACCTTGGCGATCACCGACGCCGCCGCGACGGCCACGCACGACCGGTCACCCTTGATCACCGTGCGGACCTTCCAGGGGGCTCCGAGGTAGTCGTGCTTCCCGTCGAGGATGACGGCGTCGGGGCGGACCGGCAGGGCGTCCAGGGCACGGACCGCGGCGAGTCGCAGGGCGGCCGTCATGCCCAGGTCGTCGATCTCCTCGGGGGACGCATGCCCCAGCGCGTAGGCCGTCACCCATGTCTGCAGGGCCGCGGCGAGTTCGGTGCGCCGCTTGAGCGTCAGCAGTTTGGAGTCGGTCAGCCCCTCTGGGGGCCGGCGGAGGCCGGTGATCGCGGCGCAGACGGTGACGGGGCCGGCCCAGGCGCCGCGCCCCACCTCGTCGACACCGGCTATGACCTTCGCTCCGGTCGTGGCGCGCAGGGAGCGCTCGACGGTGTGAGTAGGTGGTTCGTACGGCATGGCGCCCTTAGCGTACGCCGCCGGGATCTCCGCGCGACACCCCGGTGGCCGGTCCGCGGGCCCCGGCCGCGGGTCACCGCTCCAGGACGTCCGGAGGCGCGGGGTCAGGCGCCGTACGGGCGCAGCAGCGGGAGCATCAACCGGTCGATCATCTCTTCAAGATCCTGATCGCTCCATTCGCTGGCGCACATCTTCGAGCGGTACATCATCATCGCCGGGATCGCATCGAACACATACCCGTCGGCCGCATCCGAGCGCACCTCACCCCTTGCTATGCCACGGGTGATGACCTCGCGGAGCAGCTTGACGGTCGGCTCCACCACACTCCCGACGATCACCTCCGCGAAACGCTCCGCTTGCACCTGATCGCACTCGTGAATGACCGAACGCAGCGCGGCACCGGAGCGTGAGTACATGATCTGCCGGACCTGCCGGCACAGCGCGAGCAGGTCCTCGCGCACGCTGCCGAGGTCGGGGGCCTTGTCCACCCGGGGCAGTCCGGATGCCAGCGCATCCGCCACGAGATCCTCTTTGGAGGGCCAGCGGCGGTAGACCGCGGCCTTGCCGGTCTGCGCGCCGGCTGCGACGCCCTCCATGGTCAGCCCCTTCCAGCCGACCGTGCTCAGCTGTTCCAGGGCGGAGTCCAGGATCGCGCGTTCCAGCACCGCGCCGCGCCGACGAGGGGAAGCCGTTCGCGGGGGCGCGGCCGTCCAGCGCGAGGTAACCATCTGTGTTCTCCAGCATGCAAGGGAAGCGGGGGGATCCGGGGCGGGGGGTGCCACGCCGCAGCAACAGGGGGACGCGGGCGGGGCACTCACTTAAGTGAACGCTTGCGTTCACTGCGGGGGACTCACTACCGTGGACGCGACAGTGAACGCGAGCGTTCACTAACACCTTCACAGGGGACCATGGTGACGACCTCTCAGCTGCTCAACAACGATCGGAAACCGGGCACTGCCCGCCGGGAGGGGCATCCCGGCATCGCACTCACCGTCATCGCGGCGTGCCAACTCATGGTGGTACTCGACGCGACGATTGTGAACATCGCCCTCCCGCACATTCAAGACGCACTCAAGTTCAGCACCACCGACCTGACGTGGGTGGTCAGCGCCTACACGCTCACCTTCGGGGGACTGCTCCTGCTCGGTGCGCGGGCCGGTGACATCCTCGGCCGCCGCCGGGTGTTCATGGCCGGCATCCTGCTGTTCACCTTCGCCTCGCTGCTGGGCGGCCTCGCTCAGGAACCCTGGCAACTGCTGGCCGCCCGGGCCCTGCAGGGCATAGGCGGCGCGATCGCGTCGCCGACATCGCTGGCGCTGATCACGACGACCTTCCCGGAAGGCCCGGAACGCAACCGGGCCTTCGGTGTGTTCGCGGCCGTGTCCGCGGGTGGCGGTGCCATCGGCCTGCTCGCGGGCGGCATGCTCACCGACTGGCTGGACTGGCGGTGGGTGCTGTTCGTCAACGTGCCCATCGGTGTGCTGATCGCTTCGCTCGCTCCGCTGTACATCAACGAGTCCGAGCGGCATCCGGGCCGCTTCGACCTCACCGGAGCGCTGACTTCGACGCTGGGCATGGCCTCGCTGGTGTACGGCTTCATCCGCGCCGCGGAGGAGGGCTGGCGCGACGGCCTCACCCTCGGCTCCTTCGGCGCGGCCGCGGTCCTGCTGTTCGCCTTCGTCTTCACCGAGATGCGGGTGAAAGAGCCGATCACCCCGCTCAGGATGTTCACCGACCGGAACCGCTGGGGCACGTACGTGATCATGCTGAGCCTGGCCGCGGCCATGTTCGGCATGTTCTTCTACATCGTGCTGTTCGTCCAGAACGTGCTCGGCTACAGCGCCACCGAGGCCGGTGTCGCGTTCCTTCCGGTGACCGTCGCGATCGCGACCGGCGCGGGCCTGTCCCAGCGCTTCCTGCCCGCGCTCGGCCCCAAGCCGTTCATGATGGGCGGCTCGGCACTCGTGGTGACCGGCCTGGTCTGGCAGACGTTCATCCGCCCGGACAGCACCTATGTCGGCGGAGTGCTCGGGCCGATGCTGGTGTTCGGCTTCGGCATGGGCCTGAACTTCGTGACGGCCACCGTCACGGCCGTCTCCGGCGTCGCCCAGCACGATGCGGGCGCGGCGTCCGGGCTGCTCAACGCGATGCAGCAGGTCGGCGGCTCGCTCGGGCTGTCCATCCTGACGACCGTCTTCGGCACGGCCAGCACGGACGAGGCGAAGGAGCAGTTGCCGAAGTTCCTCGCCGAGGCCTCGCCGGAGCAGAAGGCCCAGTTCGCCAGGACGCACCAGCTGCCCGCGCCCTGGGGACACGAGGTGCTCGCCCACGGCATCTCCACCGCCTTCGTGCCGGCCGCCGCGATGGCCGGACTGGCCTTCCTCACCGCCTGGCTGGTGATCAGGGTCCGCAAGAGCGAGCTCGAATCGCTCGCGGGCATGGCGGGCCCGGGCATCGGCTGATCCCGGCCGCGCCGCGTGAAGCCGCGGCCGACCGGCCCGCCGCCCGGAGCCGACCGGTGCGGGCGGGCCGGTCGGCCGCACCAAGGCCACCAGCGCGCACGTCAGGATCAGTGACAGCGCGAGCACCAGCTCCGGCACCCGGGGGACGAACGCCACCTCGCACCTCCTCCGCTCTCATGCCGGTCCCGGACGATTCCCTGGCCGCCGGCATCGGCGACCGAAGGCGCCGGTGTGCGGCGGCTGTACAGAAGAAACGGGCGTCCGTCACACAGAGTTCCCGGCGGGCACGCAGAGTTTCGGCCGGTCTCGTTCCGCCGGTCCCGGCCGGCCATGCCTGGCCGACCCGGCCCACCCCGGTCGGCCCACCCCGGCCGGTACCGGTCCGCCACGGTTTCGGCGGCCGGACCCGGCGTGCGCGTCAGAGGCTCGCGGGCACCCACTCCGGCAGCGCCTCGGTGCGCGCCGCCCACTCGGCGGGCGGCGCCCCCGCCTTGTCCGCGGCCAGCACGCCGCCCACGATCGCGCAGGTGGTGTCCATGTCCCCGCCTGCCTGGGCGGTCGTCCAGAACGCGGTCTCGTAGTCGCCGAGGGCCCGCGCGGCGGACCAGAGGGCGAAGGGGACGGTGTCATGCGCGGTCGTACGCCGTCCGCAGCCCAGCACGGCCGCGACCGTGGCCGTGTCGCCGTAGTCCAGCATGTCCCGGGCGCGGCGCAGCCCCTGGCCGACCGCGCTCCTCGGTACGAGTGCAAGGACGCCGTCGAGCAGCGCCTCCGGGCCGGGCGGGCCGTCAGGCGAGCCGGCCAGCGCCGCCGCCGCGGCCACGGCCACCGCGCCGGCCACGGCCTCCCGATGCTGGTGGGTGGGATAGGCGGAGATCTCCGCCTGGTGGGCCGCCTGCTCGGGATCGTCCGCGTACCAGGCCCCCAGGGGGGCGATCCGCATGGCCGCTCCGTTGCCCCAGGAGCCCTGTCCGTTGAAGAGTCCGGCGGCCAGCTCGCGCCAGTCCTCCCCTTCCCGCACCAGACGCAGCAGGCGGCTGACGGCGGCGCCGTAGCCGCGGTCGGCGTCGTGGTGCCCGGCGAAGGAGCGGGCCAGTGCGTCCTGGTCGATGCGCTGGTGGGCGGCGAGAACGGCCACCACGGAGCAGGCCATCTCGGTGTCGTCGGTCCACTGCCAGGGGCCCGCGGGCAGCTCCCGGCGCTTGAGCAGGGGATGGTGCACGGGGACGAAGAACTGGGAACCCAGCGCGTCCCCCACGGCCAGTCCGCGCAGGCTCGCCAGGGCGCGCTCCAGGCGCCCGGAGACAGAGGAGTCAGCGGTCATCGGTCCGCCACTCTATCCGGTGACCCAGTACGGCACCGGCTCCCGCCAGCGCTCGAAGGGCCGGTCGAGCGTGTACTTGCCGTTCTCTCCGAGAACGAGCATCCGCATCTCGGCGTTCCCCGGGTTGGACAGCGACTCGAACTCCGCGACCGTCCAGTGGAACCAGCGCATGCAGAACAGGCGCATCGCGAGCCCGTGCGTCACGAGGAGGACGTTCGGCGGATGGTCGGGGGCCTCGAAGCTGCGGAACAGGCTCTCCAGGAAGCCGCCGACCCGGTCGTAGACGTCGGCGCCGGACTCGCCCTGCGGGAAGCGGAAGAAGAAGTGGCCGTAGGCGTCGCGGTAGGCCTTCTGCAGCCGCACGTCGTCGCGGTCCTGCCAGTTGCCCCAGTCCTGCTCGCGCAGCCTGGGCTCCTCGCGGACGCGTATGAGGCCGGGGTCGAGGTGGAAGGCGCGGAGCGTCTCGTGCGTACGGCGGTACGGGGAGACGTACACGCTCACGCGCTCCCGGCCGAACAGTTCCCGCAGCCGCGCTCCGGTCTCCTCCGCCTGCCGCCGGCCACGCTCGGTCAGCGCGAGGGAGTGGTCGGGCTCGCGTTCGTACACGGAGTCGTCGACGTTGCCCGTTGACTCGCCGTGCCGGACAAGGACGATGCGCCGTGGTCGTGCCATGCCGAAACCCTAGATCGAACGGCGCAGAGGAGGGCACTCGTACCGGCTCCATACGGCGTACGTCACACGCGCCCCGGGTCCGGGACCGTGCCGGCCGGCGCCCCCGCCCCGCCTCCGAGCAGTGCGTCCGGACGTCGAACCGACCCGTGGGTCCTCAGACCGTCCACAACGGCTCGAGCTCGACTATGTCGCCGGTGAGGGCCGCGATGTCCGCCTCGGTCTGGGCCCGCAGGGCCAGCCGCTCCACCCGCTCGGTGCGGTACTTCCCGTGCTCGGCCGCCGACCGCCACATCGAGAGGATCATGAACTCGTGCTCGGGCGCCTCGGCGAACATGCCGCGGATCATGCCGGGTGATCCCGCCATCGCGGGGTTCCAGACCTTCTCCTGCATGAGGGTGAAGTGCTCGACGCGCTCCTCGTGGACCCGGCACAGGGCCACCCTGATCAGATCGGCGTCGGTGAAGCGCGGCTCGAAGCCCGTCTTCACGTCGAACCGGTACTCGAACAGCTTGACCTGCGCGTCCTTGAAGGTGCCGGACTGGGCGGCGGCCAGGCGGTCATGGGAGCGGGCCATGAAGGAGTCGTAGAAGGCGCGGCTCTCCCAGAAGGCGAAGATGTGCGCCACTCCCGGCCGCTGCCGGCTCCAGCCCCCGCCCTGTCCCCGAAAACCCGGCTCCCCCAGAAGCCCCGCCCATTTCCGCTGCCCCCGCTCGAAACCCCTTCGGTCCACCACGGTGCAGCGAATCCACTTGACCAGCACCGCGCCATCGTAAGGCCACCGGGCGTGGCGCCGGTCACGCTCCAGGGGAGATCGCCCGCACACACGCCCCCGTGCGCGTGGCACGATGGGCAAGGTGCCTCGGACTCACGGGAGTTGGGGCGAGCGAGCCGCAGGGGGAAGGGAAGGCCTGGTGACCGGCTTCAGCAAGGGAATCCGCAAGGTCGAGGTCGCGCTCAAGTGGGACCCCAGTCCGGCAGGTCGGCCGCCGACCGACCTCGATGTCGTCGCCGCCACCTTCGCGTCGGACGACGCGTACGGCGCTCCGGCCTATCTGGTGCATTTCGACAGCCGCTCGCCGGACGGCACGATCTTCCTCGACCGTGACAGCACGGACGGCAAGGGCTTCGGCTGGGACGAGGTCATGACCCTCGAACTCGAACGGCTCGACACGCGGTACGCGCGCGTGGTGGTGGGCGTCGTCATCCAGCAGCGGTCGGGGCCCCGGACGTTCGACGGCGTGCTGAACCCGGCTCTGCGCATCCGGGAGGGCTACACCGTGCTGGCCGAGGACGACTTCGGCTCGGTCCTCGGGGCGACGGCCGCCACCGTCGCGGAGTTCGTGCGGGACGAATCCGGCGAGTGGACGTTCCGCCCGGGCGTCCACGGCTTCGACGAGGATCCCGCGACGTTCACCCGCGTCATGGGAAGGGCGCGCCGGCCCTGACCGACGTGGCGGGAAGGTGAGGGGCGCCGTCCGCAGCCGGCGCCCTCACCTCGGCGCGCCCCGGCGATGCGGGGGACGCGGGCCCCTGCCGGTCGCTCGCACCGGCGACAGGGAACAAGAGGGGCGCCGGCACTCCGGCCGGCGCCCCTCCCGTCAGGGACTACGTGCTGGTCACCGGGTGTGCCGAGGGAGCGCTCGGCACGGTGACGCCCGGATCAGCTGCAGCCGCTGGTGGAACCGCAGCCCTCGCAGATGTAGCAGGAGCCGGCCCGCTGCATCTTCGTACCGCAGGAGAAGCACAGCGGGGCGTCGGCCTGGATGCCCAGCTGCATCTCCACCAGCTCGGCGCTGGTGTGGGCCTGCTTCGGGGCGGGCTTGGCCGCCTCGGATTCGGCCTTCGGGGTGGCGACGGCCTTCAGCTCCTGGGTGCGCGGCGCCGACTGGGCCAGGCCCTCGACGTCCACCTCGTCCTCGGCCGGCTCGTAGCTACCGGTCTCCAGGTGACGCTGACGCTCCTCGGCGGAGTGGATGCCGAGCGCGGAGCGGGTCTCGAACGGCAGGAAGTCCAGCGCCAGGCGGCGGAAGATGTAGTCGACGATCGACTGCGCCATCCGCACGTCCGGGTCGTCCGTCATGCCGGCCGGCTCGAAGCGCATGTTGGTGAACTTCGAGACGTACGTCTCCAGGGGCACGCCGTACTGGAGGCCGACGGAGACGGCGATGGAGAAGGCGTCCATCATGCCCGCGAGGGTCGAACCCTGCTTCGACATCTTCAGGAACACCTCGCCGAGACCGTCGTCCGGGTAGGAATTGGCGGTCATGTAGCCCTCGGCGCCACCGACCGTGAAGGACGTGGTGATGCCGGGACGGCCCTTGGGCAGGCGCTTGCGGACCGGGCGGTACTCGACGACCTTCTCGACCTTGGGCTCGGCGGCCGGAGCCTCCTCGGCCTTCTTCTCCTCGGTCTCCTTCTTCTTGGCGGAGAGCGGCTGGCCGACCTTGCAGTTGTCGCGGTAGATGGCCAGCGCCTTGACGCCGAGCTTCCAGGCCTCGAAGTAGATCTCCTCGACCTCCTCGACGGTCGCCGTCTCCGGCATGTTGACCGTCTTGGAGATGGCGCCGGAGATCCAGGGCTGGATCGCGGCCATCATGCGGACGTGGCCCATCGGGGAGATGGCGCGCTCGCCCATGGCGCAGTCGAACACCTCGTAGTGCTCGTGCTTGAGGCCGGGAGCGTCGATCACGTTGCCGTGCTCGGCGATGTGGGCGACGATCGCCTCGATCTGCTCCTCCTGGTAGCCCAGGCGGCGCAGGGCCTGCGGAACGGTGCCGTTGACGATCTGCATCGAGCCGCCGCCGACCAGCTTCTTGAACTTCACGAGCGCCAGGTCGGGCTCGACGCCGGTGGTGTCGCAGGACATCGCGAGACCGATGGTGCCGGTGGGGGCGAGGACGGACGCCTGGGAGTTACGGAAGCCGTTCTTCTCGCCGAGGCGCAGCACGTCCTGCCAGGCCTCCGTGGCGGCGGCCCACACCGGGGTGTCCAGGTCGTCCATGCGGACGGCCTTGCCGTTGGCGTCGGCGTGCTGCTTCATGACGCGGTTGTGGGCGTCGGCGTTGCGGGCGTAGCCGTCGTACGGGCCGACGACCGCGGCGAGCTCGGCGGACCGGCGGTAGGCCGTGCCCGTCATCAGGGAGGTGATGGCGCCGGCCAGGGCGCGGCCGCCGTCGGAGTCGTACGCGTGGCCGGTGGCCATCAGCAGGGCGCCGAGGTTGGCGTAGCCGATGCCCAGCTGGCGGAAGGCGCGCGTGTTCTCGCCGATCTTCTGGGTCGGGAAGTCCGCGAAGCAGATCGAGATGTCCATCGCGGTGATGACCAGCTCGACGACCTTCTGGAAGCGCTCGGTCTCGAAGGACTGGTTGCCCTTGCCGTCGTCCTTCAGGAACTTCATCAGGTTCAGCGAGGCCAGGTTGCAGGACGTGTTGTCCAGGTGCATGTACTCGCTGCACGGGTTCGACGCGGTGATCCGGCCGGACTCGGGGCAGGTGTGCCAGTTGTTGATGGTGTCGTCGTACTGGATGCCCGGGTCGGCGCAGGCCCAGGCGGCCTCGGCGATCTTGCGGAAGAGCGCCTTGGCGTCGACCTCCTCGATGACCTCCCCGGTCATCCGGGCACGCAGCCCGAACTTGCCGCCCTCCTCGACCGCCTTCATGAACTCGTCGTTCACCCGGACCGAGTTGTTGGCGTTCTGGTACTGGACGGAGGTGATGTCGTCGCCGCCCAGGTCCATGTCGAAGCCCGCGTCGCGCAGGACGCGGATCTTCTCCTCCTCCTTGACCTTGGTCTCGATGAAGTCCTCGATGTCGGGGTGGTCGACGTCGAGCACGACCATCTTGGCGGCGCGGCGGGTGGCGCCACCGGACTTGATGGTGCCGGCGGAGGCGTCGGCGCCGCGCATGAAGGAGACCGGGCCGGAGGCGTTGCCGCCGGAGGACAGCAGTTCCTTGGAGGAGCGGATGCGGGAGAGGTTCAGGCCGGCTCCGGAGCCGCCCTTGAAGATCATGCCCTCTTCCTTGTACCAGTCGAGGATCGACTCCATGGAGTCGTCGACGGACAGGATGAAGCAGGCGGAGACCTGCTGGGGCTGCGGGGTGCCGACGTTGAACCAGACGGGGCTGTTGAAGCTGAAGATCTGGTGCAGGAGGGCGTACGCCAGCTCGTGCTCGAAGATCTCGGCGTCGGCGGGCGAGGCGAAGTACTTGTAGTCCTCACCGGCCTTCCGGTACGTCTTCACGATGCGGTCGATCAGCTGCTTGAGGCTGGTCTCGCGCTGCGGTGTGCCGACGGCACCGCGGAAGTACTTGCTGGTGACGATGTTGACCGCGTTCACCGACCAGAAGTCGGGGAACTCGACGCCACGCTGCTCGAAGTTGACCGAGCCGTCGCGCCAGTTGGTCATGACGACGTCACGGCGCTCCCAGGTCACCTCGTCGTACGGGTGTACGCCGGGGGTGGTGTGGATGCGCTCGATGTGCAGCCCCTTGTTGCCCGCCTTCGCGCCCTTGGCTCGGGAACCTCGTGCCGGACCGCTCGCCGTCTCTGTCATGCCGCCTCCCTGTACGGGCAAAACGCCCTGAAGTGCCCCTTTGTTCCCTTGGGCACGTTTTCTGTCGTGTGTCGCGGGCGCCCTCAGCTGCCGTCCGCGACAGGTCTTCGTCCGCCGCCTCCCGGCCGGAAGCCGGGTCTCCCCCGGTCTCCGGCCCGCCGGTCAGTCGGCGGCGTGGGCGGGCGGCGGGACCTGAGTGGTCCCGCCGGGCCCGCGGCCGTCTTCCTCGCTCCCCGCTCCCGCGCCTTCGTCGTCCGCGGCAGGGCCTCGCGTCGCCTCCCTGAGCTCCGCGATGGCGGCCTCGAAGTCGTCGAGCGAGTCGAACGCCCGGTAGACGGACGCGAACCGCAGATAGGCCACGAGGTCGAGCTCCTGCAGCGGGCCGAGTATGGCCAGCCCCACGTCGTGGGTGGTCAGCTCGGCACTCCCGGTCGCGCGCACCGCCTCCTCGACCCGCTGGCCGAGCTGGGCGAGCGCGTCCTCGGTGACAGGACGCCCCTGGCACGCCTTGCGCACACCATTGATGACCTTGGTGCGGCTGAACGGCTCGGTCACTCCGGACCGCTTGACCACCATCAGCGAACACGTCTCCACGGTCGTGAAGCGACGGGAGCAGTCGGGGCACTGGCGGCGCCTGCGGATCGACGTGCCGTCATCGGTCGTACGACTGTCGACCACGCGGCTGTCGGGGTGCCTGCAGAAGGGGCAATGCATGATCTCCAACCCTCCTCACAGCAGACTCAACAGCATCGTCGGACCCAGAGGCCCCGCCGAAGCAGCCCCAAGCATAGGCGATCGAGAAGCCGTCTCCGACCGGGGGGACCACAACTTCTGGGCCGCTGTAGCCATCCAACCACTACATGTGGGGATCGGCTCATACACCGAGGCGGAAAGGCGTGTCGGGGCGGAAAGGCGGCACGGGGCGCCCGGGAGGCCGGCAGCGGACACGTGCGCGGCCGTGCCGCGGCGGCACCGGCGAAAGCGGCGCGGGCGCCGCGGGGAGATGCACGCGGCACTCCGGCGGAATGGACCCCGCATCCCGGACCGCGGGATTCCGGATGGCACACTTGGGGGCCCCGGCCCGCAGGGTCGGCGACCCCGGCGGTGAAGAGTACAGCAATGGGGGCTTTTGCCCGCTGGGCGTCACGTGAGCCATACACCCAGACACATGGTCACGCCAGGGAAAATTCGCTTTTTCACTCGAACGTGTGTTTGGCGCAACCTTTCGAAAGCAACTACCGTTGTGCAGCAGGGAGACCATCGAGAGGGGCCGACGTGACCACCACCGCAGACAGTGCCACCATCACCGCCCAGGACCGCTCCCTGGGCCGAGTCGAGCCGGTACACGCGATGAACGAAGCCACGAATGCCGAGGGACACAAGCGCTCCCTGCCGGGCCGACCTCCAGGCATCCGGGCGGACAGCTCCGGACTGACCGACCGGCAGCGCCGGGTGATCGAGGTCATCAGGGACTCGGTGCAGCGGCGCGGCTACCCACCGTCCATGCGGGAGATCGGGCAGGCCGTCGGCCTCTCCAGCACGTCCTCCGTCGCCCATCAGCTGATGGCGCTGGAGCGCAAGGGCTTCCTGCGCCGTGACCCGCACCGCCCGCGCGCGTACGAGGTGCGCGGCTCCGACCAGACCGTGACCGTGCAGCCCACGGACACCGCGGGCAAGCCCGCCGCGTCGTACGTCCCCCTGGTCGGGCGCATCGCCGCCGGCGGCCCGATCCTCGCGGAGGAGTCCGTCGAGGACGTCTTCCCCCTCCCCCGGCAGCTCGTCGGCGACGGCGAACTGTTCGTCCTGAAGGTCGTCGGCGACTCCATGATCGAGGCCGCGATCTGCGACGGCGACTGGGTCACCGTGCGCCGCCAGCCGGTCGCCGAGAACGGCGACATCGTCGCCGCCATGCTCGACGGCGAAGCCACCGTCAAGCGCTTCAAGCGCGAGGACGGCCACGTATGGCTCCTCCCCCACAATGCCGCCTACGAGCCGATCCCCGGCGACGACGCGACCATTCTGGGCAAGGTCGTCGCGGTACTGCGGCGCGTCTGACAGCCGCTCCGGGCGGGCCCGCCCCCGCTCGCTCCCTGACCGGGCCCCGGAACCCCTGCGCCGGTTCCGGGGTCCTGCGTATGTCCGGGTGGCCGTTCGAGACCCCCGG
Source organism: Streptomyces sp. NPDC006193 (assembly GCF_040613915.1). Lineage (NCBI taxonomy): Bacteria > Bacillati > Actinomycetota > Actinomycetes > Kitasatosporales > Streptomycetaceae > Streptomyces > Streptomyces sp. NPDC006193. The sequence continues at coordinate 93,051 of NZ_JBEXTB010000013.1, forward strand.
CGCCGGGCGTGGCCTGACCGGCGCCGGTCAGGCCGGCCCCGCGATCCCCGCGATCGTCTCGCCCTCGCTCACCGCGTGCCGTCCTGCGTGTCCGCCCGGGCCTCCGCCTGCTTCGCCGCCGCGTCGATCGCCGCGAGCGATCTGCGTACCTGGTCACGGTCCGTGGTGTACCAGAAGTCCGGCAGCGAGGCCTTGATGTAGCCGCCGTACCGCGCGGTGGCCAGCCGCTGATCCAGTACGGCGACCACGCCCCGGTCGCCGGACGCCCGGACGAGACGGCCGGCGCCCTGCGCCATGAGCAGAGCGGCATGGGTCGCGGCCACCGCCATGAAACCGTTGCCCCCTGCTTCCTCCACCGCCTTCTGCCGCGCGCTCATCAACGGGTCGTCGGGACGCGGGAACGGAATCTTGTCCATGACGACCAGCTGGCAGCTCGGGCCCGGGACGTCGACGCCCTGCCACAGCGACAGCGTGCCGAACAGGCAGGTCCGGGGATCGGCCGCGAAGTTCTTGATCAGTTCGCCGAGGGTCTCCTCACCCTGCAGCAGGATCGGGAACTCCGGGATCCGGGAGCGCAGCTCCTCCGCCGCGAGCTGGGCGGCCCGCATGGAGGAGAACAGCCCGAGCGTACGACCGCCGGCCGCCTTGATCAGCTCGGTCAGCTCGTCCAGCATGTCGGACCGCTCGCCGTCACGCGCGGGACGGGCCAGGTGCTTGGCGACGTACAGGATGCCCTGTCTGCGGTAGTCGAAGGGCGAGCCGACGTCGACGCCCTTCCACTGCGGCAGGTCCTCGCCTTCCGCGCCCTCCGGGCCGAGTCCCAGTGATGCACCGATTCCGTTGAAGTCGCCGCCCAGTTTGAGCGTCGCCGAGGTGAGGACGACGGTACGGTCCGCGAAGAGCTTCTCCCGCAGGAGGCCCGACACCGACATGGGGGCGATCCTGAGGGAGGCGCCGAAGCGGTCGTGCCGCTCGTACCAGACGACGTCCCACTCCGAGCCGTTCAGGACACGCTCCGCCACGTCGTGCACCGTCTCCACGGAGGCCAGCGCCTGCTTGCGGACGGCGTCCTCGTCCTGCACGGACTTGTCACGCGTCGCTCCGATCGCCGAGACGACCGTACGGGCGGCGTCCCGCAGCGCCATGAGGGCGTACCCGAGGTCCTCCGGGATCTCCTCCAGGCGGCCCGGCAGCGCCAGCTCCATCAGCCGCTCGAAGCCCTCGGCGGCGGTCTGGAGCTGGTCGGCGGACTTCTCGTCGACCAGCTTGGCGGCGCGCCGCACGGCCCGGTTGACCTGGCCGGGCGTGAGCTCGCCCGTGGCGACGCCGGTGACCCGCGAGACGAGCTCATGCGCTTCGTCCACGATCAGCACCTCGTGCTGGGGCAGCACCGGGGCGCCCTCGATGGCGTCGATGGCCAGCAGGGCGTGGTTGGTGACCACGACTTCGGCGAGCTTGGCCCGCTCACGGGCCGTCTCCGCGAAGCACTCGGCGCCGTACGCGCACTTCGACGCGCCCAGGCACTCCCGTGAGGACACCGACACCTGCGCCCAGGCGCGGTCCGAGACACCCGGGGTGAGATCGTCCCGGTCACCGCTCTCGGTCTCGTCCGCCCAGTCCCGCAGCCGCAGCAGGTCCTGGCCGAGTCTGCTGGTGGGCGCGGCGGCCTCGAACTGGTCGAAGAGACCGTCCTCCTCGTCCTGCGGCATGCCTTCGTGCAGGCGGTGCAGGCACAGGTAGTTCGACCGGCCCTTGAGCATGGCGAACTCCGGGCGGCGGCGCAGGAGGGGGTGCAGGGCGTCCACGGTGCGCGGCAGGTCGCGCTCCACCAGCTGGCGCTGCAGGGCGAGGGTGGCCGTCGCGATCACCACCCGTTCTCCGTGCGCGAGCGCGGGCACGAGATAGCCCAGCGACTTTCCGGTGCCGGTGCCGGCCTGGACCAGCAGGTGGGATCCGTCGTCGATCGCCTCGGCGACCGCTTCGGCCATGGTGACCTGGCCGGGGCGCTCCGTACCGCTTACGGCAGCGACAGCGGCATGGAGGAGATCGGGGAGTGAGGGCTTCGTCATAGCCCGACCACCCTACGGCCCTGCACTGACAAACGGGGGGTCGCGGCGGGGACGGGCGGCGGGTTCACGACCGGGGCTCCTTGGACGGGGTGGGTGGGACCGGCTGATGGTGGACGGGTGAGCGGCCCGCGGGGACCGGGGCGCGGGATCGGGCCGGGTGGAAGCCACGGGGCTCCGGCGCACCGGAGAGCGGCGGGCCCGGCGCGCCGGGTGCTGCGGCGATTCCGGCCGGGTGCCGGGCGCCGGGTCCGGTGGCCGAAGCGCCTTGTTCCCACGGCCGTTCCTGCGGCAGGACGCTTCCCCGGGATTTTTCTCCGGTCGCGGGAACACCGTCGGACCGCCGTTCGTATCTCACTGTGAGCGCCCGATCACCAGTCGCTACGACGCATGGCGCGGGACCCGGTCCCGGATCATGAGAGCGGCCCGCTTCGCGGGCAGCGAGATCTCGGCCTCGAACCGGAAGCCGGCGCTCAGGAACGCGGACACGGAGGGGGTGTTGCGGAGATCGGGTTCCGCCACGACGCGTGCGCAGGCGGGACGCCGGTCGAGGATCAGGCCGGCCACGGCTCGGAGCAGGGCGGTTCCCAGGCCCCGTCCCCGGTCGGCGGCGTCCCCGACGAGGAGGTGGATACCGGTGTCGTGCGGACGGGCCGGGTAGTGGCGGGCCAGCGGGTCCAGATCTGCCCGGTAGATCTCCCAGTAGCTCATGGGGGTGCCGTCGAGCTGGCCGAGACACGGCACGCTGCGTCCGTCGCCCTCCAGCTGGGCCCGCAGATGGGTTTCCGTCCGGTCCGGGGGGCCGGCGAGGTCCCAGAACCGGTCCACGGCGGGGTCGTTCATCCAGCGGTGGACGAGGGGCAGGTCCTGCTGGATGCGTACGGGCACCAGACGGAAAGCACCGACCGGGGTCGCGACCGGACCCCAGGTGGCGATTCGGTCGAGGAGGGCGGCCGTCATGGCGGCGCGGAGGGTGATGAACTCGTCGGGCAGGCGCAGGTCCAGGGTGTCCTCGCTGTCCGCGTCGTCGTCCTCGGCGGTGAAGTCGCGGTAGGGCGAGTACCGGGGGTGTGCGATGTCCGCTCGGGGGTCTGCGCGGCCCGGCTGGGCAGGGGCGGGGCCGGTTCCGGCGCTCGCGTCGATGGGAGGCACGGTGCGCTCCTTACAGGGAGGGGGGCGGGTCATGTTCCTCGCAGGTGCGGGGAGACGGTGCGGCTCGCCCGGCACGTGGGCCGGCGCGGGCGGTGCGCCGGGTGCCGGGCTCACGGATGGAGGGGGTTGGCGATGGTGACGTAGACGGACTGGGTGTCGACCGGGCCGACGAGTTCGTCGAGGCCGTGCAGCCGGGTCAAGAGGTTGGCCTTGCAGCGCAGGACGGGTGAGTCGAGCAGGCGGCCGGGCAGGGAGGAGCGCAGTGGGGCGGGCCCCGAGGCGAGGTCGCTGAGGAAGCGGCGGAAGGCCGCGAGGAGCAGTCGCTCGTCGGCGAGGCGCTGGGAGCCGAACGCGCCGATGAGGCCGAGCACGTTGTTGACGGCGAGGTAGTAGGCGAAGCGTTCGTCGGTGACCTCGTCGGGGACGAAGGTGTCGCTGCGCTCGCCGATGCCGGGCAGCCGGGCGTCCAGTTCGGCTCGCCGGGACTCGCGGAAGTAGTAGCCCTGGTTGTCGCGGTAGCGGCCGCCGGTGGGCCAGCCGTCGCGGTCCAGCAGGACCAGTGTGTTCTGCTGGTGGGCTTCGAGGGCGATGCCGGCCTCGCCGTCCAGCCAGAGCACGGGCCGGACGACCTGCTCCAGGTACCGCAGGAACCACTCCGCGGCGACCGCGCCGACAGGCCGCCCGGTGCGGGCCGCGAGCCGTGCCACGAGCCGGTCCAGCCGGGACCGCAGCGGCGCGGTTCCCGTCGGCGAGGCAGTCGCGTTCGGGTCGGCGAAGGGCCGGGGCGAGACCAGTCCGGCGACGCAGGCGACGTCGTCGGCCGGGGTGAACGGGTTGTGCCGGACGACCACGTCGAGTCCCGGCACGGGCCGGCCGTCCGGGTCGTCGACGGCGAGCCAGGCCGGGTCGCGGACGATGTCGAAGCCGGGGTGTGCGGCCTGCCACCGCCGGGCGAGGCCGGTGCGCAGCAGGCGGTGCACCTCGACTCCGCGGTGGAGTTCCTTGCGCAGGTTCTCCCTGCGCGAGTTGGTGATGCGCAGGCCCAGCGACAGTTTGAGCATCGCGGGTGCGCCGGTCCGGTGGACGGTGCGTACCGAGGAGGTGGGGTGCCAGACAGGGCCCGAGGGGCCGAGGTCGCGCAGGAGTCCGGCGTCGAGCAGCGCGGCGACGGAGGGGCGGTGCCGTACCTCGCGCGCCTGCCAGGGGTGCAGGGGCAGGACGGTGTGTCCGTCGGGCAGCGGCGGTTCCGATCCGGCGAGGCGTCGGGTGAGGTGGGCGGCGGGCACGGGCCGGCCGCGCTCGGTCCAGGCCGAGTCTGCCGTGAGGAGGGAGGGGGCGACGGCCAGCCAGTGGAGGGGGAAGGAACCGCGCAGTTCGGGTGAGTACCGGTCGGCTTCGGCCTCGGTCAGGCCCTCCCGGCTCTTGGGCGCCGGGTGCAGCGGGTGTCCGAGGAGGAGGGCCTGTTCGGCGCTGAGGAAGAGGTCGGGGATGTCGGCGGGGTGGTCACGGCGGTGGCGGATGAAGGCTTCGGTGCGGCGGACGGAGTCGGCGACCCTGGACACGAGGTCGCCGCCGTCGCAGGGGCTGACGGCGGCCGGGTCGCAGGGGCCGACGGCGGCCGGGTCGCAGGGGCCGACGGCGGCCGGGTCGCAGGGGCGGGGGGTGCTGTCCGTGTCGCCGGCTCGTTCCCTGACGAGCATGGCCGCGAGGGTGACGGCGTCGACGGGCGGTGCGGTGTCGGGGGCGTCGGTGAAGCGCGGCCGGCCGAAACGGTGCCAGCCCGTCGGGGACCAGTAGCGGACCGGTGCGATCAGGGTGGTGCCGCTGGCGGGCAGCGGGATGCGGAGGCTGCCGGTCGTCGGGGCGGTGACTCCGGTCTCGCGGGTCCAGCAGCGCAGGAGGTTCTCCACGGCGGCGGCCTGGGCCGCGCTGCGCGGGTCGGGGTCCTCCAGGGGGTCGGCGCCGGGCACGGTCCGCCGCGTCAGGTCCGCGTCCCGCCTCTTCTGCTGGGGGACCGCCTCGGTGAGCGGTACGGGTGAGGCGGGGGCGCCGGAGCCTTTGGGGTCGTCGGGGGCGCCGGAGCGGCCGTCGGGCGGGGGCGTGGCGTTCATGACGGCTCCTCGGGGCTGGGGAGGTGGCGCCGGCTCGGTCGGTCCGCTCGGCCGCCGCGCCCCGGTCCGGTGGTGCCGGGAGGTGACGGGCGGACCGGGGAGCGGGGAGAGCGGGGCGTGAACGAGGCGGCTGTGCGGTTGTCGCCGGCGGTGGGCGCCGGCCGGATGCCCGGGAAGGGGGCGGGTGGAGACGAGGTGGTGCGGCGTTCTGAGGGCTGGTGCCGTCGGCGGGGGTCCGGCGGGGCGGCCGCGGTGCTCAGCCCGGTCGTCGGGCGGGGCCGTGGACTCGTCGGTGGCCTGGGCCGTGGGCCTCGTCGCGTGGGCCGTGGGGCTGGTGCCGGCGTGCCGCGGCTGCCACGGCGTCGGCCAGGCGGTCGAGTACGGCCGTCGCCTGTTCGTCGCTGATCGTCAGCGGTGGCAGCAGCCGGACCACGGAGGCGTGGCGGCCGCCCAGTTCGACGATGAGGCCGCGCTGGAGGCACTCCTGCTGTACGGCGGCGGCGAGTTCGGGTGCGGTGGGGCGCGGGGCGCGGGCGGTTCGCTGTCCGGGCGGTGCGGGGCGGCCGAGGCCGGCGGCCGATCCCGCGTGCGGGGCGGCTGCGTCGGCTTCCGGGTCGACCAGTTCCAGCCCGATCATGAGTCCGCGCCCTCGTACATCGCCCACGCAGTCGAAGTCGTCGGCGAGGCGTCGCAGTTGCGTCAGCATGCGGGAGCCGAGGGCGGCGGCTCGGCCGGCGAGGTCGTTCTCGCGGACGTAGGCGAGGGTGGCTGCGCCCGCGGCCATGGCGAGCTGGTTGCCGCGGAACGTGCCGGCGTGGGCGCCGGGTTGCCAGACGTCGAGATCGTCGCGGTAGACGATCACGGCCAGGGGCAGGCTGCCGCCGATGGCCTTGGACAGGACCATGACGTCGGGGGTGACGCCGCTGTGGTCGACGGCCCAGAAGGCGCCCGTGCGGCCGACCCCGGTCTGGATCTCGTCGGCGATCAGCGGGATGGACCGGTCCGCCGTGAGCCGGCGCATGCGGCGCAGCCAGTCGTCCGGTGCGGGGATCACCCCGCCCTCGCCCTGGACGGGTTCGAGGATCATCCCGGCGGGCAGGGGGACGCCGGACTTGGGGTCGTCGAGGAGGGACTCGGTGAGGCGGGCGGCGAGTTCGGCGCCCCGCGGCCCGCCGACGCCGAAGGGGCAGCGGTAGTCCTGCGGGTAGGGCAGGCGGGCCACGCGGACGTCCCGGGCGCCGCCGGACGCTGCCAGGGCGCCGGCGGTCATGCCGTGGTAGGCGCCGGTGAAGGCGAGGAGGCCGGTGCGGCCGGTCGCGGTGCGGACCAGTGTGCAGGCGGCCTCGACGGCGTCGGTGCCGGCGGGGCCGCAGAACTGGACGCGGGCACGGTCGGCCAGACCCGGCGGGAGGGTGCGGAACAGCTCGGTGATGAAGGCGTCCTTGACGGGGGTCGCCAGATCGAGGACGGAGAGGGGGGCGCCGGAGTCGAGGACCCGGCGGACGGCTTCCAGCACGACGGGGTGGTTGTGGCCGAGGGCGAGGGTGCCGGCCCCGGAGAGGCAGTCCAGGTACCGGCGGCCGTCGGCGCCCTCGATGGTGAGCCCTCGCGCCCGGACGGGCACGATGGGCAGGGCGCGGGCATAGGTGCGCGCCGAGGACTCACGCGCCGACTGGCGTCGCAGGATCGCCTCGTGCGCGGCACGCTCTTCCCCGGACGCCCCTTCAGCCACCGACTCGGTCACGGCCACCGCTCACTGTCCTCCCGCTTCTCCAGAGGCGAGTTGATCCGCGGGACCGGGCACAGGCAGCAGGCCCCACCGCTAACAACCGCGGACTGCCCACCGGGTTACGGGTGTTGCCGGAATCGTTGCCGCGGCGGGACCGTTCCCGCGTCGCGGCCAGGGCGCCGGCGGGGCCGTTGCGCGCGGCGGCCGTCCGTCTGTACGCGGGCCGGTGTGCGGCCGTGCGGGCCGGGCCGCGCAGGACACCGGGCGGTGGGCTCAGTCCTCGCACCCGCGTTCGGGGCGCGGTTGGCCCGTCGCGGGGGTGTCCTCCTGGTCCGCCTTGCCCTCCCCCGAGGGGGCCGGGGCGGCGTCGGCCGAGCCCGGTGCGGCCGGTCCGCCGGTCCGCGTGTCGCCTCGGGGTGCTGCCCCGTGCAGGCGCCCGTCAGAACCGTGCAGCGACGGTGCCGAAGAGGGCGAGGCCCTTGCGTGCACGCGGGGGACGCCGGTCGAGGGAAGGAGGCGCCGCCGCGTCTCGGCAGGCGCGGGACGGGACGGCACGTGGCGCAGGGACTCGGTGGGCGGATCCGCGGCCGTCCCCCGCGCGCGTCCCCTGATCCGAACCGTGCGGCATGCGCCCGGCCCGGTGGATCCGAGGCGGCCGTCCGCCGGGACGCGAGACACGGCGACCCGTCATGTGCGGTCCGGCGGTGGGCAGGCCGCGCCGATGCCTTGGCGGACGGTCCAGGTGACGCCACCGGGTCGGAAGAGGAGCAGGTCAGGCAGCTCGTAGCGAAACCGTTGCCGTTCCGTCGGAACTCCCCCGCAGCGAGCGCATAGGGTGTGATGCCGTCCCAGAAAGACGTGGGGCCGGCACGAACTCCCTCTGGGTGGCGTGCCGGTGACGCGTCCGAGCGCCGAGTTCCTTCACAGCAGGGGGAGTCACAAGCATGCGATCCATACGGCCGTCGTTCACCGTCCGGCGAGGGAGGGGCCCAGGCCGCGCCTCCCGCGCGCTGACGGCGGTCGCCCTCGTCTCGGCGCTGGCGATGACCGCCACCGCCTGCAGCGGCGACGGTGACGACAACGCCGACGGCACGCCGAGCGCCACCGCGACCGCGGGCGGCACCGGCGACGGAAAGATCAGGATCTCGGACGACCTCAGGCGGAGGTTGAAGGACCACGGGATCGACGTCGACAAGTGGAAGAACGGCGCCTGGAAGAACTGGGACAGGGAGGACTGGCTGCGCGAGGCCAACGACTTCATCAACCCGATCATCAAGGGGCTGTGGGACCCGGACCGGATGCGGGACGCCGACGACCCGGACAGGGGCGTCGACGACAACGACATCACCGGTGACCAGGGCGTGACGGACCCGACGCCGCCGCCGGTGAAGGCGCAGGCCGTGACACCGCCGTACCACGCGCAGGCGGCCACCTCGGGCAAGCTGCTCTTCGACGCCCCCGACGGCACCATGGTCTGCTCGGCGACGGTCGTGACGGACCCGGCGCACCCGGGCAAGTCCAACCTCGTGTGGACGGCGGGGCACTGTGTGCACGCCGGCAAGAAGGGCGGCTGGTACCGCAACATCGCCTTCGTGCCCTCGTACAACGACCAGGGCAAGTCGGCCGCCGCGCTGGAGACCGCCGGCCGGTCCGAGGTCGCCCCGTACGGCGTGTGGTGGGCCGACGCGGCGAAGACCTCGCAGCAGTGGATCAACGAAGGCGGTCAGACCGGCGGCAACGGCGCCTCGTACGACTTCGCCGTCATCCATGTGACGCCGGAGCAGGGCAGCGCCGGCAAGTCGCTGGAGGAGACGGTCGGCGGTGCGCTGCCGGTCGACTTCGACGCCCCGGCGGTGTCGAAGGTCGAGAGCATCACGGCGAAGGGGTACCCGGCGGCGGCGCCGTACGACGGTCAGCTGCTGTACCAGTGCCAGGACAAGCCGGGCCGGCTGTCCATCGACCAGTCCGACCCGACGATGTACCGGATCGGCTGCACCATGACCGGTGGCTCCTCCGGCGGCGGCTGGGTGGAGACGGGCGCCGACGGCAAGCCGGCCCTGGTGTCCAACACGTCCATCGGTCCGGTGAACGCGGGCTGGCTGGCCGGCCCCCGGCTCGGTGACGTGGCCAAGAGCGTGTACGAGTCGGTGAGCAAGCAGTTCGCCGGGCAGTGAGCCCCGGCCCCTGAGCACGGCGGAGGCCCGCCACCCGGACGGGGTGGCGGGCCTCCGCGCTGCCGTGGGTCAGGCGGCGGGAACCGCTGCGTACGGTGCCAGGTCCGCCGCGAGCTCCTCGTGCACCCGGACCTTGAGCAGGGTGCCCTCCGCGGTGTGCTCCTCGGAGATCACCTCGCCCTCGGTGTGGGCGCGGGCGACGAGCTTGCCGTGCGTGTACGGCACGAGCGCCTCGATCTCGACCGACGGGCGGGGCAGCTCGTCGTCGATCAGGGCGAGCAGCTCCTCGATGCCCTGGCCGGTGCGGGCCGAGACGGCGATGGAGCGCTTCTCGATGCGCAGCAGCCGCTGCAGGACCAGCGGGTCGGCGGCGTCCGCCTTGTTGATCACGACGATCTCCGGCACGCCGGTGGCGCCGACGTCCCGGATCACCTCGCGCACGGCGGCGAGCTGCTCCTCCGGGTTCGGGTGCGAACCGTCCACCACGTGCAGGATCAGGTCGGAGTCGCCGACCTCCTCCATGGTGGAGCGGAAGGCCTCGACCAGGTGGTGCGGCAGGTGCCGGACGAAACCGACGGTGTCGGCCAGCGTGTACAGGCGCCCGCTGGGCGTCTCGGCGCGGCGGACGGTCGGGTCCAGGGTCGCGAACAGGGCGTTCTCGACCAGGACACCGGCGCCGGTGAGGCGGTTGAGCAGGGAGGACTTGCCGGCGTTGGTGTAGCCGGCGATGGCCACGGAGGGCACCTTGTTGCGCCGGCGCTCCTGGCGCTTGACCTCGCGGCCGGTCTTCATCTCCGCGATCTCCCGGCGCATCTTCGCCATCTTCTCGCGGATCCGGCGCCGGTCCGTCTCGATCTTGGTCTCACCGGGGCCACGCGTGGCGAGGCCACCGCGACCGCCGCCCATCTGCCGGGACAGCGACTGACCCCAGCCGCGCAGCCGCGGCAGCATGTACTGCATCTGCGCCAGGGCGACCTGGGCCTTGCCCTCGCGGGACTTGGCGTGCTGGGCGAAGATGTCCAGGATCAGGGCCGTACGGTCGATGACCTTGACCTTGACGACGTCCTCCAGCTGGATCAGCTGGCCGGGGCTCAGCTCACCGTCGCAGATGACGGTGTCCGCCCCGGTCTCGAGGACGATGTCGCGCAGCTCGGCGGCCTTGCCCGAGCCGATGTAGGTGGCGGCGTCGGGCTTGTCCCGGCGCTGGATGACGCCGTCGAGCACGAGCGCGCCCGCCGTCTCGGCGAGGGCGGCCAGCTCCGCGAGGGAGTTCTCGGCGTCCTGCGCGGTGCCGGTGGTCCACACCCCGACGAGCACGACCCGCTCCAGGCGGAGCTGGCGGTACTCGACCTCGGTGACGTCCTCCAGCTCGGTGGACAGGCCCACCACGCGCCGCAGGGCCGCGCGCTCGGAGCGGTCGAACTGGTCGCCGTCCCGCTCGCCGTCGATCTCGTGGCTCCAGGCGACGTCCTCTTCCATCAGGGCATCGGCCCGAAGACCCTCGGGATAGGCGTGCGCGAGGCGCTTGGTGTCCTGGGAAGGGGATGAAGAGGAGGTCATTGGATCCTTACGTCGATGAGAGTGCCGTTGCGGCGTCGGCCGGGCGGTCTCCGTGACCGCTCGTGGTGTCCAACGCACGGGTACCCCGGGAGATTCCCGTGTCGCCTCCCGTGTCCCCTCGTGCGCCGACCCTGTAGATGGTCGCACGGGACGGCACGTCTCGTCATCGGGTTATCGCGGGGTGCGCGGCGGGGTGGAGCCGGCCGGTTGCCGCGGCGTGCGCGGCGTGCGCGACGGGGTCGACCTGTCCGCCGCCGCCGGCTTCCAGTCCGGGTGGCCGGGCATCGGCGGTGTCCTCTCCCCGTACAGCCAGTCCCCGAGGAAGCCGCCGAGGTCGCGGCCGGCGACGGCCGAGGCCAGCCGGACGAAGTCGGCGGTGGTGGCGGTGGCGTCCCGGTGCTCCTGGAGCCAGAGCCGTTCCAGCCGCTCGAAGGCGGGCCGGCCGATCTCCTGCCGCAGGGCGTACAGCACGAGCGCGGCGCCGTCGTAGACGTTGGCCCGGAAGATGCCGATCTTCTGGCCGGGGGCCGGCGGCTTGGGCCGGGCCGGCGGGCCGCCGTCCGCGCGCCAGCGGTCGGAGGCGCCGTAGGCGGCCTTCATCCGGTCCTCCATGGGCCGGTCCGCCTTCTCCTCGGCGTACAGCTCCTCGTACCAGGTGGCGTGTCCCTCGTTCAGCCACACGTCGGACCAGGCGCGCGGGGTGACGCTGTCCCCGAACCACTGGTGGGACAGCTCGTGCACCATGACCGACTCGACGTACCAGGCCGGGTAGGCGGACCCGGTGAACAGGCCCTTCTCGAAGAGCGAGAGGGTCTGTGTCTCCAGTTCGAAGCCCGTGGACGCCTGTGCCATCAGCACGCCGTAGGTCTCGAACGGGTAGCGGCCGACCTTGCTCTCCAGCCAGGCGATCTGTCCGGGCGTCTTCGCGAGCCACGGTTCGAGGGCCTTGCGGTCGGCGGTGGGCACGACGTCGCGCAGGGGCAGCCCGTGCGGCCCGGTGCGGCGCACAACGGTGGAGCGGCCGATGGACACCTGGGCGAGTTCGGTGGCCATGGGGTGCTCGGTGCGGTAGGTCCAGGTGGTGGTGCGGCCGGTCCGGTCCGCTGCGGCGCGCGTGCCGTTGGCGACGGCGGTGTGGCCGTTCGGGGCGGTGATCCGGAAGGTGAACATCGCCTTGTCGGACGGGTGGTCGTTGCAGGGGAAGACCAGGTGGGCGGCGTCGGCCTGGTTCGCCATGGCCAGACCGTCCGCGGTGCGCACCCAGCCGCCGTCCTGGCCCTTTCCGGGGACGGGATCGCTGGTGTGCCGCACGACGATCCGGGTCCGCTCCCCCCGGGACAGCGGGGCGGCCGGGGTCACCACCAGGTCCTCGCCGGCGCCGGTGAAGTCCGCGGGGCGCCCGTCGACCTCGACGGACCACACGGTGCCGTGCGCGAAGTCGAGGTTGAGGCGGTCCAGGTCGGCGGTGGTCCGGGCGTCGATGGCGGTGACGGCCTCGAGCGGCTTGTCGTTGGTGCCCGGGTAGGTGAGGGAGATGTCGTACGACGCCACGTCGTAGCCCGGGTTGCCGAGGTACGGGTAGAGCCGGTCGCCGACGCCCAGGGGTTCGGCCGGGGCCGCGGCGGCGAGGAGGCAGACGGAGAGGGCGGAGGCCAGCAGGGCCGCTTCTCGGCGCCGGGGGCCGCGCGGCGGCCGGGGCCGTTGACGGGGGGTGAGCAGCATGGACCACCGCTACCAGGGCGGGACCGTCCCGCGGCGGCGACGCGCGTCCGGCCCACCCGAACGGGTCGGCCGGACACGCCGTCCTCAGGAGGCCGGCGCCTGGTGCTGCGCCCTGCTCACGTCGTACACCCCGGGCACGTCCCGCATGGCGCGCATCAGGGCGGGGAGGTGGGCCGCGTCGGGGAGCTGGAGGGTGTAGGTGTGGCGCACCCGCTGCTGGCTGGGCGGTTCGACGGTGGCGGAGACGATCTCGGCTCCCTCCAGGGCGATCGCCTCGGTGAGGTCGGCGAGCAGGTGGGGGCGGCCGAACGATTCGGCGACCAGGGTGACCCGGCACTCGGCGGTGTCCCCCCAGCGCACGCCGATCTCCGGGCGCCCCCGGTTCGTCATGTGCGCCACCGCGGCGCACTCCACGCGGTGCACGGTCACCACGCCTCCCCGGACGGCGAACCCGGTGATCTCGTCCGGCGGCACGGGCGTACAGCATCCGGCGAGCCGGACGGCGGCCCCGGGCCGGTCCGCGAGGACGTCGGCACGCGGGGGGCGGGCCGCGGAAGGGCCCTCGGCGGCCGCGGCGGCCGCCGTGCTCCGCGTGCGGTCCGCGGCGGCGGTGGCGCGGGGCGGTGTCGCGCCCGCCGGGGTGTCGGCGCGGGGCGGGGGCGCCGCTTCGGCCCGCGCCGTGGCAGCGGCCCCGGCGGCGTGGTCCAGGTCCCCGCCCGTCCGCCCGTCCTCGGCGCCGGCGCCGCCGGGGCGCGCGGCCAGCCGGCGCTGGATGGCGATGCGGGCGGCGGGGGTGTGGGCGTGCTCCAGCCACTCCCGGGAGGGCTCGGAGGCCGGGTCCTGGCCCATGAGCAGCTGGACGGTGTCGCCGTCGCGCAGGACCGTGCTGAGGGTGGCCAGGCGGCCGTTGACCCGGGCGCCGATGCAGGCGTGGGCGTCCTCGCCGTACTGGGCGTACGCGGCGTCCACGCAGCTCGCGCCCTCGGGCAGGCCGAGGGCGCCGCCGTCGGGGCGGAAGACGGTGATCTCCCGGTCCTGGGCGAGGTCCTCGCGCAGGGTGGACCAGAAGGTGTCGGGGTCGGAAGCGGCCTGCTGCCAGTCGAGGAGGCGGGAGAGCCAGCCGGGGCGGGTCGGGTCCGCGCGCTCGCCGTCGGCGGGGTCGTCGGAGGCGGGGGCGTACGGATTGCCGAGGGCGACGACGCCGGCCTCGGCGACCTTGTGCATCTGGTGGGTGCGGATGAGGACTTCGACGACCTGGCCGTCGGCGCGGGCGACGGCGGTGTGCAGGGACTGGTAAAGGTTGAACTTCGGTACGGCGATGAAGTCCTTGAACTCGGAGACGACCGGTGTCATGCAGGTGTGCAGTTCGCCGAGGACGCCGTAGCAGTCCGCGTCCTCGTTCACCAGCACCAGCAGCCGGCCGAAGTCGGCGCCGCGCAGCTGTCCGCGTTTGCGGGCCACCCGGTGGACGGAGACGAAGTGCCGGGGGCGGATGAGCACGTCGGCCGGGATGCCCGCCTCGCGCAGGACCCCGCGGACCTCGTCGGCGACCTCGGCGAGCGGGTCGCCGGGACGGGCGGCGTTCTCGGCGATGAGGTTCCTGGTGTGCTCGTACTCCTCGGGGTGGAGGATGGCGAAGACCAGGTCCTCCAGTTCGGTCTTCAGGGCCTGCACCCCGAGGCGTTCGGCGAGCGGGATGAGCACGTCACGGGTGACCTTGGCGATCCGGGCCTGTTTCTCGGGGCGCATCACGCCGAGCGTGCGCATGTTGTGCAGGCGGTCGGCGAGTTTGATCGACATCACGCGTACGTCGTTGCCCGTGGCGACGAGCATCTTGCGGAAGGTCTCCGGCTCGGCGGCGGCTCCGTAGTCGACCTTCTCCAGTTTCGTGACGCCGTCGACCAGATAACGCACCTCCTCGCCGAACTGGTCCCGCACCTGCTCCAGCGTCACCTCGGTGTCCTCGACCGTGTCGTGCAGCAGAGAGGCCGTCAGCGTGGTGGTCTCCGCGCCGAGTTCGGCGAGGATGAGGGTCACGGCGAGCGGGTGGGTGATGTACGGCTCGCCGCTCTTGCGCATCTGGCCGCGGTGGGAGGACTCGGCGAGGACGTAGGCGCGGCGCAGCGGTTCGAGGTCCGCGTCGGGGTGGTGGGCGCGGTGCGCCTCCACGACGTGGCTGATCGCGTCGGGCAGCTTGTCGCGGGCGGCCGGGCCGAGCAGCGCGGCGCGGCCGAGCCGGCGCAGGTCGAGCCGGGCCCGGGACTTCCGGCGGGCCGCCGTGGGCGCGGCGGACGGCGTCGGCGCCGTGGGCGCCACCGGGCCAGGGGTCGCAGGATTCGTGGCCTCCGCACTCATGGGCACCTCCGGCTCGTGGACCGGCGGACGGGCCCCAGGGCGTACGCGGCTCGGGGATTGGCGACGTTCCCCCGTCCGTGCCGGTGCTTGATGCTACCGAGCCCAGCACGTCCGGCCGACCGCCTCCGGCCGAGCGTGAAACGGATCACCCTTACGAGCGATGAAAACGAGGTTTAGCGTTCGCGTCACACGCTTCGACTCGGATGCGCGGCGAACGGCCCGGGTCTTCGCGGCCCGCCGGCACCGCCGCGCGTGGCCGCCGCCGTCCCGTGCCGCCGCGTCAGCCTGCGACGCCGTCCAGCCACGCGCCGTCGATCTCGCCCTCGGCCACGATCACGGCCGGCCCTGTCATCTCGATCTCTCCGTCGGGCCGCTCGGTGATGACCAGGCGCCCGCCGGGCACGTCGACGGTGTAGGTCGCCGGAGTGCCGGTGACGGCCGGGTCGGCGCCGTCGCGGCGGGCGGCGGCCACGGCCACGGCGCACGCGCCCGTGCCGCACGAGCGGGTCTCGCCGGACCCGCGCTCGTGCACGCGCATGGCGACGTGCCGGGGGCCCCGGTCGACGACGAACTCCACGTTCACGCCGTCCGGGTAGGCGTCCGCCGGGCTGACCGGCGGCGGGGCGAGCAGGCTGCCGGCGTGGGCCAGGTCGGCCACGAAGGCCACCGCGTGCGGGTTGCCCATGCTGACGTTGCGCGCCGGCCAGCTGCGCTCGCCGACGGTCACCGTGACGTCCCCCTCGGGCAGGCGGGCGCGCCCCATGCCGACGGTGACGTCGCCGTCCTTGGCGATGTGGACGGACCTGACGCCCGCGCGCGTGGCGATCGCGAGGTCCCCTTCGCCCACATGTCCGGCGTGCTGGAGGTAGCGCGCGAACACACGGACGCCGTTGCCGCACATCTCGGCGACCGAGCCGTCGCCGTTGCGGTAGTCCATGAACCACTCGGCCTCGGCGGCCATCCCCCTGGCCTCCGGGTGCGCCGCGGACCGCACGACGTGCAGCACGCCGTCGCCGCCGATGCCGGCCCGGCGGTCGCACAGGGCGGCGACGGCGGCCGGGGACAGCTCGATGGCGTTCTCGGGGTCCGGGACGATCACGAAGTCGTTCTCCGTGCCGTGACCCTTGAGGAAGGCGATCCGTGTGCTCATTCCTCGATCGTAAGGGACCGCGTCGCTGGTCCGGCCGGGGAAGCGGGGCAGTGGCGCCGGCCGGGCGAGGGCGCCGGGCCGTGGGAGCGGATCGCGCAGGGCCGGTGGGGGCGGATCGCGCGGTGCCCCGCGCCCCGTGGGCGTCTCAGCGCAGCCGGGCGACGCGCCAGACGGCGAGGACCACGACCACGGCCACCAGGAGCACGTAGCCGAGCACGACCCGCCAGTCGACCCGGCGTCCGGAGCCGCGCGCGGGCAGGCCCGGCCAGGTGTAGCCCACCCGGCGGGCGGCCATCATGCCCCAGCCCGCCGCGCAGGAGCAGATCAGCAGGCCCAGCATGGCGATGACCGCGCCGCTGTCGCCGAAGTCGAAGGCGAGCGGGAAGGCGAACATCAGGGACCCGACGGCGGAGAGGCCCACGATGGGCGCGAGCTGCCAGATGCGCAGCCTGCGCTGCGGGCGCAGCTCGACCTCGACCTCCGGCCCGCCCGGGTACATCTCCTCGGGCGCGGGTCCGTCGGCGGTGACGCCGCCCGCGGTCTCGTCGGGACCGTCCTCGGCCAGAGGGCCCTCTTCCAGGCCCGGTGCGTCACTTCCGGTGGTGACGTGCTCAGCACCTTGTGCGGTGTCGCGAGGGCCGGCCTCCATCGCCACGCGCCCTCCCAACTAGGCTCCACTTGGTCGATCGAAGCTCGATGATGGCACGGTCCCGAAGGCCGCGATGACCGGCGGCGCGTCCCGATGCCATGACGTGATCAGGCTGTAACCGGTCGTTCGACCAACGCGAGGGCCTGCTGCGGAAGTTCCGCACGGTCCGCGGCGCCCCCACTCAACCAGTGCACCCGGGGATCGCGCCTGAACCACGCATCCTGACGGCGCGCGAAGCGCTTGGTCGCACGGACGGTCTCGGCGCGCGCTTCCGCTTCGGTGCACTCCCCCGCGAGCGCCGCGAGGATCTGCTGGTAGCCGAGCGCGCGCGACGCCGTGCGCCCCTCGCGCAGGCCCTGCGCCTCCAGTGCGCGCACCTCGTCCACGAGACCCGCCTCCCACATCCGGTCGACGCGCCGCGCGATGCGGTCGTCCAGCTCCGGACGGGCGACGTCGACGCCGATCTGGACGGTGTCGTAGACGGAGTCGTGACCCGGCAGGTTTGCGGTGAAGGGCTGGCCGGTGATCTCGATCACTTCCAGCGCCCGGACGATACGGCGGCCGTTGCTGGGCAGGATGGCGCGGGCGGCCTCCGGGTCGGTGGCGGCCAGGCGCGCGTGCAGCGCGCCGGGACCGCGCAGCGTCAGCTCCTCCTCCAGCCGGGCGCGGACCTCGGGGTCGGTGCCGGGGAACTCCAGGTTGTCGACGGCTCCGCGGATGTACAGGCCGGAGCCGCCGACCAGGATCGGCCAGCGGCCCTGCTCGAGCAGCGCGTCGATCCGCGCGCGCGCCAGCCTCTGGTACTCGGCGACCGAGGCGGTGACCGTCACGTCCCAGATGTCCAGCAGGTGGTGCGGGACGCCGCCGCGCTCCTCCGGCGTCAGCTTGGCGGTACCGATGTCCATCCCTCGGTACAGCTGCATGGAGTCGGCGTTGACCACCTCACCGCCGAGCTGCTGGGCCAGGAACACGCCGAGATCGGACTTTCCGGCCGCGGTGGGTCCGACGACGGCGATGACGCGGGGGGCGGGGGGTGCACTGCTCACTGCACCAGTCTCGCAAACCTCCTGGCGGGCTCTCGAACGAGTTAGGTGACGGTGTGCGGCCCGGGTCGTTGCCCGTGACGAGGTGCCGTCCGCCCGGCCGCCGGAGACGGCGGCCCGGTCGGCGCCACCCCACACACCGGATGACGCGGGAATTCGCCCGCATGAGTACCGTATGGAGTGGACATGGGCGTGTTTGCACGACTTCTCGGCAGGTCGAAGGCGACCCGGGAGGCGTCCTCCGCGCAGACCCGGGTCGGCGCGGAGCCGGGCGGGGCCGAGGCGGAGGAGGAAGAGGAGCAGGCGGAGGCGCCGGCCCCGGCCGGGGCCGGGGCCGCGGAGGGGTCCGTACGGCCGGACACGGCCGCGGACCAGGCGGCCGACGGTGCCGGGATCCCCCGGCAGCAGTCCGCCGGGGAGACCGCGGACCAGGCCGGCGACAAGGCCGCGGACAGCGGGACAGGTGAGGGCGCCCGCAGGTGACCCCGCCTCGTGACGCACCCGGTGAGGGAAGGTGGACCATGCATCTGATGGACAAGATGAAGGGCAGGCTCGGACCGGCCAAGGACAAGGCGGCGTCCCTCGCGCGCCGGCACGGGGACAAGGTGCAGCACGGCATCGACAGGGCCGCGAAGGTCGTCGACGAGCGGACCAAGGGCAAGTACAGCGACAAGATCCACGCGGGTACGGGCAGGGCCAAGGAAGCGATGGACCGGCTCGCCCACAGCCGCGGCGGCCCGGACACACCGTCCACGCCGTCCGCCCCGAGGCCCCCGGCCCACCCGGAGGGCCCGCCGCCGGTCTCGTGAGCGGGGCCTTGCGGACGGTCGAGGCTCCGCGCGGCGCAACCGCCGCTCCGGCGTGCGGGTTGTGGTGGCACCGCCGGGCTCGGCGAGCGGCGGGCTCGGCATCGCCGGACAGCCGCGACGCCGGACAGCCGCGACGCCGGACAGCCCCGACGCCGGACAGCCGCGACGCCGGGCGGCGGCCGGTGCCGGCGGCAGGCGGAGGGACGGCCGTGGAGACGGCCGTGGAGCGCAAGCGCTCCCGGCCGTCCGCCGTCGTGACGCGGGCGGATGCGGCGGGGGCGCGGTCGGCGGGATGAGCAGCCGCGCCGCCCGCGACCCTCTTCCCGCTCGCCGCGGGTACGGCGGCACGCCCGCGCGGAAGCGCCGCCGGCCGCGACGCCGCGCGGGTGCGCCGGCCATGGCCGACCGGGGGCCGGCCGGGGACGTCAGGACCAGGTCGCGACCAGGTAGCCCACTCCGTAGGGCGCGTCCTCGTACAGCAGGGCGCCGGTGAGGCCGGCGTCCTCGGCGGCTCCGGCCAGGAGCTGCCAGGGGGCGCGGCCGGACGCCTTCAGTTCACGGGCCAGTCCGGGGTCCAGTGCCCGGAGGGCCGCGAGGTCCGCCGCGCCGAGCGCCCGGGCGACCTCGGCGTCGAACGGCGCCGCCCGCTCGTCGAGGTACCCCGGCGCCTTCAGGGTGCGGCAGGCACTGGCGTCCCCCATGACCAGCAGCGCCACCCGGTCGGACCGGGCGCCCAGCTCGCGTCCCGCTGAGAGACACTCCTCCGGCGGGAGCGACGCGTCGACGCCGAGTCCCTCGATCGGGGCATCCGCCCAGCCGTTGCGCTCCAGCAGCCAGGCGGCGACGGCGAGCGGAGGCGGCAGCCGCCGTCCGGCGGCGACCGGGTGCCGCGCGGGTCCGAGGCGCACGTCCAGGTCGACCCCGAACCCGCGGAATGACCCCGCCGCGCCCTGCGGGTACCGGCCGAGCCCGCCCTGCCCGGCGGTGCCGACGACCACCAGCAGGTCGGGGCGGGCCGCGGCGAGCACGCCGAGGGCGTCCGCGCAGGCCGCGCGCGCGGCGTCCAGTTCGGGTGCCGCGCCCGCGGCGACCTCGGGCACGAGCAGGGGCGGGCAGGGGCAGACGGCGGCGGCGACAAGCATGATCGGCAGCGTAACGCGGCAGCGGACCGGACCGGCACCGCGGAACGGCGGCCGACCCCAGCGGCGGCCGACCGCAGCGGGGGACGGCCCGCGCAGCCGCTCGGCCGCACCGCTCCCGCGGGCCGCCGCGGCCCGCGCCCGCGCGCCCCGGCCGGCAGCGGGGACGGACGCCGACCGGGCGCCCACCGGTCCACCGGTCCACCGGTCCACCGGTCCACCGGTCCACCGGCTCACGGTGAGCGACGCGCCGCATCGCCCTCCGAGGCCGCCGCGTCGCACCCGGCCCTCCGGCGGCTTCGGCGGCCCCGTCGGGATCACGTGCCTGTCGGTCGCGGCTCCAGCGCCGGTGAGGCCGGCCTCGGGAAGGCCGGGCATGGCGCCGCCCGCCGGCTGGGCGGGGGAGCTCGCCGGCCACGTTGTCGTCAGTCGCAGCCGCAGCCGCTCGCGACGGCCGGGAGCGGGGCCGGCGCGCCGATCTTCGGCAGGCCGAGCATGACGCCCGCCGGCTTGGCGGCCTCCGCGGCGTTGCGCTTCTCCCAGGCGTCGCCGGCACGCGTGCGCCGCACGTCGAGGACGGGACCCTCGGCGAGGAGGTGGTGCGGGGCGGCGTAGGTCACCTCGACCGTGACCACGTCGCCGGGGCGCACCTGCTGCTCGGGCTTGGTGAAGTGCACCAGGCGGTTGTCGGGGGCGCGGCCGGACAGGCGGTGGGTGGCGCCGTCCTTGCGGCCTTCGCCCTCGGCGACCATCAGCTCCAGCGTGCGGCCGACCTGCTTCTTGTTCTCCTCCCAGGAGATCTCCTCCTGGAGGGCGACGAGACGCTCGTAGCGCGCCTGGACTACCTCCTTGGGGATCTGGTTCTCCATGGTCGCGGCGGGGGTGCCGGGGCGCTTGGAGTACTGGAAGGTGAAGGCCTGCGCGAAACGGGCCTCCCGCACGACGTGCAGCGTCTGCTCGAAGTCCTCCTCGGTCTCGCCGGGGAAGCCCACGATGATGTCGGTGGTGATCGCGGCGTGCGGGATGGCGGCCCGCACCTTCTCGATGATGCCGAGGTAGCGCTCCTGCCGGTACGAGCGGCGCATCGCCTTCAGCACCGTGTCCGAACCGGACTGCAGCGGCATGTGCAGCTGCGGCATCACGTTCGGGGTCTCGGCCATGGCAGCGATGACGTCGTCGGTGAAGTCGCGCGGGTGCGGGGAGGTGAAGCGGACGCGCTCCAGGCCCTCGATCCTGCCGCAGGCGCGCAGCAGCTTGCTGAAGGCCTCGCGGTCGCCGATGTCGGAGCCGTAGGCGTTGACGTTCTGGCCGAGCAGCGTGATCTCGGACACGCCCTCGGCGACCAGCGCCTCCACCTCGGCGAGGATGTCGCCGGGCCGCCGGTCCTTCTCCTTGCCGCGCAGGGCGGGGACGATGCAGAAGGTGCAGGTGTTGTTGCAGCCGACGGAGATCGACACCCAGGCCGCGTAGGCGCTCTCGCGCCGGGTCGGCAGCGTGGACGGGAACGCCTCCAGGGACTCGGCGATCTCGACCTGCGCCTCCTCCTGCACACGGGCGCGCTCCAGCAGGACGGGCAGCTTGCCGATGTTGTGCGTGCCGAAGACGACGTCCACCCAGGGCGCCTTCTTCACGATGGTGTCGCGGTCCTTCTGCGCGAGGCAGCCGCCGACGGCGATCTGCATCCCGGGGCGCGAGGCCTTCTTCGGCGCGAGCCGGCCGAGGTTGCCGTACAGCCGGTTGTCGGCGTTCTCCCGGACCGCGCAGGTGTTGAAGACGACGACGTCCGCGTCCCCGTCCGATCCCTCGGGGGCCCGTACGTAACCGGCTTCCTCGAGCAGTCCGGCCAAGCGCTCGGAGTCGTGGACGTTCATCTGGCACCCGTAGGTGCGGACCTCGTATGTTCGCGTGACGCCCACAGGCTGGCTCCGGTCGATGCTGCTCATGCCATAAGGGTAGGCGCTCCGCCGGACAGCCTCCGCCGCCTCGGCCGCCTCCCTGGACGGGCCCCGGGAGGGACCGGCGAGGACGGGAGGCCGCCTGTCCGCCGGGCCCCGCCACGCTGCCGCCGGCCGGTCGTGCGGCCGGGCGGCATCCGGTCGTGCGGCCGGGGCGGAGGCCGTTCCGGTGCCGGGAAGCGGGCCGTGTGCCCGGCCGGTGCGGCCCGTAGGATCGGTGATCTCGTGGGGGAGGTGGTCATGGGCAGGCGACGCCCTGGCACGCCGACGCTGGAGGAGGTGGCCGCCCACGCCGGGGTGGGGCGGGGCACGGTCTCCCGCGTCGTCAACAACGCGGCGGGTGTGAAGGAGTCCACGCGCCGGGCCGTCCAGCGGGCGATCGAGGAACTGGGCTACGTGCCCAATCTCGCGGCCCGTTCGCTGGCCGGGCGGCGCGCCGACGCGGTCGCCCTGGTCATGACGGAGCCGGACTGGCGGCTGTTCGCGGAGCCCTTCTTCTCCGAGATCGTCCGTTCGCTCGGGGACGCACTGGCGGACACCGGGCTGCAGTTGCTGCTGACCCTGGTCCGCTCGGACGCCGAGCGGCGGCGCTTCCTCGAGTACGCGCGCGGCGGCCGCGTCGACGGTGTTCTGCTGATGTCCGTGCACGGCGGCGACCCGCTGCCCGACATGCTCGCCGAGGCCCGGTTGCCGACCGTGCTGCTGGGACGCCGCTCGGGTGACGAGTACGTCAGCTACGTCGACGCGGACAACGTCGGAGGGGCCCGTGACGCCGTCGCCCACCTGCTGGCGCGGGGGCGCAGGGCCATCGCCACCATCACCGGACCGCTCGACATGTACGTCGCCCAGTGCCGGCTGCGCGGCTACCGGGAGGCGCTGGCGGGCGTGGAAGGCGAGCGGCTCCGGGTCGCCGAGGGCGACTTCACCGCGGAGAGCGGACGCCGCGCCATGACCGAGCTCCTCGCCCGGCATCCGGAGATCGACGGCGTCCTGGCCGCGTCGGACACCACGGCCGCGGGGGCGCTGGAGGCGCTGCGGGCGGCGGGACGGCGGGTACCCGAGGACGTCGCCGTGATCGGCTTCGACGACTTCCCGCTGGCGCAGCGCACGGAGCCGCCGCTGACCACGGTCCGCCAGCCGCTGGAGGAGATCGGGCGGGCCATGGTGCGGCTGCTCCTGGAGGAGATACGGGAGCCGGCCGTCGCGTGGCGTCACGTCATCCTGCGCACCGAGTTGGTGGTGCGCGAGTCGGCCTGACCGCCGTCGGTCGTCGCCCGGACCCGTTTCGGGAGCGCTCCCAGCGTCAGTCGCCGCCGGGCAGGGGCATCGTGCTCCGACTCGCCGGACGCACCGAGCCGGACGTTCGCGACCGCTCGGAAGGCGTCCGGTTCCTTCTCTTGTCAGGAACATGATCCTTCCCTACAGTCCCTGCCAGACCGAGGAGATGGGAGCGCTCCCACGACCCCCGTGGGCGAGAGGGCTCCCGCAACCACTCCCCCTCCCTTCGGAGAGGATCCGCATGCGACCGTCACCCCACCCCGCCCGCACCGCGCGCGGCCTGCTCGGAGCGCTGCTCACCTCGCTCGTCTCGCTGGCCGCGCTGCTCACCACCGCTCCGGCGGCGCACGCCGACACCACGATCTGCGAAACGTACGGGTCGACGACGATCCAGGGCCGCTACGTCGTCCAGAACAACCGCTGGGGCACCAGCGACGAGCAGTGCGTCACCGTCACCGACTCGGGCTTCCGCATCAGCCGGGCCGACGGCTCGGTGCCCACGAACGGCGCCCCGAAGTCGTACCCGTCCGTCTACAACGGCTGTCACTACACCAACTGTTCGCCCGGCACCGCCCTTCCGGCCCGGCTCAGCACCATCTCCCGCGCGCCCACCAGCATCTCCTACAGCTATGTGAGCAACGCGGTGTACGACGCCGCGTACGACATCTGGCTCGACCCCACGCCCCGCACCGACGGCGTCAACCGGACCGAGATCATGATCTGGTTCAACAAGGTCGGCCCCATCCAGCCCGTGGGGTCCCAGGTCGGCACCGCCACCGTGGCCGGGCGCCAGTGGCAGGTGTGGGCGGGCAGCAACGGCACCAACGACGTGCTGTCCTTCGTCGCGCCCTCGGCGATCACCAGCTGGAGCTTCGACGTCATGGACTTCGTCCGGCAGGCCGTCTCCCGCGGGCTGGCGCAGGACAGCTGGTACCTGACCAGCGTGCAGGCCGGTTTCGAGCCCTGGGAGAACGGCACGGGCCTCGCCGTGACCTCCTTCTCCTCGACGGTCGACACGGGCTCCTCCGGTGACCCCGGCGGCTCCTCGGCCTGCGCGGTGGCGTACACGGCCAACGTCTGGCAGGGCGGCTACACCGCCGACGTCACCGTCACCAACACCGGCACCTCCCCCGTGAACGGCTGGAAGCTGGCGTTCACCCTGCCCGCCGGGCAGCGGATCACCAGTGCCTGGGGCGCGGACGTGGCCCCGTCGTCGGGGGCCGTCACCGCGGGCAGCCTGGCCTACAACGCGCAGATCGCGCCGGGCGCCAAGGTGTCCTTCGGCTTCCAGGGCACCTACAGCGGCACATTCACCCGGCCCGCCGGCTTCACCTTGAACGGCGCCGCCTGCACCGCCTCGTGAGACATCCGGAGCCCGTCCGGCCCCGCACACCGGACGGACCCCGGATGCCATCCGGCACCCCTCGGCGTGTCGGGCAGGCCCGCACGCGGCCGGACGTACCGGCGCCCGCTCGGGCGTCCCGCCCGTCCGATCGTCCCGCCCGTCCGATCGACCCGCACCGGTTCGCGTTCGTGATTCGGAAGGAGAGAACGTGGCTCGACGCAGCAGACTCCTGTCGGTGGCAGCCGTGCTGTCCACCCTCGCGGCAGCGCTCGGCCTGGCCCTCCTGGGGCAGGGCAGCGCGCAGGCGCACGGGGTGGCGATGCTGCCCGGTTCCCGCACCTACCTGTGTTACCTGGACGCCCGCACCGCGACCGGCTCGCTGGACCCGACCAACCCGGCCTGCCGGGACGCGCTGGGCAAGAGCGGCCCGAACGCGTTGTACAACTGGTTCGCCGTACTCGACTCCCGCGCCGGAGGGCGGGGGGCCGGCTATGTGCCGGACGGCACCCTGTGCAGTGCCGGCGACCGGTCGCCCTACGACTTCTCCGCCTACAACGCGGCCCGCTCCGACTGGCCGCGGACCCATCTGACCAGCGGGGCGACGATCCAGGCGCAGTACAGCAACTGGGCCGCCCACCCGGGTGAGTTCCGCGTCTATCTCACCAAGCCCGGCTGGTCGCCCGCCTCAGCGCTGCGCTGGAGCGACCTCGATCTGATCCAGACGGTCAGCAATCCGCCGCAGCAGGGCTCGCCGGGCACCGAGGGAGGCCACTACCAGTGGAACCTTCCGCTGCCCTCCGGCCGCTCCGGTGACGCCCTGCTGTTCATCCAGTGGGTCCGTTCGGACAGCCAGGAGAACTTCTTCTCCTGCTCCGACATCGTCTTCGACGGCGGCCACGGAGAGGTGACCGGCATCCGCACCTCGGGCGGCTCGCCGACGCCGACCCCCACCCCCACGCCGACCGACCCGCACACCGGTTCCTGCATGGCCGCGTACTCCGTGGTGAACTCCTGGAACGGCGGCTTCCAAGCCTCCGTCGAGGTGATGAACCACGGCACCGCGGCGCTCGACGGCTGGGCCGTGGCCTGGAAGCCCGGTGCGGGCACCAGGATCAGCAGTGTGTGGAACGGTGCGCTGAGCACCGGCGACGACGGCACGGTCACGGTGCGCAGCGTCGACCACAACCGGGTCGTGCCGGCCGACGGCAGCACCACCTTCGGCTTCACGGCCACCTCGACCGGCAATGACGTTCCCGTGGGCTCGATCGGCTGCGTGACGCCTTAGACCGCGGAAGGCTCCACGCGATCCGGCGCCGCCCCGCGCCACGGCTTCCGCGGGGCGGCGCCGGACATGGGCGGTCTCCCCCGTCTCCTGGCGGCTCAGTCCTCCCCGGCCAGCCGGTGCAGCGCGGTGACCGTCCTCCAGTTGCGGGTGGTGGCGGGGATGCCGAGGCGGCGCTCGATGTAGGCGTTGTCGAGCTTGGTCCTGCCGTAGCCGTCCGGGACGTGCAGGTGGATCTCGTCGCCGACCAGGGTGAAGACGGCGGTCTCGCCGGCCGGCGTCTCCAGACGGGCGGCCTGCTCGGCGGCCGGCTCCCGGGCGAGGAAGGTGACGTGCAGCTTGGCCGGGTCGTCCTCGCGGGCGAGGTACGGGTTCCGGGCGACGGTGCGGGCCAGGGACTCGGCGGTGCGCAGCAGCACGGTGACGGACACACCGAGGTCGTCGGCGATCCGCTTCTCGACGGCGGCGGCGAGAGCGGCGGCGGGCCGGGGCCCGGGGGCGTCGAACAGCACGTTCCCGCTCTGCAGGTAGGTCCGGACGGCCTCGAAGCCCATGCCGGTGAACAGGTCGCGCAGGTCCTTCATGGCGATCCTGGTCCTGCCGCCGACGTTGACCCCGCGCAGCAGTGCGATGTGCTTCGTCATGACCTCAACCTCTCACAGCGCCACGGCCGGGACCGGCCCGCCGGCCTTCCGGGGCGGACCCGCTCCGGGCCCCGGGCCACGGGCCGCCTCGACCCCGGCCTCGGGCATCGGCCTCAAGCATCGCCCCCGCGCCCCGGCCCGGCCGGAGGGCGATGCGAAATCCGGTGGAGGACGTTCCCCGGCTGTGTCTAAGGTCGCGCAATGAGTACGCGAACCTTCCGGGTCACCGTCCGCGGCGCCTTCGACGCCCTCACCGAGGCGCAGCGCGCCGCGCTGCTCGCCGACGCCGCCGAACACGACGTCCTGCGGGCCGCCTTCACCCCCGAGGGCACCCTCACCCACGACATCGCCGTCCGGCCCGCCTTCACCTTCCGCTTCCTGGCCACCGGCGAGAAGGAGGAGGACATCCTCGAGGCGACGGAACGGGCCGAGGCGGCCGCGAAGGCGTGGCTGACCGAACGCGGGTACGGCTTCAAGCATCTGCGCAGCACCGCCGAGGACCTGTCCCAGGCGCCCCTGGGCAAGCGGCAGCGCCGCATCGCACGGTCCCACGGCGCATGAACTTGAGCACTCAAGGACAGGGCAAGGGATGGCGGAGGGACGCCGGTCATGAGTGAGGCCCTGGACGCCGCGCTGCGACTGGTACGGGCCCAGGCGGCGCTCGTACGGCGCCTCGACGCGAGGCTGGGCGGACTGCACGGCGTCAGCCTCGCCGACTTCACCCTGCTGCTGCGGCTGGGGGAGGCGCCCGGCGGCCGGATGCGCCGGGTGGATCTCGCCGAGGCGCTGGGACTGACCGCCTCCGGGGTCACGCGCGGTCTGGCCCCGCTGGAGCGGATCGGGCTGGTGAGCCGTGAGCCGGACGCCCGGGACGCGCGGGTGGCGTACGCGTCGCTCACGGGGACGGGCCGGCAGCGGCTCGCGGAGATGCGTGCGACGGCCGAGGAGACCGCCGAGGAGATCTTCGCCGGCTCCGCCTGGCCCCCCGAGGACATCGCCCGGCTGGCGGACCTGCTGTCCCGCCTCGGCGGGACCGGTCTGCGGTGAGGCTGGGCGCCGGACACCCCGGCGGGGCTCCGGTCGCCGGGGTGTCCGGCGCAACCGCCGTCCTGCGGCCGGCGGCTCGCCGTCGCCGCTGGACCCCGCGCGGTCGTCAGGCCGCGCCGCCGGGCGTCCAGCCCTGCCGACGCAGGACGGCCGACACGTCCGGCGCCCGGTAGTGCTCCCCCTTGAGCACCTTCCCGTCGGCCCGGCGGGCGACCTGCCCGCCGGGCCCGAGCTTGCTCATGTTGGCGCGGTGTATCTCGGCGATCACCTCGTCCAGGTCGATGCCGTGGACCAGGGCCGTGCCGTACGCCACGTAGACCACGTCGGCCAGTTCGTGCGCGAGCCGGTCCAGCGGGCCTCCGACGGCGACCTCGGCCACCTCCGCGGCCTCCTCCGCGAGCAGTCGCGCCCGGTGGGCGGCGAGATCGGGGTCCACCTCCGTCGGCGTGCTGCGGGCGTCCAGGCCGAAGGCGCGGTGGAACTCACGGACGAGGTCGGCGGGCGAAGTGCTCATGCGGCGACTGTAACGGCCGCCGCTGACAACGCCCTCCGGCCGCGGCGGCCGCCGCAGGGGACCGTCGGCCGCGTGCGCCGCAGGGTGACCCCGGCCGTGTGCGCCGCAGGGTGACCCCGGCCCTGGTCAGCGGCGTGCGTGTCCTGGCAGGATCGCCGCATGTCCAAGGTGTTCCCCCCGATCGGCAGGCGCCGGGTGCTGCAGGGCGCGGCCGCCGGCGTCGTGACCCTCGGGCTGCTGCTGTGGTGGCTGCTGCCGCTGGGCGAGAAGCCGCCGAGCGGGACGATCGTGTTCAGCACCGGTACGCCCCGCGGGGTCTACCAGGAGTACGGCGAGCGGCTGCGCACCGAGCTGGGCCGTGACATGCCCGGCCTGAAGGTGAAGCTGCTCCGCAGCGCCGGCTCGCAGGAGAACATCCAGCGGGTGGCGACCGGGCAGGCCGACTTCACGATCGCCGCCGCCGACGCCGTGGCCGCGTACGGGCTGCGCAACGGCACCGGGGCCGGACGGCTGCGCGGAGTGGCCCGGCTCTACGACGACTACGTGCACCTCATCGTGCGCCGCGACTCGGACATCACGAGCGTCGCGGACCTGCGGCACAAGCGCGTGGCGACCGGGCTGCCCGACTCCGGGGTGCGGCTGATCGCGGACCGTGTGCTGCGGGCCGCCGGCATCGATCCGCGCAAGGACCTCACGCCGGTGTCGGAAGGCATCGACACGGGCCCCGGCCGGCTGCAGCAGAGGAAGATCGACGCCTTCTTCTGGTCGGGCGGCCTGCCCACGAAGGGGCTGGTCGCGCTGGCGGAGCAGGCCGCGTTCCGCTTCGTGCCGATCGACGACGGGCTCGTCACCCGGTTGCACGGCGCGGGCGAGGGGGCGCGCTACTACCGGTCCACCAACATCCCCGAGTCGGCCTACCCGGCCGTGCAGCAGGGCGCCCAGGTGCCGACGGTCGCGGTGTCCAACCTGCTGATGACCCGTTCGGACATGGACCCCCGGCTGACCGAATGGGTGACCCGTACGGTGATCAAGAGCCGGGACGGCATCGGCGCCCACGTCCACTCCGCCCAGCTGGTGGACCTGCGCACCGCCATCTACACGGACCCCCTGCCCCTGCAGGCGGGCGCCCGGCGCTACTACCGGTCGATGAAACCCTAGGGAGAAGCCGGAGGAGCCCAAGGAGCCCGAGGAGCCGGGAGCCCAAGGAGCCCGGGGAGTTCTGGGGAGGCGGCCCGGGAGCCTCAGGGGACACCGGCCGTGTGCTCCTGCGGCTCCGCGTGCCGCGGCACCGTGACCGTCACCTTCAGCCCCCGCGGCTCGTGATGGGCGAAGTCGATCGAGCCGCCGCCGGCGGCCAACAGGGCCCGGGTGATGGACAGGCCCAGCCCCGAGCCGTTCACGTTCTGGTGCCGGCCGCTGCGCCAGAACCGGTCGCCCACGCGCGCGAGTTCCTCGTCGGTGAGACCGGGCCCGGTGTCCGTGACGACGATCGTCGAGGTGTCGCCGTCGGCGGAGACGGTCACCGTCACCGTGCCGTCCTCGGGGGTGAACTTCACGGCGTTGTCGATCACCGCGTCCAGGGCGCTGGACAGGGCGATCGGATCGGCCCAGGCGGTGGTCGGCGGGCAGTCGCCGGTCAGCCGGACGCCCTTGGCCCGGGCGGCCGGCGACCAGGCGGCCACCCGCTCCCCGGTCAGCGCGCCGACGTCGGTCAGCCGCAGGTCGGCCTCGGCGTGCTCGGCGAGCGCCAGGTCGAGCAGGTCGTCCAGGACCTGGGCCAGGCGCTTGCCCTCGGCCTGGACCGAGGCGATCTCCTCGTTGCCCTCGGGGAGTTCGAGGGCGAGCAGTTCGATGCGCAGCAGCAGCGCCGAGAGCGGGTTGCGCAGCTGGTGCGAGGCGTCCGCGACGAAGGCGCGCTGCTGCTCCAGCACGGCCTCGACGTTGTCGGCCATCTCGTTGAACGAGCGGGCCAGCCGCCTGAGTTCCGGCGGGCCGCCGGCGGCCGCGACCCGGGACTTCAGACGTCCGGTGGCGATGTCGTGGGTGGTGGCGTCCAGGATCCGGACCGGTCGGAGCACCCAGCCGGTCAGCCGGAGCGCCGCGCCCACGGCGAGCAGCATGGCCGCGATCTCACCGGTCCCGATGAACAGCCAGCCGCGCAGGATCCGGGAACGCATCGGCCCGGTGGGCGAGTCGGTCACGACGACCGCGACGACGTCCCCGTCCCGGATCACCGGCGAGGCGACGACGAGCCGGCTGCGCTGCCATGGCCACACCTGCCGGGGGTCGTGGCTGCGCCGGCTGAGCAGCGCCTCGTCGACCGCTTTGCGGACCTCCCCGGTCTTCGGCACGAACCAGTCGGCGGGTGCGTTGGCCATCGCCGAGCCGTTGCGGTAGAAGACGCCCGCGCGGATGCCGTAGACGCCGTAGTAGCTCTCCAGCTCGCTGCGCAGACTCTCCCGGCGCTCGTCCACGGTGATCCGGCGGGATCCGCCGGGCCCGTCGGTGACGAACTGCGCGAGCGCCGCGAAGCGGGCCGTGTCGTCGATCCGGTCGACCACGACCCGCTGCTGCTGGGCGGCGGCCACGCTGCCGGCGAGCGGGACGCCGAGCGCGAGCAGCACCGCCGCGAGCAGCACGATGAGCAGCGGGAGGAGCCGTGTGCGCACCCGTGCCCGCTAGGCGGCCGGGGCGACGAGCCGGTAGCCGACGCCGCGTACGGTCTCGATCAGCGCGGGCATGCGCAGTTTGGCCCGCAGGGAGGCGACGTGCACCTCCAGGGTGCGGCCGGTGCCCTCCCAGCTGGTGCGCCAGACCTCGCTGATGATCTGCTCCCGCCGGAAGACCACGCCGGGCCGCTGGGCGAGCAGCGCGAGCAGGTCGAACTCCTTGCGGGTCAGCTGGATCACCGTGCCGTCCACGCTGACCTGGCGGGTGGGCAGCTCGATCCGGACCGGGCCGAGGAGCACGGCGCTCCCGCCGTCCGCCGCGGCGTCCTCGTGGACGGTGCGCCGGCTGACGGCGTGGATGCGGGCGAGCAGTTCGCCGGTGTCGTACGGCTTCACCACGTAGTCGTCGGCGCCCAGGTTGAGTCCGTGGATGCGGGAGCGGACGTCGGAACGCGCGGTGACCATGATCACCGGGGTGGCGGTGCGTTTGCGGATCTTGCCGCAGACCTCGTAGCCGTCCTGGTCGGGCAGGCCGAGGTCGAGCAGGACGACACCGAAACCGGCGCCCTCGGGGACGAGCGCCTGGAGGGCCTCCTCGCCGCTGCGCGCGTGCGTGACGTCGAACCCGTGCCGCGCGAGGACCGCGGACAGGGCCGCGGCGACGTGGTTGTCGTCCTCGACGAGCAGCAGTCTCATCCCGGCCCCCTCCGGTTCAGCGGTCGTACGGTTTCGGTTCACATCCGCCTTGTACATCGGGCGGGCGCGTGCACCATGGCAGTGACGCCGATTGATGAGGACGGCGTCAAGAGCCTTCGGGTTGCCCGCCGCTTCCGTTATCCGGCCGATACGCGCCCGGCCGGCCGTGCCACGGCACGTGTCCGGCTGCTATCGGATCGTGATGCTCAGATCTCCCTCAGATGTGATGACGCAGGTCACAGCCGCTCACTACTGTCCTCGGAAACCCGAGGAGGACGGAGCCTGAGAGCGATGACCAAAGTATCGGTGGCCAAGGAAGACGTGGCCGCGTCCGACGACCTGGTCGTCCTGACGAGCGTCAACAAGCACTTCGGCGCGTTGCACGTGCTCCAGGACATCGACCTGACGATCGGCCGCGGCGAGGTCGTCGTGGTCATCGGGCCCTCCGGGTCCGGGAAGTCGACCCTGTGCCGGACCATCAACCGCCTGGAGACGATCGACTCCGGCACGATCACGATCGACGGCAAGCCCCTGCCGCGCGAGGGCCGGGAGCTGGCCCGGCTGCGGGCGGACGTCGGGATGGTGTTCCAGTCGTTCAATCTCTTCGCGCACAAGACCGTGCTCGAGAACGTGACGCTGGGCCAGGTCAAGGTCCGCAGGGCGGACAAGAGGCGGGCCGAGGAGAAGGCCCGGGCGCTGCTGGACCGCGTCGGGGTGGGCGCCCAGGCCGACAAGTACCCCGCGCAGCTCTCCGGCGGCCAGCAGCAGCGCGTCGCGATCGCGCGGGCGCTGGCGATGGACCCGAAGGTCATGCTCTTCGACGAGCCGACCTCCGCGCTCGACCCCGAGATGATCAACGAGGTCCTCGAGGTCATGCAGCAGCTCGCCCGCGACGGCATGACGATGATCGTCGTCACGCACGAGATGGGTTTCGCACGATCGGCTGCAAACCGGGTGGTCTTCATGGCGGACGGCCGGATCGTCGAACAGGCTGCGCCCGATCAGTTCTTCAGCAACCCGCGCAGCGACCGGGCCAAGGACTTCCTGTCCAAGATCCTGCACCACTGACGGCCCCGCCCCGGTCGCGTCACCCGCGCCGGGGCTCCGCTCCGGTCGCGTCACCCGGGCCTCAGGGACCTCGTTCCTCACCACTCAGAAGGATGTTCAGCATGAAGCTCCGCAAGGCCACCGCCGCCTCGGCCGTCCTCCTCGCCCTCTCCGTGACCGCCACCGCGTGCGGCGGCGACAAGAAGGACGAGGGCGGCTCCTCCGGCGGCGGCAAGAAGATCACCATCGGCATCAAGTTCGACCAGCCGGGCCTCGGTCAGAAGACCCCCCAGGGATACACGGGCTTCGACGTCGACGTGGCCACCTACGTCGCCAAGAAGCTCGGCTACGGCGCCGACCAGATCGAGTGGAAGGAGTCGAAGAGCGCCGACCGCGAGACCATGCTGAAGCGCGGTGACGTCGACTTCATCGCCGCCACCTACTCGATCACCCCGGAGCGCCAGAAGCTGGTCGACTTCGCCGGCCCGTACCTGCTGGCCCACCAGGACGTGCTGGTCCGCGCGGACGACGACTCGATCAAGTCGCCGTCGGACCTCAACAAGAAGAAGCTGTGTTCGGTCACCGGCTCGACCTCCGCGCAGAACGTCAAGGAGAAGCTGGCCCCGAAGGCGCAGCTGCAGCAGTACCCGACGTACTCGGCGTGCCTGACCGGCCTGCAGAACAAGGCGATCGACGCGCTGACCACCGACGACTCGATCCTCGCCGGTTACGCCTCCCAGGCCCAGTTCAAGGGCAAGTTCAAGCTGGGCGGCCTGAAGATGACCAACGAGAACTACGGCATCGGCGTCAAGAAGGGCAGCGACCTCAAGAGCAAGATCAACAAGGCTCTCGAGGACATGGTCTCCGACGGTTCCTGGGACGCGGCCGTGAAGAAGAACTTCGGCCCGGCCGGCTACAAGAACGAGCCCGCGCCGAAGATCGGCGAGATCAAGAGCTGAGGCAACGCCCGGCGGATGCGCCGTCCGTGAGGGCGGCGCATCCGGGCATCCCTACACGCGGAAGCGCGGGAGATCGTGTTCGACTTTCTTGAAGGTTACGACGTACTGGGCGCCTTCTGGACGACGGTTCAGCTGGCGCTGCTGGCCGCTGTGGGCTCCCTCGTCTGGGGCACCCTGCTGGCCGCCATGCGGGTGGGCCCGGTGCCGCTGATGCGCGGTTTCGGCACCGCCTACGTGAACATCGTGCGGAACATCCCGCTCACGGTGATCATCCTGTTCTCCTCGCTTGGCCTCAGCCAGACGCTGCAGATCAACCTGGGTGCGGACGACTTCAAGACGATCAACTTCCGGTTGGCCGTGCTCGGACTGATCGTCTACACCTCGGCCTTCGTGTGCGAGGCGATCCGGTCCGGCATCAACACCGTGCCGGTCGGCCAGGCGGAGGCCGCGCGCGCCATCGGTCTGAGCTTCACCCAGGTGCTGTTCCTGGTCGTGCTGCCGCAGGCCTTCCGTGCCACGGTCGGCCCGCTGACCAACGTGCTGATCGCCTTGACGAAGAACACCACGGTGGCGGCCGCGATCGGCGTGGCGGAGGCGGCGACGCTGATGAGGGAGATTCTCGACAAGGAGGCGATGCTGCTGCAGACCGCCGCGGTCATCGCTTTCGGATTCTGCTGCCTGACGCTGCCGACCGGTCTGGTCCTCGGCTGGGTGGGCAAGAAGGTGGCGGTGAAGCGATGACTGCGGTCCTCTACGACGCCCAGGGTCCTCGGGCCAAGCGGCGCAACGTCCTGTACACGGCGGTGTTCGTCGTCGCGCTCGCCGCCCTCGTGTGGTGGGTGTACTCGGCCCTCGACGACAAGAACCAGCTGGCCTGGGCCCTGTGGAAGCCGTTCTTCAGCGGGTCGGAGGCCTACACGACGTACATCCTGCCCGGCTTGGAGAACACCCTGAAGGCCGCGGCCCTGGCCATGGTCATCGCGCTGCCGTTGGGCGCCTTCTTCGGCATCGCGCGGCTGTCGGACCATGTGTGGGTGCGGGTGCCGGCCGCGATCGTGGTCGAGTTCTTCCGTGCGATCCCCGTGCTGATCCTGATGATCTTCGGGAACGCGCTGTACGCCCAGTACACCGACGTCAGCTCGGACGACCGTCCGATGTACGCGGTCGTCACCGGTCTGGTGCTGTACAACGCCTCGGTGCTCGCGGAGATCGTCCGCGCGGGCATCCTCTCCCTGCCCAAGGGCCAGTCCGAGGCGGCCATGGCGATCGGTCTGCGCAAGAACCAGGTGATGCGCCTCGTCCTGCTGCCGCAGGCGGTCACCGCGATGCTCCCGGCGATCGTCAGCCAGCTCGTGGTCATCGTCAAGGACACGGCACTGGGCGGTGCGGTGCTGACCTTCCCGGAACTGCTCGCCTCGGCGAACACGATGAGCGGCTACTACGGCGCCAACACCATCGCCTCCTTCACGGTGGTCGCCGCGATCTACGTGATCCTCAACTTCTCCCTGACCTCCTTCGCGAGCTGGCTGGAGGGCCGGCTGCGGCGGCGGAAGAAGTCGACCGGCGCCGTGCTCGGCGCCCAGGACGTCGCGGACATCGCGGGCACGGCGTCGACCGGCACCGCCGCCTGACGCCGGACCAGACCCGAATGCACCACCCGGAGGCAGTGGCATGATCGCCACTGCCTCCGGTCGCTTGACGCAAACTCTGCCAATGGGTTGCATACGTTCTGTGATCGTGCACCCCGCTTCACCTTCCTGTTCACCTTCTTCCGTCAGGACACCGCTGCGGGCAGGGGGCGCCACACCGTGGACCCGGTGATCATCGTCGGAGCGGGGCCCGTGGGGCTCACGCTCGCCCTGGCGCTGGCGCGTCAGGAGGTGCCGTCCGTCGTCCTGGACGAGGGACCCGGCAAGGACGAACCCCGCCCGGCGCGCACCGTCGTCCTGCGCGAGGACACGGCCGCCCTGCTGGAGCGGCTGACCGGGGTGGCGCTCGGTGACCACGGCGTGCGCTGGACCGGATGGCGGTCCTTGCGGCGCAAGCAGGTGACGAGCGAGATCGTCCTCGACGGGAGCGAGCCCGCCCCGCTGCACATCGCGCAGCACCTCCTCATGGGGTTCCTGCGCGGGGCGGCCGCCGCGGAGCCCCTGGTGAACGTGGCGGTGGACAGCCGGGTGGACGCGATCGAGCAGGACCGTTCCGGCGTCACCGCGCACACCCGCGGCCCGGAGGGCACCTGGTGGCGCGGCAGTCATCTGGTCGGCTGCGACGGCCCCCGATCGACCGTGCGCAAACTCCAGGACATCCGTTTCCCGGGCCGTACGGCGGTGGAGCGGCACGCGGTCGCCGCGCTGCGCGCGGAACTCCCCTGGGAGGGCCAGGCGCTGCTCCACCGGATGCCGCCGTGGCGGCAGTCCCCCGGGCCCTCGGCCGCCGAGGTGACCGCCCGCCCCCTCCCGGACGGCGTGTGGCGCCTGGACTGGCTGCTGCCGCCGGGCAAGGACCTGGTCACGCCCGAGATCCTGCTGGCCCGGATCCGGGAGACCCTCGCGGGCTGGACGGACGGCTCCACCCCGCCGTACGAGCTGCTCGACACCGGGGTCCACACGGTGCACCACCGCCTCGCCCGGCGGTGGCGCGCCGGCCGGGTGTTCCTCGCCGGGGACGCGGCGCACCTGCTCGGCGCGCTCGGCACCCACGGCCTCGACGAAGGCCTCCACGACGCCGAGAACCTCGCCTGGAAGCTGGCCACGGCCTGGCACCACGGCCCGCACGAGGCCCTGCTGGACAGCTACCAGACCGAGCGGCGCGCGGTGGTCGCCGCCCGGCTGCGCGCGGCCGACCAGGTGCTGCCGGTGCTGCGCGGCGGGGGCGGGCTGCGCCACATCGTCCCGGGTGCGGCCCGGGGGCACGACGCGCTGCTCGCGGACGGCCATCTGGGGCGCGGGCCGCTGGGCGCGCCCGGGTCGTACGCCGGCTCGCCGCTCGCGCCGCCGCCCTCGGAGGCGGAGATCCCGGTCGGCACACCGCCCGGCGCCCGGGTGACCGACGTACGGGTCACGGCGGAGGACGGCACCTTCGTCCGGCTGCGCGACCGGCTCGGCCGCGGTGCGCTGCTCGTCGTCCTGATCGCGCCCGGTACGGGGGTCTGGGACCGCAGGCACTGGGTGTCCGCCGGGGTGATGCCCCGGCTCGCCGCGGCCGTGACCGCGCTGCCGCATCCGGCCGAGCTGCTGGTCGCCGAGAGCTACCCGGGCGCGCCGGCGCACAGCGTGCTGCTCGTGCGTCCCGACGGGTACCTGGT
This sequence comes from Streptomyces sp. NPDC006193, assembly GCF_040613915.1. Lineage (NCBI taxonomy): Bacteria > Bacillati > Actinomycetota > Actinomycetes > Kitasatosporales > Streptomycetaceae > Streptomyces > Streptomyces sp. NPDC006193. The sequence continues at coordinate 129,453 of NZ_JBEXTB010000013.1, forward strand.
CACCGCGCTGAGCGGGGTCCGTCCGGCCGACCTGTACACCGCGGCGGAGGCCGCGCTGGGCGGCACGGTGAAGGAGGAGGCGGAGGCCGGTTCGGGGGCGCGCTGACCGCGCGCCCGGTCGGCCCTCCGGCCTCGTCCGCAGTGTGACACTCGGTTGACCGATTTGCGACGGCATGCTGTACTCCCGATCGTGACCGACACCTGTGTGCGCCTGTGGCGGAGGGTCCATATGGACCTCGTCCGCTATGCGGGCTGCGTGTGTCGCCCGTCCTGCTGACTTCGCATCCCCTCCCTTCACGGGCGCCGTCGTGCGCCCGTTTCCGCGAACCATCCAGGACGGTGCACGTGTCTGTCCCCTCCCCTTCCCTGTCCGCGCCTGCCGCCGCCGTGGCCGCGCCCACCCAGGCCGACCTCCTCGACTTCGTCCGGCGCACGGCCGCCGACGCCGAACTGATCGCCTCCCTGCCGCTCGACCCGGAGGGCCGCACCTGGGTGCGGCTGGACGGGCCCGGCGGCAGCGAGGCCTGGCTGATCGGCTGGCCGCCCGGCACCGGCACGGGCTGGCACGACCACGCCGACTCGATCGGCGCCTTCCTCACCGCTTCGGGCGAGCTGACGGAGCACTCCCTCGCCGCCCGGCTGCCCACCGACGGCTGGAAGACCCTGGAGCTCACCGAGGGCGTGGACCGCACCCGGCGGCTGTCCGCGGGGCAGGGCCGCGCCTTCGGCCGCCACCACGTGCACGAAGTACTCAACGAGTCCCGTGACCGGCATGCGATCTCCGTCCACGCCTACTACCCGCCGCTGCCCCACATCCGGCGCTACAGCCGCACGGGCCCTGTGCTCCGCCTGGAGCAGGTCGAACGCCCGGAGGACTGGCAGTGACCGGCCCGGGCGGGCAGCCGGCCCGGGCGCGCGGGGGCGAACGGCCCCTGGGCATCGACGAGCTCCTGGAGCACGTGCGGTCGGGCTACCGGCGCATCCAGCCACGCGAGGCGCACGAGGCAGCGCAGGCCGGTGAGGCGCTGCTGGTCGACATCCGGTACGCGGCCCTGCGCGAGCGGGACGGGCTCATCCCCGGAGCGGTGGTCGTCGAGCGGAACGAACTGGAGTGGCGCCTCGATCCGCAGGGCAGCCACCGCCTACCCGAGGCCACCGGGCACGATCTGCGTGTCGTCGTGGTCTGCAACGAGGGCTACGCCTCCAGCCTCGCCGTCGCGTCCCTGCACCAGCTGGGTCTGCACCGGGCGACGGACCTGGTGGGCGGATTCCAGGCGTGGCGCGCGGAGGGGTTGCCGGTACGGCCGGCGAAGCCCGGGCCGTAGCGCACTGCCGCCGAGTCGGCAGCGGGCGGCGAGGGAACGGCGAGGGCGGTCCCGCTGCCGAGTGAGGCAGCCAGGAGCCGGAAGGACATCACCTCACCCGGCGGTGGGGCGCCCGGGCCGGGCGAAGCGGCGCGATCGTGCTCGCACGTTCGGCCACCGGCATGGCCAGCGTGTCGACGACGGCGATGGTCGTGGGCCAGGAGTGGTTCATGGCCCAGGTGGCCGGCCTCGGCCTCGGTGTGCGGCGGCCCGGCGTCCGTGGCGGGGGTTGCCCCCCCGCGCCGGTCGCACCGCGCGGCCGGCCCGCGCAGCGCGCCGAAGGCCCGTGCCGGCCGTGCGCTTCACGGCCGTGCGCTTCAGAAGTCCCCGTCCTCCAGGAACTCGGTGTCCTCGCCCTCCTCCTCCAGGGCCTGGCGGACGACGCGGAGGGCCATGCCCTCGGGGTAGCCCTTGCGGGCGAGCATGCCGGCGAGGCGGCGGAGCCGTTTGTCGCGGTCGAGGCCGCGCGTGGCGCGCAGCTTGCGGGCGACGAGTTCGCGGGCGGTCGCCTCCTCCTGCTCGGAGTCGAGCTGGGCGACGGCCTCGTCGATCAGTGCCGAGTCGACGCCCTTGGTGCGCAGTTCCCGGGCGAGGGCGCGCCGGGCGAGTCCCCGGCCGTGGTGCCGGGACTCCACCCAGGCGTCCGCGAAGGCACCGTCGTCGATCAGTCCGACCTCCTCGAACCGGGACAGCACCTCGTCGGCCACGTCGTCGGGGATCTCCCGCTTGCGCAGGGCGTCCGCGAGCTGCTTGCGGGTGCGGGGGGTCCCGGTGAGCAGGCGCAGGCAGATCGCCCGGGCCCGCTCAGCCGGGTCCCCCGAGGACTCCCCCCGCTCGGCCCTCGACGAGGCAGGGGCGTCTGCGTCCTCACCGGGCGCGTCGCCGGCACCGCGCCGCCGCCGGCCCCGCCCCCGGCCGCCGCGCCGCGGGCCGCCGGTGCTCCCGGACCCATGGCCGGGCGAGCCGCCCCCGAAGGTCCCCCCGTCCGCGGCTTCCGGGTGTGCGCCGTCGTCACGGCCGTGTCCGCGGGTTCCACCGGCCGCGTCGTGTCCGCCGTACTCCTCGCGCGGGCGGCCCTCGCCGTACTCGCCGTATCCGTCGTGCCGGTGTCCGTCGTCATCGTCCACGGCGGAGTGCGGACGGTCTCCGGCGCCCCTCCCCCGCGGGGCGCCGGGGGAGACGTACTCGTACTCGGCCCAGTCGGTTCGCCGTGTCACGGGTCAGCTCTTGGCTGCGGCGGCCTTGGGCTTGGTGGCCTTGGCGGCTGCCGCGGCGGACACCGGCTTGGCGGCGTCGTCGGCCGCCCCGGCGGTGACCGTCGCGTCCGCGCCCGGCTCCGCGGCGGGCTCCTCCGGGCGGACCCCCACGCCCAGCTTCTCCTTGATCTTGCGCTCGATCTCGTTGGCCAGGTCCGGGTTGTCCTTGAGGAAGTTGCGCGCGTTCTCCTTGCCCTGGCCGAGCTGGTCGCCCTCGTACGTGTACCAGGCGCCGGCCTTGCGGACGAAGCCGTGCTCCACGCCCATGTCGATCAGACCGCCCTCCCGGCTGATGCCCTGGCCGTAGAGGATGTCGAACTCGGCCTGCTTGAAGGGCGGCGCGACCTTGTTCTTGACGACCTTGCAGCGGGTGCGGTTGCCGACCGCCTCGGTGCCGTCCTTCAGGGTCTCGATGCGGCGGATGTCGATGCGCACCGAGGCGTAGAACTTGAGCGCCCGGCCACCGGTCGTGGTCTCCGGGGAGCCGAACATCACGCCGATCTTCTCGCGCAGCTGGTTGATGAAGATCGCGGTGGTCTTGGACTGGTTGAGCGCGCTGGTGATCTTACGGAGCGCCTGGCTCATCAGACGGGCCTGCAGACCGACGTGGCTGTCGCCCATCTCGCCCTCGATCTCCGCACGCGGGACGAGCGCGGCGACGGAGTCGATGACGATGAGGTCGAGGGCGCCGGAGCGGACCAGCATGTCCACGATCTCCAGGGCCTGCTCGCCGTTGTCCGGCTGGGACAGGATCAGGTTGTCGATGTCGACGCCGAGCTTGCGCGCGTACTCGGGGTCGAGGGCGTGCTCGGCGTCCACGAAGGCGACCTGGCCGCCGGCCTTCTGCGCGTTCGCCACGGCGTGCAGGGTGAGGGTCGTCTTGCCGGAGGACTCCGGTCCGTAGATCTCCACGACACGGCCGCGCGGCAGGCCGCCGACGCCGAGGGCGACGTCGAGAGCGGTCGACCCGGTCGGGATCACCTCGATGGGCTCCTTCGACCGCTCGCCCATGCGCATGACCGCGCCCTTGCCGAATTGCCGTTCAATCTGCGCGAGCGCGGCGTCGAGCGCCTTCTCGCGGTCGGTTCCTGCCATGGGTTCCACCCGATTTGCTTGAGTCGATCGCTTCACGTCAAAGACGCTAACGCCTGCCACTGACAATGCGCCCCGACGCAGGACCAGCCTGTGGATAACCGAGGTACATCTCCCCGCGAAACGGGACGAAGCACCCAGTCGATGGCCTCGCCTGAGCCCTCATAAGAATAGATGTTCGATTTTGGTGTCAAGCGCGCCACGCGGCGCGCGCCGCGGCGCGGACGGGTCCCCGGCGCCGAGGCGGCCGGGACGGACCGAGGTCCGCGGACTACGCCCGCTCCTCCCCGTCGGGGCGAGGGGCCCACAGCCCCCGCAGGCGCTGGAACGTGCCGGGGCCGCCCGGCCCCCTGCGGCGGTGCCCGTGCACCCGCGGGTCGTCCGTGACCGCGTACCGCTTCACGTACGCCCCGAGGAACGCCTGCAGCGTGGCCACCGCGGGGATGGCGATCAGCGCGCCGACGGCGCCGAGCAGGGCCGTGCCCGCGATCACCGAGCCGAAGGCGACCGCCGGGTGGATGTCGACCGTCCTGGCGGTCAGCTTGGGCTGGAGCATGTAGTTCTCGAACTGCTGGTAGACCACGACGAAGACCAGCACCCACACCGCGTACCAGGGGTCGACGGCGAACGCGATCAGCATCGGCAGCGCGCCCGCGAGGTACGTCCCGATGGTGGGGATGAACTGCGAGACCAGGCCCACCCACACACCGAGCACGGGTGCGTACGGCACGCTCAGCGCCTGCAGCAGGACGTAGTGCGCGATCCCCGAGATGAGTGCCATCAGTCCGCGCGAGTAGAGATAGCCGCCCGTCTTGTCGACGGCGATCTCCCAGGCGCGCAGCACCTCGGCCTGGCGTGCGGGCGGCAGGACGGAGCACAGGGCGCGGCGCAGCCGGGGGCCGTCCGCGGCGAAGTAGAACGAGAACAGCCCGACCGTCAGCGTCTGGAAGAGGCCGCCGAGCACCTGGGCGGACACGTCGAGGACGCCGGCCGCGCTGTTCTGCGCGTATTTGCGCAGCCAGTCGGAGTGGAGGAGGCCCTCCTGGATGTCCACCCGCTTCAGCTCCGTGTGGAAGCTCTCGTTGATCCAGTTGATCAGCGAGTCGAGGTAGTTCGGAAAGCCCTCGATCATCTTGATGATCTGGCCGGCCAGCATGGACCCGAGCAGGGTGACGAACCCGGCGGCGACGACGGTCAGCCCGAGGAAGACGAGGAACGTCGCGAGACCCCTGCGCATGCCGCGGGCCGCCATCCGGCTCACGGCCGGCTCGATCGCCAGCGCCAGGAAGAACGCGATCAGGATGTTGATCAGGAGTCCGGTCAGCTGGTGGAAGGCCCAGCTGCCCAGCTGGAACGCGGCGATCAACGCGAGCGCGAGCACCATGGCACGCGGCAGCCAGCGCGGCATCCGGCCGCCCGGAGCGACGGCGCCGGAGACCGGCGGCCGGGCGGGCGGGATCGCCGCCGCCGTCGGTGAGTGCCGGGCGGCCGGCTCGCCGCCGCCGGTCGGGGGTGCCAGGGGATCCTCGTCAGTGGGTGCCACGCGCCTTAGTCTCGCCCACGCCGCCGACAGCCCGCACCCACCCGGGATCTGTGTGGCGGTCCGGTGCCGTGCCGCCGACCGCGCCGTCGTCTCGCGCACCGGTGGGCGAGGCGTCGTGCCGCCCGGTGCGTCAGCGCTTCTCGCCGGGCACGTCCATGACCGTGCACACCACGCGCCACACGTCCTTGGCCTCCCAGCCGGCGTCCAGCGCCTCGTTCACCGTGCGTCCGCCGAGTTCGGACATGACGTGGTCGCGCGCGAAGGTGTCGGCGTACCCCGGACCGAAGTATTCCGCCATCCGCTGCCAGAAGACCGTCAACCGCATGACTCCAGTATCCCGCCCCTGGGGGTACGCCCTGCCCGGGAAGCGCTCTGCCGGGCCGCTTCGCGTCCTACGGTCTGACACATGGCCGACACAGGAGCTTCCCCACCCCCTTCCACGCCCCCGGCGCGCTCCCCGCTCCTGCGCGCCGAGCGGTTCGTGTGGCTCACGGCGCGCGTCCTGGAGCAGCGTCTGTTCGCGTACCACTTCCTGCACGGCGCCCCCGAAGCGGTCGAGACGGCACTGGACGCCTACCGCAACGAGGACGGCGGCTACGGGCACGCGCTGGAGCCCGACCTGCGCGGACCGGTGAGCCAGCCCCTGCACACCGCGCACGCGCTGCGCGTGCTGGACGCGGTCGGGCGGTGCGGCGGCCGGCGGGTGGAGCACGTGTGCCGCTACCTGACCTCCGTCTCCACCGCCGAGGGCGCGCTGCCGGCGATCCACCCCAGCCAGCGCGGGTATCCGGCCGCGCCGTTCGTCCCGGTCGTGGACGACCCGCCCAGCGATCTGCTGGCCACGGGACCGGTCGTCGGGCTGCTGCACCGCAACGAGGTGTGGCACGCCTGGCTGTTCCGGGCCACCGACTTCTGCTGGCAGGCCGTGGAGTCGCTGGAACGGTCCCACCCCTACGAGGTGCAGGCCGCCGTGACCTTCCTGGACTCCGTTCCGGACCGCCCGCGCGCGGAAGCGGCCGCCGCGCGGCTGGGCCGCCTGGTGCGGGAACAGCGGCTCGCGGCGCTGGACCCCGAGCGGCTCGAGGCGTTCCCCGTCGCCCCCGGCTACGCCCCGCGCGAGCACCACTTCCCGCACGACTTCGCGCGCACCCCGGACTCGCTCGCGCGCGCGTGGTTCACGGACGACGAGATGACGCGCGCACTGGACCACCTGGCCGCCGAGCAGCAGGAGGACGGCGGCTGGCCTCTCCGGTGGCGCCGGTGGGCCCCGGCCCCCGCGCTGGAGGCACGCTCCGTGGTGACCATCGAGGCGCTGCGCACACTGAGGGCGTACGGCCGCACCGAGGACTGACCCGGTGGCGTTTCACGGGCTGACCCGGCGTGCCGTGGGCTGGTCCGCTCGGGGTGCACGGGCTGACCCGGTCCCGCTGTCCGAGCCGGCCCTGTTCCGTGGGTCCGGGGCCGGTCCCCGCCGGGTCCTTCCGTGGGCCGCGCCCACCGCGCGGGCGCCCACGGGCCGCACGGGCCGCGAGGGCCGCAGGGGCCGCCCGCCTCACCCGCCGAGGGCCCGTACGCCCGCCGTCACCCCCACGGCCACCGCGACGACCAGGAGGAACGGTGCGCGCAGGAGCAGCGCGACGGCAGCCGCGCCGAGCCCCGCGACCCTCGCGTCCAGTGCCAGCGCGTGCCCGTCGGCGAACGTCTGCTGGGCCGTGAGCGCCGCGAGGAGGGCGACGGGCAGCAGGGCGGCGAGCCGTCGCACGAAAGGCCGCTCGATGACGCCTGCGGGCACGAGCAGCCCGGCGAGCTTCACGGCGTAGCAGCCGAGTGCGGTGGCGCCGATCGCGATCCAGGTGTTCACCGGCCGCCCTCTCCTCCGTGCGCCGCGCCCGGTCCCTCCGGGCCGTCCGGCGCGTCCCTGTCGTCCGGTCCCTCCGGGCCGGCCGGCACGTCCGTGCCGCCCGGTGCGTGCTGCCCGGCCCGGCCACCGCGGCGGCCCTCGGCGATCAGTGCGAGGGGCGCCGCCAGCGCCGCAACCAGCACCGGCACACCGGCCGGCAGGACGGGCAGCAGGGCGAGGCCCAGCACGACCGCCAGGCCGGCGACCGCGCGCTCGGTGGCCGTCGTGAGCATGGGCGCGAGCAGGGCCAGGAACACGGCGGGCCCGGCGGCGTCCAGGCCCCAGGCGCGTGTGTCCCCGATCGCCCCGGCCCCCAGCGCGCCGAGCAGCGTGGTCAGGTTCCACAACAGGTACAGACTGAGCCCGGTGACGGTGAAACCGATCCGGGCGGCCCGCCGGGTCGGCTGCGTCAGGGTGACGGCGGTGGTCTCGTCGATCACCCACTGGGCGGCGAACGGCCGTACCGCTCGCGGGAGGGCCAGCACCTGCGACAGGCGCAGCCCGTAGAAGGCGTTGCGCACGCCCAGGAAGAACGCTCCGGCGGCGGCCGTGAACGGGCTGCCCCCGGCGGCGAGGGCTCCCACCAGGGCGAACTGCGAGGCGCCCGTGAAGACCAGGAGGCTGAGCGCGCAGGTCTGCAGGAGTCCGAGTCCGCTGCCGGCCGAGGTCACCCCGAAGGCGAATCCCGACAGGCCGACGGCGACGCCGACCCCCAGTGCGTCGCGTACGACGGCCGCGTCCGGTTTCCCCACGCCGTCGCCGGCCAGGTCCGCCGGTGCTGTCTGCTGTGCCACGCCTCGGACGGTACGGGCGCCCGTCAGTCCCGGTCTTGTACGTTCTTGCGCTCGCGCCGGTACGCGCCCGGGGGCACGCCGACGATGCGGGCGAAGTGCCGGTTCAGGTGGGGCTGGTCGGTGAAACCGACGGCGACCGCCGCCTCCGCCGGGGAGGTCCCGGCGTCCAGCAGCAGCCGCGCGCGGCGCACGCGTGCGTCCGTCAGCCAGGTGTGCGGCGGCATGCCGTAGGCGTCGCGGAACGCCCGCAGCAGCGCGAACGGGCCGGTCCCGAGGTCCGCGGCCAGCCGTTCCAGGGTCGGTGGCTCGGTCATCCGTTCTTCCAGCACCGCACGCGCGCGGGCCGCGATCCGCGCGCCGGCGGTGCGGGTCCGCCGCTGGGGCAGCGGGCCCCCGTTCAGGCGCAGCAGTCTGGTCACGGCGACGCGCAGGAGTGTGTCGGCGGTCAGCGCGTCGCCCTCCTCGGCGGCGCGCAGCACCTGGTGGACGAGGCGGACGGTGCGGGGGTCGTCCAGGACGGGGCTGACGAAACCCGGGGCGCCCCGCAGGGTCGTGGTCTCCGCGGCGATCGCGGCGACCACCTCGGGCGACGGGTAGAGCGCGCCGTACCGCCAGCCCTCGGGCACGCCGGCCCGGCCGGTGTGCGGGGTGTCCGGGTTGACCAGGGCGAGGGCGCCCGCGCCGGCGGAGACGTCGGAACCGCGGTGGTGGAAGACCTCGACGCCGCCGGCTATGGCGGCGATCACGAAGTTCTCGTGGGTGTGCCGGACGAAGGTCTTGCGGATGTAGCGGGCCCGCAGCAGGTCGACGCCGGGAAGCTCCGGGTACCGCCAGTGCCGTGCCTGCTCCGCTGAACCCGCCATGCCTCCATTGTCCGCCCTGCCCGCCACCGCCACCGGTCCGCACCGCCCCGCACCACCCGGCACCGCCCCGCATCACCCGGCACCGCCGCGCACCGCCCCGCCCGCTCGAACGCCCGCCGGCCGGGCAGGGGCCGGGGCCTGCGCCGCCGCAGACCGCTCCGCGCCACCGCAGACCGCTCTGCGCCGCCGGAGGCCGCACCGCGTCACCGGGCCGGACCGCGCGGCACCGGCCGGACCGCGTCGCCGTGCCCCGCCCTGCCCGCCCGTTCCCGCAGGTCAGGCCGAATGTCAGTGGGCGGGTGCAGGATGGACGCATGGTCAGCTCCGCACACCGAGCCCTGGACGGCTTCTCACCCGCGACCCGCGGCTGGTTCACGGGGGCGTTCTCCGCGCCCACCGCGGCCCAGGCGGGCGCGTGGCAGGCCCTCCGGCAGGGCTCGGACGTGCTGGTGGTCGCCCCGACCGGCTCGGGCAAGACGCTGGCCGCGTTCCTCGCCGCCCTGGACCAGCTCGCCTCGGCCCCGCCCCCCGCCGACCCGAAGAAGCGCTGCCGGGTGCTGTACGTGTCACCGCTGAAAGCCCTGGCGGTCGACGTCGAACGCAACCTGCGCAGCCCGCTGACCGGCATCCGCCAGGAGTCGGTGCGCCTGGGTCTGCCCGAGCCCGAGGTCAGGGTCGGCATCCGCTCCGGTGACACCCCGGCCGCCGAGCGCCGCGCGCTGTCCACGCGCCCGCCGGACATCCTGATCACCACGCCCGAGTCGCTGTTCCTGATGCTGACGTCGGCCACGCGCGACGCGCTGGCGGGCGTCGAGACGGTGATCCTGGACGAGGTGCATGCGGTCGCGGGCACCAAGCGGGGCGCGCACCTGGCGCTCTCGCTGGAGCGGCTGGACGAGCTGCTGCCGAGGCCCGCCCGCAGGATCGGTCTGTCGGCGACCGTGCGCCCGGTGGACGAGGTGGCCCGCTATCTGTCGCCGCGCCGCAAGGTGGAGATCGTTCAGCCGGAGTCCGGCAAGGAGTTCGACCTGTCCGTGGTCGTCCCGGTCGAGGACATGGGCGAACTGGGCGGCGCCCCGGCGGCCGACGCGGCCGAGGGCGGGGAGCGCCCGTCGATCTGGCCGCACGTGGAGGAGCGGATCGCCGACCTGGTCCAGTCGCACCGGTCCACGATCGTCTTCGCCAACTCGCGGCGGCTCGCGGAGCGGCTGTGCAACCGGCTCAACGAGATCGCCTACGAGCGGGCGACCGGCGAGACGCTGGACGAACACCACTCCCCCGCCGAGCTGATGGGCGGCTCGGGCGCGGCGCAGGGCGCGCCCCCGGTGATCGCCCGCGCCCACCACGGCTCGGTCTCCAAGGAGCAGCGCGCCCTGGTGGAGGAGGACCTCAAGGCGGGCCGGCTGCCCGCGGTGGTCGCGACCTCCAGCCTGGAACTCGGCATCGACATGGGGGCCGTGGACCTGGTCGTGCAGGTCGAGTCGCCGCCCTCGGTCGCCTCGGGACTCCAGCGCGTGGGGCGCGCAGGACACCAGGTCGGCGCCGTCTCCACCGGTGTCGTCTTCCCGAAGTACCGGGGCGACCTGGTCCAGGCGGCCGTGGTCACCGAGCGGATGCGCTCGGGCGCCATCGAGTCCCTGAAGGTGCCCGCCAACCCGCTGGACGTGCTCGCGCAGCAGCTGGTCGCCATGACGGCGCTGGACACGTGGCAGTTCGACGACCTGCTCGCCGTGGTCCGCCGCGCGGCCCCGTTCGCCGCGCTCCCCGAGTCGGCGTTCACGGCGGTCCTGGACATGCTGGCGGGCCGCTACCCGTCCGACGCGTTCGCGGAGCTGCGCCCGCGCGTGGTGTGGGACCGCGTGACCGGCATGATCAGCGGCCGCCCGGGCGCCCAGCGCCTCGCCGTCACCTCGGGCGGCACGATCCCGGACCGCGGCCTGTTCGGGGTCTTCCTCGCCGGTTCCGATCCCAAGAAGGGCGGCGGCCGGGTCGGTGAGCTGGACGAGGAGATGGTCTACGAGTCCCGGGTCGGCGACGTCTTCACGCTGGGCACCAGCTCCTGGCGGATCGAGGACATCACCCGCGACCGCGTCCTGGTCTCGCCCGCACCCGGCGTGCCGGGCCGGCTGCCCTTCTGGAAGGGCGACCAGCTGGGCCGCCCGCTGGAACTGGGCCGCGCGGTGGGCGCGTTCCTGCGCGAGGTCGGCTCGCTGCCCGCGGACGACGCCCGGCTGCGTCTGCTGGCGGCGGGCCTGGACGCGTGGGCGGCGGAGAACGTGCTGTCGTACCTGCGGGAGCAGCGCGAGGCCTGCGGCCACATCCCGGACGACCGCACCATCGTCGTCGAGCGGTTCCGCGACGAGCTGGGCGACTGGCGGGTCGTCGTGCACTCCCCCTTCGGCGCCCAGGTCCACGCCCCGTGGGCCCTCGCCCTCGGCGCCCGCCTGTCCGAGCGGTACGGCATGGACGCGCAGGTCATGCACGCCGACGACGGCATCGTGCTGCGCCTGCCCGACGGCGATCTGATGGGATTGGACCTCCTCGACCAGGAGCCGGTGAAGGCGGGCGCCGAGTACGACAGCGAGCAGGCCCCGGTCGGCGCGGCGGACGTCGCCTTCGACAAGGGGGAGGTCGACCAGATCGTCACCGACCAGGTCGGCGGCTCGGCGCTGTTCGCCGCCCGGTTCCGCGAGTGCGCGGCCCGCGCCCTGCTGCTGCCGCGCCGCAACCCCGGCAAGCGCACCCCGCTGTGGCAGCAGCGCCAGCGGGCGGCCCAGCTGCTCCAGGTGGCCAGCGAGTTCGGTTCGTTCCCGATCGTCCTGGAGGCGGTCCGCGAATGCCTCCAGGACGTCTTCGACGTCCCCGGTCTGGTCGAGCTGATGGGCGACATCGAATCCCGCAGGGTGCGCCTGGTCGAGGTCACCACCCCGGAACCGTCCCCGTTCGCCCGCTCCCTGCTCTTCGGGTACGTCGCCCAGTTCCTGTACGAGGGCGACTCCCCGCTGGCCGAGCGCCGTGCCGCCGCGCTGTCCCTGGACTCCCGGCTGCTGGCCGAGCTGCTGGGCCAGGCGGAGCTGCGCGAACTGCTCGACGCGGAGGTGCTGACCGAGCTGGAGCGCGAGCTGCAGTGGCTCACCGAGGACCGCCGGGTGAAGGACGTGGAGGGCGTCGCCGACGTCCTGCGGCTGCTCGGCCCGCTGACCGACGCCGAGCTGGTGGCGCGGGGTGCGGACCCGCAGTGGGCGCGGGAGCTGGCCGGGGCCCGCCGGGCCGTCAGGGTGCGCATCGCGGGCGCCGACCACTGGGCGGCCGTCGAGGACGCCGGCCGGCTGCGCGACGCCCTCGGCACCGCCCTGCCGGTCGGTGTCCCCGAGGCCTTCACGGAGCCGGTGAAAGACCCCCTGGGCGACCTCCTCGCGCGTTTCGCCCGCACGCACGGCCCGTTCACGTCGGCCACGGCGGCGGCCCGGTTCGGCCTCGGCGTCGCGGTCACCGAGGGCGCCCTGCACCGCCTCGCCGCGAACGGCCGGGTGGTGCAGGGCGAGTTCCACCCGGCGGGCATCGGACAGGAGTGGTGCGACGCGGCCGTGCTGCGCCGTCTGCGCCGCCGCTCCCTGGCGGCCCTGCGGCACGAACTGGAGCCCGTTCCGCCGGCCGCGCTCGCCCAGTTCCTGCCGCAGTGGCAGCACATCGGCAAGGGCCACGGGCTGCGGGGCGTCGACGGGCTGGTGCGCGCCGTCGAGCAGCTGCAGGGCGCCTCCGTGCCCGCCTCGGCGCTGGAGAAGCTGGTCCTGCCGTCCCGGGTCGCCGGGTACACGCCCTCGATGCTGGACGAGCTGACCGCGGCGGGCGAGGTGGTGTGGGCCGGTGCGGGCGCCCTGCCCGGCAAGGACGGCTGGGTCTCCCTCTACCTGGCCGACGCGGCCCCGCTGCTGCTCCCGCCGGCGCACCCGCTGGAGCTGACCCCGCTCCACCGGTCCGTCCTCGACGCCCTCTCCGGCGGGTACGGCCTGTTCTTCCGGCAGATCGCCGACCAGGTCCGCGCCACCACGCACCCCGACGCCACCGAACCGCAACTGGCCGACGCGCTCTGGGACCTGGCGTGGTCGGGCCGGCTCACCAACGACACCCTGGCGCCGATGCGCGCCCTGCTGGGTTCCGGGCGCACGGCGGGCTCGACCGCGCACCGCGCCAAGCGCGCCGTCCCGCGCGGCCGTTACGGCTCCCTGACGGCCGCGGCCCGCACCGCCTCCCGCACCGGCCCGCCGACCGTCGCCGGCCGCTGGTCGCTGCTGCCCGCGGCCGAGCCGGACGCGACGGTGCGCGCGCACGCGCTGGCCCGCACGCTTCTCGACCGGCACGGTGTGGTCACCCGCGGCGCGGTCGCGGCCGAGGGCGTCGAGGGCGGTTTCTCGGCGGTGTACCGGGTGCTGTCCGCGTTCGAGGACAGCGGCCAGGCCCGGCGCGGCTACGTGGTCGAGGGACTGGGCGCCGCCCAGTTCGCGATGGACGGCGCGGTCGACCGCCTGCGCGCGGTGGCGAACGCCCGTGAGCGGTCCGAGGGCCTGCCCGCCCCGGCCGGGCCGAACGGCTTCGCCGAGCCGTTCCCGCCTCACCCGTTCGACGGAGCCGCGGGTACGCCGCACGGCCACACGTCCCCCGCCGCCTTCGACGGGGCCGACGGCGGTTTCACCCACCCCGGCCCGGACGGCGACGTCCTCCGGCCGCCGGAGGACCTCCCCGGTGCCGAAGGCGCCCCGGACCCGTCCCACGACCCGGCCGCCCCCTTCGACTCCCCCGGATACGGGGGACCCCGCGGCGGCGGCCCCCACGCGCCCTCCGCCTACGGCCCGCCCGGCCGCGGTCCGGGCGCGTACCGGAGCTACGGCAACGGCCGCACGGGCGCCGCGGCGCCCGACCCCCGAGCCGTGGTCCTCGCCGCGGCCGATCCCGCGAACGCCTACGGCGCTGCCCTCCCCTGGCCGGAGCCGCCGACCGGAGCCGGGCACAAGCCGGGGCGCAAGGCTGGATCGCTGGTCGTGCTGGTCGACGGCGAGCTGACGCTGTACATGGAGCGCGGCGGCAAGACACTGCTGGCCTGGCCCACGGGTCCGGACACCGACGCCCCGGACGACCCCCGCCTCCGTACGGCCGCCGAGGCGCTGGCCGCGGCGGCCCGCGCGGGCTCGCTCGGCACGGTCACCGTCGAGCGCATCAACGGCGCCCAGGCCCTGACCTCTCCCGCGGGCGCCCTGCTGGAAGCGGCCGGCTTCGTGGCCACGCCACGCGGCCTGCGCCTGAGAGCCTGACCGCCGCCCCGGCCGCCGCCCTGCCCGGCTCCGCACGACCGCCGGAATGCGCCCGCCTCACCGTGGCACTCTTGACGCATGCCCGAAGGTGACACGGTGTGGCAGGCCGCGCGACGGCTGCACGAGGCCCTCGCGGGCAAGGCGCTGACCCGCAGCGACTTCCGGGTGCCGAAGTACGCGACGGTGGACCTCGCCGGCCGCGGGGTGCTGAACACCGTCGCGCGCGGCAAGCACCTGCTGACCCGGTTCGAGGGCGGCCTGAGCCTGCACACGCATCTGCGCATGGAGGGGGCGTGGAAGGTGTTCGCCGCGGGTGAGCGCTGGCGCGGCGGGCCGGGGCACCAGATCCGGGCCGTCCTGTACACCGCCGACCGCACGGCCGTCGGGTACCGCCTGCAGGTGCTGGAGCTGCTGCGCACGGCCGAGGAGGAGCGGGTCGTCGGGCATCTCGGCCCCGACCTGCTGGGCCCGGACTGGGATCCCGAGCGCGCCCTGGCCAACGTCCTCGCCGACCCCTCCCGCGAGCTCGGCGAGGCGCTGCTCGACCAGCGCAATCTGGCCGGCATCGGCAATGTCTACAAGAGCGAGCTGTGCTTCCTCCTCGGCGTGACCCCGTGGCTGCCGGTCGGCGCGCTCCCCGCGGACCGCGCCGAGAAGCTGCCCGGCCTGGCCAAGCGGCTCCTGGAGGCGAATCGCGACCGCCCGGTACGGCAGACCACGGGCCTGCACCGGTACGACCTGTTCGTCTACGGCCGCGCGTCCCGCCCGTGCCTGCGCTGCCGCACCCCTGTCCGGGTGGCCGACCAGGGCGACGGCTCACAGGAACGCCCCACCTACTGGTGCCCCACCTGCCAGACGGGCCCGGTCCCCGCGCCGGGCGCACCCCAGCGCTGGCGGGAGAAGTACCCCCGCCGCACCGGCTGATCGCCCACCGACCCGCGCGCCCCCTGCACCACCCGTGCGCCGCCCCGTACGGCCGCCCGGCCGCGGGCCCCGGGCGGGCAGCCCCGCACGCGCTCGGCGCCCGTGCCGACGACGGGTCCGCCGAGACACGCACCGCCCGCAGCCCCGAGCCGCAGGCGGCTCCGGACCCGCGGTGCCGGCTTCCGAGCCCACTGGCCCGCCCTGCGGTCGGCCCCGGCACCGAACCCGGCGCGGCGGCCGCCACCGTGCGCCCGCCATCGGAAGCACCGCCGCTCCCCGTGCGCCGCAGCTCCGTCCGCCGACGCCCCACGCCCAGCGCACCCCGACCGCGCCCCCGGACGCTCCCACCCGCCCAGCACACCCCCGGCCACGCTTCCCGGGTGCCCCCATGCCCCCGCACCCCGCCCCAGCCACAACCACCGCACAGTGTCACCGCATGGCACCGAACAGCGCCACCGCACAGCGGCGCGCGCCCCATCCACCGAGCTCCCCCGCCACCGCGCTCCATGCGGCCGTGCCCCCGCACACCGCACCCCGAACAATCACTGCACCGACGCTCCGCCGGCACCCGCGCTCCCCCGCATCGGCGCTCACGGCAGGTCGGACGCGTCTCCCGGGCGGGAACGCGGCGGGGCCCCGGCGGTGTCCGCTGTCCGCCAGGCGGCCGTCCAGCGTCCCGCCGGCACGGCGCCGGTCGCGTCCTTCCTGGGGACACAGTGCACGGGCAGCAGGCTCAGTCCCCATCCGCCGGCCACGACGGCCCCTTCGAGCACCCCGCTGTGCTCCCCCGTGGCGAGCCGCAGGGCGGCCCACCACCAGGCCGCCCCGAGCGCGAGCGCGACCCCCCGGCGCACTATCCGCCCCACCATGCCCGCCACCACCTCCAGCCGGACGCTAGACCGTCGCCTGCCCCGTTCGGGAGGCGCACCACGGGCTCACGGGTGCAACGCCGGACCACCCGGCCCCGGGCCACCGGCCCCGGCGCACCCCCTACGCGTCCTCCCCCTACGCGTTCTCCGCCTGGAACATCCAGTGGTGCTTCTCCAGATCCGCGGTGATACCGATGAAGATGTCCTGGGACACCGGGTCCGCCTCCGCGGTCGCGTTCACGCGCTCGCGCATCCTGGTGATCACCGCGCCCAGCGCGTGCACCATCGCCCCGACCGCGTCCGTGTCCTTGATCCATCCCGCCGGCATGGTCCCTATGCCGCTGCCGGAGGCCACCGTGGCGGCACGGCCGTCGGGCGCGACGCCCAGCGCGGACGCCCGTTCGGCCACCGTGTCCGAGTGGGTGCGGGCGGAGTCGACCACCTCGTCGAGCTGGAGGTGGACGGAGCGGAAGCGGGGCCCGACGATGTTCCAGTGGACCTGCTTGGCGGCCAGGGAGAGGTCCAGCAGGTCGACGAGCGCGCCTTGCAGCGCTTCGTGGACGGTCTTCGCATCCGCGTCGGCCAGCGGGCTCTTCACGACGTACATGGCTTCCTCCGGTGCTGCGGCGCCGTCACGTCCCTCCACCATGACCGCACCGGTCCACCCCGGCAAACGCACACCACTGGAGCATCGGAACCACCCGTACGGGCACGGCGAAAGCCCCGGCCGGCCCCAGGGGACACCTGGAGGCCGGCCGGGGCTTCACTCGTACGGGGGTGGCTAGGCCGTGCGCGCGAACGTCACGCGGCGACCACGTCCACCGCCTCCGCGGGCGCCTTGATGGTCACCCGTTCCGGAGGCACACCGGTCACCGACACGGAACCCAGCATCGGTCGGACCGGCGTGCGCACGGGCTCGGTGGCCGTGGCGGACTGGGCCAGCTCGGCGAGCGCCAGTTCGTCGCTCACTTCCCGCATGAGTTCCGACATCCGTACGTCCAGCGCGTCGCAGATGGCGGCGAGCAGTTCGGAGGAAGCCTCCTTCTGCCCCCGCTCCACCTCGGAGAGATAGCCGAGCGAGACTCGGGCGGACGAGGAGACTTCGCGCAGAGTACGGCCCTGGCGTTGGCGCTGCCGACGCAGCACGTCACCCAGCAGGCGACGGAGCAGAATCATCGGTGGCTCCCTCCTCGGACCGCGTAGCCGCATCCTTCTCGCCCCACCGTACCGCCTCGCGCCGCGGCCGTGCGGGGAGCGATGTCGTGTTCACTCAGGGCTGCAAACATCAAAACCCCCCGTTCCGTTCCGTATCCTGTGCCCGCTCATTCCCAGTCTGTTCGCCCGCCAGCTGCTCCAGGAGCACTGCGAGTACGCTCCGTACACTCTCCATACGAATTTCCGTACGGCTGCCGTTCAACCGCAGACCCTCGACTTTTCCGCCACCGGCAGAACCGGCCCGCCCGGTGACGGGCCCGTCGACGGCCACGAACACCGTGCCGACGGGTTGGCCGTCCTGCGGGTCGGGACCGGCGACTCCGGTGGTCGCGATGCCCCAGTCGGCGCCCAGCACCTTGCGGACCCCGGCCGCCATCTGGCCCGCGACCTGCGGATCCACCGCTCCGCGTTGAGCCAGCAGCGGGGCCTCGACACCCAGCAGCCGGTGCTTCAGCTCGGTGGCGTAGGCAGTGACGGAGCCCCGGAACACCTTCGACGCCCCGGGCACCGCCGTGATCTCCGCCGCCACCAGACCACCGGTCAGCGACTCGGCGACGGCGAGGGTCTCGCCCCTCACTGTCAGTAGTCGCACCAGTTCGGTGGCCGCGGAACTCACGCTTCCATCTCCTCCAACGCCGCCGCGCGCTCGGCCATTCCCCGCCGGCGCAGCACAATGGCCTGTCTTACGTAGTCGAGGCCGGTGGCGACCGTGAGGACGACCGCCACGGCCATCACCCAGAACCTCAGGGTGGCCAGCCACCCCGTCAGCGCCAGGACGTACATCCCGACGGCGATGCCCTGGGTGAGCGTCTTCAGTTTGCCGCCCCGGCTCGCGGGGATCACGCCGTAGCGGATGACCAGGAAACGCAGCAGCGTGATGCCGAGTTCCCGGCCGAGGATGACGGCCGTCACCCACCACGGAAGATCGCCCAGGCCGGACAGGCAGATGAGCGCCGCTCCCATGATCGCCTTGTCGGCGATCGGGTCGGCGATCTTCCCGAAGTCGGTGACCAGGTTGTACGTGCGCGCCAGATGCCCGTCGAACAGGTCGGTGATCATGGCGATGGCGAAGGCCGCCCACGCCAGCGAGCGCCAGGCCGGGTCGTATCCGCCGCCCGCCAGCATCAGCGCCACGAATGCGGGCACCAGGACCAGCCGGAGCATGGTCAGCAGATTGGCGACGTTCCAGACGCTCGCCTGGTTGACGGCCGCAGCCGCGATCTTCCCGCCGCGCGGCGGCTTGCCGCCGCTCTCGGGAGCCGTGGCCGGACCTGGAGCTGAACCGGAGACCTCGGACGCAACGCCGTCGGCAGCGGCGGCCGAGCCACCGGCGCCCGGGGCGCCGGAGGAGCCGCCCGCGGCGGATGCCGGGACTCCGGTCATCTGCCCGCCTCCTCACTACACGCGAGCGGGCCGGCCAGCGGCTCGGCCACCAGGTCGACGCCTTCCGTGCCGACCACCTTCGCCTCGACCATACGTCCGACCCGCAGGCCCTCGCCGCTCGTGAGCAGCACCTGGCCGTCGGTCTCCGGCGCCTGGTGCGCGGCACGGCCGTGCACGCCCTCCTCCTCGTCCACGGACTCGACCAGGACGTGCACGGTCTCGCCGACGCGTTCCTCGGCGCGCTGGGAGACGAGTTCCTCGGCGAGCCGGGAGATGTGCGCCAGCCGCTCGGCGACGACGTCCTCGTCCAGCTTGTTGTCGTACGTCGCCGCTTCGGTGCCTTCCTCGTCGGAGTAGCCGAAGACGCCGATGGCGTCCAGCCGGGCGCCGTTCAGGAAGCGCTCCAGCTCGGCCAGGTCGGACTCGGTCTCACCGGGGAAGCCGACGATGAAGTTGGAGCGAACGCCGGCCTCGGGGGCCTTGGCGCGGATCGTGTCGAGCAGTTCCAGGAAGCGGTCCGTGTCGCCGAAGCGGCGCATGGAGCGCAGCACGTCGGGCGCGGAGTGCTGGAACGACAGGTCGAAGTAGGGCGCGACCTTCGGGGTGGAGGTCAGGACGTCGATCAGGGTGGGGCGCATCTCGGCGGGCTGCAGGTAGCTCACCCGCACCCGCTCGATGCCGTCGACCTCGGCGAGTTCCGGCAGCAGGGCCTCCAGCAGGCGGATGTCGCCGAGGTCCTTGCCGTAGGAGGTGTTGTTCTCGGAGACCAGCATGATCTCCTTCACGCCCTGCTCGGCCAGCCAGCGGGTCTCGTTGAGGACGTCCGCGGGGCGGCGGGAGATGAAGGAGCCGCGGAAGGAGGGGATGGCGCAGAACGAGCAGCGCCGGTCGCAGCCCGAGGCGAGCTTGACGGAGGCGACCGGGGAGCCGTCCAGCCGGCGGCGCAGGGGCGCACGGGGGCCGGAGGCGGGCGCGACGCCCTCCGGGAGGTCGGCGGGGCCGTGGCCGGGCAGCGCCACCGCCGCGGCGGATTCCTGTCGCTGGGCCGGGCTGATCGGCAGCAGCTTGCGCCGGTCGCGCGGGGTGTGCGAGGCGTGGATGCCGCCGGACAGGATGGTCTGCAGGCGGTCGGAGATGTCCGCGTAGTCGTCGAAGCCGAGCACGCCGTCGGCCTCCGGCAGGGCCTCGGCCAGTTCCTTGCCGTACCGCTCGGCCATGCAGCCCACCGCCACGACGGCCTGGGTTCTGCCGTGGTTCTTGAGGTCGTTGGCCTCCAGCAGGGCGTCGACGGAGTCCTTCTTCGCGGCCTCCACGAAACCGCAGGTGTTGACCACGGCGACGTCGGCGTCCGCGGCGTCCTCGACGAGCTGCCAGCCGTCCGCCTCCAAACGGCCTGCGAGCTCCTCGGAGTCCACCTCGTTACGGGCGCAGCCGAGAGTGACGAGTGCGACGGTGCGGCGTTCAGGCATGGGCTCAAGACTACTTCGTCCCACTGACCGCCCACGTCGACGGGGTCCGCGCCCGTCCCTCCCGGCCCGCTGCGCCCACGGTCCGCGGACGGCCGGTCAGCCCGCCACGGGGTCGCCCTTGGTGTAGGTCAGGCGCTCCACCGAGCCGGGCTTGAAGGTGTCCTCGATCTTCTTGCCGTTGACGTACAGCTCGATCGCGCCCGCGTCGCCGAGGATCAGATTGATCTTTGAGTTGTCCTGGAAGGTCTTCGACTGGCCCTGCTTCAGCAGCCCGTCGAAGAGCATGCGGCCGTTGTGGTCCTTGGCCGAGATCCAGCTGCGTCCGCCGACCGCGCTGACCTGGACGGTGACCTTGTCCTGCGGGGCGGCGGCGATGGCGCTGTCGGAGGGCTCGGCGGTCGGCTCGGCGGGCTTCTCCTTCTTCGGCGTGGCCGAGACCGCGGGCTTGCCGGCGGTCGGCGTGGCGCCGTCGGCGGCCTGCGCGGTGGCGTCGCCGTCGTCGCCGCCCTTGAACGCGGTGAACCCGACGAAGCCGATCACGACGACGATCGCGGCGACCATGGCGGCGGTCCAGTTGGGCCCGCGCCGCTCGGGCCGGATGCGCTCCGCCTCGAACAGAGGTGCGGCGGGGGTGGGCGCCGGACGGCCGCCGTGCTCGGCGTCGTACCGGGCGATCAGGGGTTCGGGATCGAGGTGGACGGCCCGGGCCAGCGTGCGGATGTGACCCCGGGCGTACACGTCGCCCCCGCAGGGGGCGAAGTCGTCCGCCTCGATGGCGTGCACGATGGCGATACGGACACGAGTGGCACGGCTGACGTCGTCCACGGTGAGCCCGGCCGCGATCCGCGCCTGCTGCAGGGCGCGGCCCACGGAGGAGCGGGCCTCCTGGGACTCGTCTCGGAACGGACGCTCGTCTTCAGGGGAGTTGCCGATGGACACGGGGGCGCCTTTCGAGCGTGTAGCCACCTGTGCTGGAAGCTCAGTCTAGGGAGGGTACGAAAGGGTGGGGCAACCGGGCGGTGAAACTTTGCACACCAACGGAACGGCCGGACAATCCGATGGTTTGACAGGCAGGTACCCCAGAATGCCGGGCCTACCTGTCCTTTCGCTCAACTGGACGTACGGTGCGGGGAAACGGTTGCCCGCCGCTCTCTAACGGGTGGATCACGACGGGAACCGCCACCCGGCGTAACCCGGGTCCGCCGGACGGCCCTTCCCGCTACCCTGCCGAGTCTCCCCGGATCATGGCGAGCACACCGTCCAGCTCGTCGGGTTTCACGAGAACGTCACGTGCCTTGGATCCCTCGCTCGGCCCCACGATGTTGCGGGACTCCATCAGGTCCATCAGCCGCCCGGCCTTGGCGAAGCCGACGCGCAGCTTGCGCTGGAGCATGGAGGTCGACCCGAACTGGGTGGAGACGACCAGCTCGGCCGCCTGGCACAGCAGGTCGAGGTCGTCGCCGATGTCCTCGTCGATCTCCTTCTTCTGCTTGCCGCCGACCGTGACGTCGTCGCGGAAGACCGGCGCCATCTGCTCCTTGCAGTGCCGGACGACGGCCGCGACCTCCGCCTCGGTGACGAACGCCCCCTGCATCCGGGTGGGCTTGCTGGCGCCCATCGGCAGGAACAGGCCGTCGCCCTTGCCGATCAGCTTCTCGGCGCCCGGCTGGTCGAGGATGACGCGGGAGTCGGCCAGCGAGGAGGTGGCGAAGGCCAGCCGGGAGGGCACGTTGGCCTTGATCAGACCGGTGACCACGTCCACCGAGGGGCGCTGGGTGGCGAGCACCAGGTGGATGCCGGCCGCGCGCGCGAGCTGGGTGATGCGCACGATGGCGTCCTCGACGTCCCGTGGGGCGACCATCATCAGGTCGGCCAGCTCGTCCACGATCACCAGCAGGTACGGGTAGGGCTGCAGTTCCCGCTCGCTGCCCTCGGGGGCGGTGACCCTGCCCTCGCGGACCGCGCGGTTGAAGTCGTCGATGTGCCGGAAGCCGTACGCGGCGAGGTCGTCGTAGCGCATGTCCATCTCGCGCACGACCCACTGCAGCGCCTCGGCGGCCCGCTTGGGGTTGGTGATGATCGGCGTGATGAGGTGCGGGATGCCCTCGTAGGCGGTCAGCTCCACGCGCTTGGGGTCGACCAGGATCATCCGGACGTCCTCCGGGGTCGCCCGCATCATGATCGAGGTGATCAGGCAGTTGATGCAGGACGACTTGCCGGAGCCGGTGGCGCCCGCGACCAGCATGTGCGGCATCTTCGCCAGCGAGTGCATCACGTACCCGCCCTCGACGTCCTTGCCGAAGGCGACCAGCATCGGGTCGTCGTCCTCCGCGGACTCCGCCAGGCGCAGGACGTCGCCGAGGTTGACCATCTCCCGGTCGGTGTTGGGGATCTCGATGCCCACCGCCGACTTGCCGGGGATCGGGCTGATGATCCGCACGTCCGGGCTGGCCACCGCGTACGCGATGTTCTTGGTCAGCGCCGTGATGCGCTCGACCTTCACGGCGGGGCCGAGCTCGATCTCGTAGCGGGTGACCGTCGGGCCGCGGGTGAAGCCGGTGACGCGCGCGTCGACCTTGAACTCCGTGAAGACCTGGGTGAGGGAGGCGACGACCGCGTCGTTGGCGGCGCTGCGCGCCTTGCCGGGGCCGCCGCGCGTGAGCAGGTCCAGGGGGGGCAGCGCGTACGTGATGTCGCCGGAGAGCTGGAGCTGCTCCGCGCGCGCGGGCAGCTCCCGCGGCACCTCGGGGGCCTTCTTGGTGAGGTCCGGGACGGACCCGGTCGTGGCCTCCTCCTGCCGGGGGCGGGCCGCCGGGGCCGGCACCGGCGCGGGGGCGTGCGCCGGAGCGGACGCGGGCGCGGGCGTCGGCACGGGCACCACGGGGGTGTCCTCGCGCTCGCCCGCGCCGACCCCCTGCGTCAGGTCGGCGACGGTCGGGGACGGCGGCATGCCGTGCAGGACAGCGCCGTCGAGCGCGGCTGCGGCGGCCGCGGCGACGTCCACGGCGTCCAGCTCACGCTGCAGGTCCGGCTGGGGCGCCGCGGAGCGCCTGGGGCGCCCGCGACGCCGGGTCAGGGCCTCCTCCTCGGCGGCGCCGGGGTCGTACGCCGCCGGCGCGCCGGCGCGCCGGCGCGGACGCGCGGGCGGCGCCTCACGCCACCGGTCGTCGTAGTGCCCGGCGTCCTCGGCGTACTCCTCGTCCTCGGGGTCGGGCAGCAGCCCCAGGTGGACGCCGAGCGTCCGCAGCCGCTGCGGGACGGCGTTGACCGGGGTCGCGGTCACCACGAGCAGGCCGAAGACCGTCAGCAGCACCAGCAGCGGTACGGCGAGCACCTCGGTCATGGTGTACGTCAGCGGGGTGGCCGCCGCCCAGCCGATCAGGCCGCCGGCGTCCCTGATGCCCTGCATGCCGTCGCTGCGCGCGGGCGCGCCGCAGGCGATGTGCACCTGGCCGAGCACGCCGACGACGAGGGCGGACAGGCCGATCACGATCCGTCCGTTGGCCTCCGGCTGCTCCGGGTGCCGGATGAGCCGCACGGCGATCACCGCGAGCAGTATCGGCGCCAGCAGGTCGAGCCGGCCGAAGGCGCCGGTCACCAGGATCTCGACCAGGTCGCCGACCGGACCCCGCAGATCGGCCCAGGTGCCGGCGGCGACGATCAGCGCAATGCCGAGCAGCAGCAGCGCGACGCCGTCCTTGCGATGCGCCGGGTCGAGGTTCTTCGCGCCCTGCCCTATGCCGCGGAAGACGGCGCCGACGGCGTGCGCGAGACCGAGCCAGAGGGCGCGCACGAGCCGGTAGACGCCCCCCGTCGGGCTGGGCGCCGGCCGCGGCGGCGCGGACTTCCTCGCCGGGGCCTTCCGGGCGGGCGCCTTCCTGGCCGGGGCCTTCTTCGCGGCGGCCTTCCTCGCCGCGGCCTTCACGGGAGCTGCCGCCTTCTTCGCGGGCTGCTTCTTGGCTGCGGAGGGACGTGAGGCCATGGGTGTGAGGTTACCGGGGGAGACGACTGCGGACACGTGTGCCCACGGCTTCACCCGTTCGTGTCGTGCCGGGAGAGGCGCCGAACTGACGCGGCCTCACCGCCCCGTGGTGTCCGGGCGCGTGTCAGGTCTGCGACGGCACCGACGCGCCGCCGCCCGTGCCCGGCTCCAGGGCGTCGAGCGCACGGCGCAGCCCGGTCAGCTTGCGCTCCAGATGGGCCGCCGTGGCCACCGCCGCCGCGTCCGCGGAGTCGTCGTCCAGCTGCTTGGACAGCGCCTCGGCCTGCTCCTCGACGGCCGCGAGCCGCGCGGACAGCTCGGCGAGCAGCCCGGCCGACTCCTTGCCGGCCTCCCCGCCCTTGCCGCCGCCCTCCAACTGGAGCCGCAGCAGCGCGGCCTGCTCGCGCAGCTGGCAGTTCTTCATGTACAGCTCGACGAAGACGGAGACCTTCGCGCGCAGCACCCACGGGTCGAACGGCTTGGAGATGTAGTCCACCGCGCCGGCCGCGTAGCCCCGGAAGGTGTGGTGCGGTCCGTGGTTGATCGCTGTGAGGAAGATGATCGGGATGTCCCGGGTCCGCTCGCGCCGCTTGATGTGCGCGGCCGTCTCGAAACCGTCCATGCCAGGCATCTGGACATCCAGCAGAATGACCGCGAAATCGTCCGTGAGCAGCGCTTTGAGCGCTTCCTCCCCGCTCGATGCCCGCACCAGCGTCTGATCGAGCGCAGAGAGGATGGCCTCCAGCGCCAGCAGATTCTCCGGCCGGTCATCGACCAGGAGGATCTTGGCCTTCTGCACCATGGCCCGCCCTCCTCGCCCCGGCGGTACACCGGGTGCCGCCCCAGGGGACGACTCCCTTTCGCCGCCCGTCCTTGTGCCGGTCATCGTAGCCGCACCCCGCCCGTCGCCACACCCTGTCACCGCGATGTCACTGTGCACGAAGCGGGAACGCGGCGGGACGCCGGATGGTTCCCGGAATCCGGCATTCCCGCGTGTCCCGGCTCCCATCATGCCGGAACTCCCCGCACCGGCCCGGAGTTCCCCCGGAGCCCGCCCCCAGTCCTGTGACGTACCTCGCCGTGCTCACTCGCCCCGCATCCACTGGCCCATCACCGACAGCAGGTGGTCGGGGTCGACGGGCTTCGTGACGTAGTCGGAGGCGCCCGACTCGATCGCCTTCTCCCGGTCGCCCTTCATCGCCTTGGCGGTGAGCGCGATGATCGGCAGCCCCGCGAACTGCGGCATCCTGCGGATCGCGGTGGTCGTCGCGTACCCGTCCATCTCGGGCATCATGATGTCCATCAGCACCACCGCCACATCGTCGTGCTGCTCCAGCACCTCGATGCCCTCGCGGCCGTTCTCCGCGTACAGCACCGAGAGCCCGTGCTGCTCCAGGACGCTGGTGAGCGCGAAGACGTTGCGGATGTCGTCGTCGACGATCAGCACCTTCTCGCCGCCGAACCGCATCCCCCGGCCCTGCTGCGACGCGCTCTCCTGCTCCGGGACCGCCCACTGCTCGGTCCGCTGCCCCTCCTCCGGCAGGCTCCGCCGGCGGCGCCTGAAGAGGGCCGCCGCGCCGTTCTGCGTCTCCTGGTACGACTTCACCTCGGCCGGTGTCTCGATCTCCACGGCCGACAGCTCCGAGGACCGGTGCGCCTCCGAGGCGACCAGGTCGCCGGCCTCCAGCGCGGGCGCGGTCTGCTGGTAGCCCTGCGGCGGCAGCTCGCTCGGGTACAGCGGCAGGTACAGCGTGAACGTCGACCCGCGGCCCGGTTCGCTCTGCGCGTGGATCTCACCGCCGAGCAGCTGCGCGATCTCGCGCGAGATCGACAGGCCGAGCCCGGTGCCGCCGTACTTGCGGCTGGTCGTGCCGTCCGCCTGCTTGAACGCCTCGAAGATCACCCGCATCTTGCCGGCCGCGATGCCGATGCCGGTGTCGGTCACCGAGAATGCGATCAGCTCGCCGTCCGGATCGGTCAGCGAACCCGCCTCCATCAGCTGCTCCCGGATGGACGCCGGGACGTCCGCGCCGGCGGGCCGGATCACCAGCTCCACCGACCCCGAGTCGGTGAACTTCACCGCGTTGGACAGCAGGTTGCGCAGCACCTGCAGCAGCCGCTGCTCGTCGGTGTGCAGGGTCGCCGGCAGCTCCGGGGAGACCCGCACCGACAGGTCCAGGCCCTTCTCCGCGGTCAGCGGACGGAAGGTGGCCTCCACGTAGTCCACGAGCTGGACGAGCGCGATGCGCGTCGGGGAGACGTCCATCTTGCCCGCCTCGACCTTCGACAGGTCCAGGATGTCGTTGATCAGCTGGAGCAGGTCCGAACCGGCGCCGTGGATCGTCTCGGCGAACTCCACCTGCTTCGGCGAGAGGTTGCCCTCGGCGTTGTCGGCGAGCAGCTTGGCCAGGATCAGCAGCGAGTTCAGCGGGGTGCGCAGCTCGTGCGACATGTTGGCGAGGAACTCGCTCTTGTACCGCATCGACACCGCGAGCTGCTCGGCACGCTCCTCCAGGACCTGCCGGGCCTCCTCGATCTCGGTGTTCTTCACCTCGATGTCCCGGTTCTGCCGGGCCAGCAGCTCCGCCTTCTCCTCCAGCTCCGCGTTGGAGGCCTGCAGCGCCTTCTGCCGGTTCTCCAACTCGGCCGACCGCTCGCGCAGTTGCTCGGTCAGCAGCTGCGACTGCTTCAGCAGCTGCTCCGTCTTGGTGTTGACCGAGATGGTGTTCACGCTCGTCGCGATCATCTCGGCGATCTGGTTCAGGAAGTCCTTCTGGATCTGCGTGAACGGGGTGAACGACGCCAGCTCGATCACCCCGAGCACCTTGCCCTCGAACAGCACCGGCAGCACGATCACCTGCGCGGGCGGGGCCTCGCCGAGCCCGGAGGAGATCTTCAGGTAGCCGCTGGGCGCCCGGTCCACCAGGATGGTGCGCTTCTCCTTGGCGGCCGTGCCGATCAGCGCCTCCCCGGGCCGGAACGACGTCGGCATGGAGCCCATCGAGTAGCCGTACGAGCCCAGCATCCGCAGCTCGTAGTCGTCGTCGCCGTCCCCGACGTCCTTGCCCTCCAGCAGCGGCATCGCCAGGAAGAACGCGCCGTGCTGGGCGGAGACCACCGGCGTCAGCTCGCTCATGATCAGCGAGGCGACGTCCTCCAGGTCCCGGCGGCCCTGCATGAGGGCGGAGATGCGGGCCAGGTTGCCCTTCAGCCAGTCCTGCTCCTTGTTGGCGATCGTGGTGTCGCGCAGGTTGGCGATCATCTTGTTGATGTAGTCCTGCAGTTCCTGGATCTCGCCGGACGCGTCCACGTCGATCTTCAGGTTGAGGTCGCCGCGGGTCACCGCGGTCGCCACGCGCGCGATGGCGCGCACCTGCCGGGTCAGGTTCCCGGCCATCTCGTTCACCGACTCGGTCAGGTCCCGCCAGGTGCCGTCGACGTCCCGCACGCGAGCCTGGCCGCCGAGCTGCCCCTCCGTGCCCACCTCGCGGGCCACGCGGGTGACCTCCTCGGCGAAGCTGGAGAGCTGGTCGACCATCGTGTTGATCGTCGTCTTCAGCTCGAGGATCTCACCGCGGGCGTCGATGTCGATCTTCTTCGTCAGGTCGCCCTTGGCGATCGCCGTGGTCACCATGGCGATGTTGCGGACCTGGCCGGTCAGGTTGGACGCCATCTGGTTCACCGACTCGGTGAGGTCCTTCCAGGTGCCGGCCACACCGGGCACGTGCGCCTGACCGCCCAGGATGCCGTCCGTGCCCACCTCGCGGGCCACCTTGGTGACCTGGTCGGCGAACGAGCTCAGGGTCTTGACCATGGTGTTGATGGTGTCGGCGAGCTGCGCGACCTCGCCGCGCGCCTCGATGGTCACCTGCCGCGTCAGGTCGCCGTTGGCGACGGCCGCCGCCACCTGGGAGATGTTCCGCACCTGCATGGTCAGGTTGTTGGCCATCAGGTTGACGTTGTTGCTGAGGTCCTTCCAGATGCCGGTGACGCCCGGCACGTGCGCCTGCCCGCCGAGGATGCCCTCGGTGCCCACCTCGCGGGCCACCCGGGTCACCTGCTCGGCGAAGCTCGACAGCTGGTCCACCATCGTGTTGACCGTCGTGACGAGTTCGAGGATCTCGCCCTTCGCGTCCACGGTGATCTTCTTCGACAGGTCGCCCTTGGCGACCGCCGTGGTGACCTCGGCGATGTTGCGCACCTGGATGGTCAGGTTGTTCGCCATGAAGTTGACGGACTGCGTGAGGTCCTTCCAGGTGCCGGAGACGCCCTGCACCTCGGCCTGACCGCCGAGGATGCCCTCCGTGCCCACCTCGCGGGCCACCCGGGTGACCTCCTGGGCGAACGACGAGAGCTGGTCCACCATCGTGTTCAGGGTGTTCTTCAGCTCCAGGATCTCCCCGCGCGCGTCCACGGTGATCTTCTGGGACAGGTCGCCGCGCGCCACGGCCGTGGCGACCTGCGCGATGTTGCGCACCTGCGCGGTGAGGTTGCCGGCCATGCCGTTCACGGAGTCCGTCAGGTCCCGCCACACGCCGGCGACTCCCGGCACCTGCGCCTGCCCGCCGAGGCGGCCCTCCGTGCCCACGTCCCGCGCGACCCGGGTCACCTGGTCGGCGAAGGCCGACAGCTGATCGACCATCGTGTTGATCGTGTTCTTCAGCTCGAGGATCTCGCCGCGCGCGTCGACGTCGATCTTCTGCGACAGGTCGCCGCGGGCCACGGCCGTCGTCACCTGGGCGATCTGCCGCACCTGGGACGTCAGGTTGCCGGCCATGAAGTTGACGGAGTCCGTCAGCTCCTTCCAGGTGCCCGAGACGCCGTCCACCCGCGCCTGGCCCCCGAGGCGGCCCTCCGTGCCCACGTCCCGGGCCATCCGCGTGACCTGGTCGGCGAACGACGACAGCTGGTCCACCATCGTGTTCACGGTGTTCTTCAGCTGGAGCATCTCGCCGGAGACGTCCACGGTGACCTTCTGGGAGAGGTCGCCGTTGGCCACCGCCGTGGTCACCTGGGCGATGTTGCGCACCTGGCCGGTGAGGTTGCGGAACGCGGTGTTGACGGAGTCCGTCAGGTCCTTCCACGTGCCGGCCGCGCCCGGCACCTGCGCCTGGCCGCCCAGCTCGCCCTCGACACCGATCTCCCGCGCGACCCTCGTCACCTCGGCGCCGAACGCCGACAGCTGGTCCACCATCCCGTTGACGGTGTTCTTCAGCTCCAGCATCTCGCCGGCCACGTCCACGGTGACCTTCTGCGACAGGTCGCCGCTGGCCACGGCCGTCGTCACGGCGGCGATGTCGCGCACCTGCGTGGTCAGGTTCCGGAAGACCGTGTTGACGGAGTCCGTCAGGTCCTTCCACGTGCCGGCCGCGCCCGGCACGTTCGCCTGCCCGCCGAGCCGGCCCTCCGCACCGACCTCGTTCGCCACCCGCGTGACCTCGTCCGCGAAGATCCGCAGCGTCTCGGTCATCTGGTTGATCGTCTCGGCGAGCTGCGCCACCTCGCCGCGCGCCGGCACGGTCACCTTCTGCGACAGGTCGCCGTTGGCGACCGCCGTCGTCACCTGCGAGATGCCGCGCACCTGCGCGGTCAGGTTGCCCGCCATCGTGTTGACGGAGTCGGTCAGTTCCTTCCACACGCCGGCCACGCCGGGCACCTGCGCCTGGCCGCCCAGGATGCCCTCGGTGCCCACCTCCCGGGCGACGCGGGTCACCTCGGAGGAGAAGGCGGACAGCTGCTCCACCATCGTGTTGACGGTGTTCTTCAGCTCCAGCATCTCGCCGGCCACGTGGACGGTGACCTTGCGGGAGAGGTCGCCCCGGGCCACCGCCGTCGTCACCAGGGCGATGTCGCGCACCTGGGCGGTCAGCCGGTTCGCCATCGTGTTGACGGACTCCGTCAGGTCCTTCCAGGAACCGGACATGCCGCGCACCCGGGCCTGCCCGCCGAGCTTGCCCTCGGTGCCCACCTCGATGGCGACGCGCGTGACCTCGTCCGTGAACGTCGACAGCTGGTCGACCAGGTTGTTGACGGTACGGCCGACCTTCAGGAACTCACCCCGCAGCGGATGCCCCGGACCGCCGTCCGGCCCCTGCGTCCGCAGCTCCATCCGCGGCGACAGATCGCCCTCGGCGACCGCGGTGAGCACCCGGCCGACCTCGGAGACCGGCCAGACGAGGTCGTCCACCAGCGCGTTGGAGTTGTCGATGGCGGCCGCCCAGGACCCCTCGCAGGCCCCGGTCTCCAGCCGCTCCGTGAGCTTCCCCTCACGCCCCACCATCCGCCGCACCCGCGACAGCTCGCCCGTGAGGTGCAGATTCCGGTCCGCCACCTCGTTGAAGACGGCCGCGATCTCCGACATCACGCCGTCCCCGGCCACGGTGAGCCGCTTGCGGAAGTTGCCGTCGCGCATCGCCACGAGAGCCGCCAGCAGCCGGTTCAGGGCGGCCGTGTCCACCTCGGTGGTCCCGCCGCTCCTGCCCAGGGACGGTCCGCCCTTCGCGCGCGTCCTCGTGCCCCGCGTCGCCGCGCCAGACTCCACTGTGTCCCTCCCGGAGGGGTAGACCGTCACTGCCGTGCTCGGCCGCGCCGGCCCGGCGTGCCGGTCGTCGGCCTACCGGTTGCTTCCGCGTACCGGTTGCTTCTGCGTACATCTGCCGGACGCAGGTCCGGCCTCTCGAGGGGCTGCTGCCCGCCGCACCCGGAACGCACGCAGCCCGGCCCGACCTCCATCACAAGCCTGCCCAGTGTTTCACCCCTGCCCAACCAGGCCATAACAGTTCGGCAGCTTCGCACATCGTCCGCGCACCGTGGGGGGTGAACACCGGCGACCGGCATCCGCTCGGACGGGGAAGGTAAGTAACCTTGCATGCGGCTGTCCAGCCGCACCGGTCCCACCGGCCTGGGCGGTGGCACCAGTACGAGCGGGCATCGGAGGGGCGGCCGCAGACCATGACCACCGGACTGATCCCCGGGGGACAGCCCCCGGAGCCACAGCCGACGGGCGAGCGGGTGCCGCAGCAGCGGCGCGAGCCGCCCGTCCAGGCAGCCCTGCACGTCGACGACCGGCCGAGGAGTTCTGTGATCACCGCGCGCGCGGCTGCCAGTTTCGAGCCCGTCGGGCGATCCGTCGCGACCGCCCGGTCCTTCGTCCGCGACACCCTCCACGGCTGGGGCTTCGCCGACATCGTCGACGACGCCGTGGTCCTCACCAGCGAGCTGGTGACCAACGCGGTCGTCCACGCCGGCACGCACGCGGAGGTGCTGTGCCTGCGCACCGAGGACGGTGTGCGCATCGAGGTCTCCGACCGCTATCCGGAGCGCGAGGTCCCCCTCCAGAGCACCGCCGTCGCCATGAGCAGCCCGGACCGCGAGGGCGGCCGCGGTCTGCAGCTGTGCGCGGCGCTCGCCGCCCGCTGGGGCGTGGACTACACGCCCACCCACAAGAACGTCTGGTTCCAGCTCGACCTGCCCGAGCGCCCGGTCGGCACCCGCGCCGCCGGCCCCGCCCTGCCCGCCGATCTCCTCCCGCTGGCCGACGGCCGCGTCCGCGTCGCGGTCCTCCAGGTGGACCCGAAGGGCACCGTCAGCGCCTGGAACGAGGACGCCGAGGAGCTGTTCGGCCACCCGGCGGGCGAGGCCATCGGCAAGCCGCTCACCGAGCTGGCGGCCTGGCCGCACACCCCGGGCACCGGCACCGGCATCGCCGAGGCCCTCCAGCTCTCCCGCTGGGAGGGCACCTACGGCATCCGCGGCGCCGACGGCCGGGTGATCCAGGTGTATGCCTCCCACCTCAGGGTCCGGGACACCGGAGGCGAGCCCTCCACGGTCTGTCTGCTGGTCCGGGACCACGAACGCGCCGTCCTGCAGACGCCGTCCCGCGGCCCGGCCACCGACCAGACCCAGTCCGCGGACGGGCAGAGCGCCGATCCCTTCGAGGTGTTCATCGGCTCGCCCGCCCCGGACGACCTCGACGGCCTGCTGCAGCGCACGGTGGAACGCGCCCGCGACATGCTCGACGGGGACTCCGCGTTCCTGCTGCTCGCCACCGACGACGAGACGGAGCTGGAGGTCCGCGCCTCCACGGGTCTGCCGTCCGCCCGCCAGCGCTTCGCCCGCGTGCCGGTCGAGGCGGGCCCCGGCCGCTACGGCTCGGCCCGCATGCCCGCCGTCCACGACGACCTCGCCGCCGTCCCCGGGGCCGTGCCGCTGCTCGCCGACACCGGCATGCGCTCGGTGGTCACGGTCCCGCTGAAGGTCGAGGGCCGCCTCACCGGCTCCCTCGGCGTCGCCGCGGAGGCGCCCGGCCGCTACTCCAACGAGGAGGCGCTGCGCCTTCAGTTCGCCGCCGACCGCATCGCGCTCGCGGTCGAGTCGGCCCGCCTCGGCGAGCTGGAGCGGCTGCGCCGCGGCTCGCTGAGCTTCCTCGTCGAGGCCTCGGACCTGCTGGCCGGCACCCTGGACCGGGACCAGACGCTGGCGCTGATGGCGCAGATGACGGTCCCGACCCTGGCGACCTGGTGCGCGGTGTACACGATCGCCGACCAGGCCTCCGAGCCGTACCTGTCGTACGTCCTGCACGAGGACGAGGAACTCATCGACGGCATCAAGTCGCTGCTGTCGAAGATCCCGCCGCCGGATCCGGTGCCGACGCCCGGCGCCCGCGTCTGGACGGCCCCGGCCGAGGTCGCGCACCAGGCCGCGCTGCGCGGCTCGATGCGCAGCCTTGGCCTGTCCGGCGGCGCCACCCCGCACGCGGCCTCCGCGATCGGCCCGACGCTCGCGACGGCCTCCGCGGTCGGCGGGGAGACGGTCGTGCTGCCCCTCGTCGCCCGCAACCGCGTCATCGGCATGCTGACCCTGGGCAAACCCGCCGACGAGCACTTCCGCCAGGAGATCCTGGAGCTGGCCGAGGACCTCAGCCGCCGGGCCGCCCTCGCCCTGGACAACGCCCGCCTGTACTCGGAGCGCACGGCCATCAGCCAGTCCCTCCAGCGCAGCCTGCTCCCGCCGGGCCTGCCGCAGATCGACGGTGTCGAGGTGGAGGTCATCTACCGCGCCGCCGGCGAGGGCAACGAGGTCGGCGGTGACTTCTACGACCTCTTCCCGATCCGCGACGGCGCCTACGGTTTCGCCATCGGCGACGTCCAGGGCACCGGCCCGGAGGCCGCGGCGGTCACGGGTCTGGCCCGGCACGCGCTCCGGCTGCTCGCCCGTGAGGGTTTCAGCGGTCCGGCGGTGCTGGAGCGTCTGAACGCCGCCATCCTCGACGAGGGCACCCGCAGCCGGTTCCTGACGCTGCTGTACGGCGAGTTGTGGCCGCAGGAGGACGGCAGCGCACTGCTGAAGGTGGTCTGCGCCGGGCACCCGCTGCCGCTGCGGCTGCGTCAGGACGGCACGGTGGAGGCGGCCGCCGAGCCGCAGCCGCTCCTCGGCGTCATCGAGGACCTGGAGCTGTACGAGCAGACGGTTGCACTCGACCCGGGCGACGTGCTGCTCTGCGTCACGGACGGGGTCACCGAACGCCGGGAGGGCAGGCGCATGCTGGGCGACGACGGCCTCGCCGACGTTCTCACCACGTGCACGGGCCTGACGGCGGGCGCGGTCGCGGCACGGATCATGCGGGCCGTCGAGCGCTTCGCGTCCGAGCCTCTCTCCGACGACATGGCCATTCTCGCGATGCGGGTGCCGGAGATCCCCACGGAGGCATGAGAAAAGGCCCCGCCCGGAAGGGCGGGGCCTTTCTTTTGGAGCCCCCAAACGGAATCGAACCGTTGACCTTCTCCTTACCATGGAGACGCTCTGCCGACTGAGCTATAGGGGCCGGTCGTTTTTCGAGGTTTCCCTCGCGGCGACGAAGAAACTGTACCCCGAAGAGGCCCGGGTTCCCAAATTCGTTCGGCACCCGCTCAGAAGGCGGGCTGGAGCAGTCCTCCCAGTGCGTTGCAGGCGGAGACGATCCGCTGCATCTCACGCTTCGTCAGTGACGCGTCCACGGGCAGCGCGAGCGTCTCGTCGGCGGCGCGTTCGGTCTCCGGGAGCGACACCCACCGGCGGTACTCCGGCAGCCGGTGCACGGGCGTCTTCACCGGCACCCGGCAGTCGACTCCCCTGGCCCGTACGGCCCGTGCGAAGGCGTCCCGGTCCGGTCGGCCGTTCCCCGGCACCCTGACGACGTACTGCTGATAGGTGTGCCCGTCCCCGCCGTCCGGTGTCCGTACGCCCCTCAGTCTGGCGTCGAGGTAGGCGGCACGCTCCCGGCGCCGGGCGGTCTCGTCGAGCGGCGCGTGGGCCTCGCCGTGCTCCAGCACGAGCAGCCCGTGCCGCTGCCCCAGCGCGTGCAGCCGCCCCAGGTCGGCGCGCCGCCCGAAGCGGTGGACGGCAACGACGGCCGCGGTGCGGGCAGTTATCGCGGCCTGGACCGCGTCGGGATCGACGCAGTAGGTCGCCGGTTCTATGTCGGCGAACACCGGAACCGCGCCGGCCAGGGTCACCGCCTCGGCCACCTCGACGTTCCCGAAGGCCGGTACGACGACCTCGTCGCCGGCTCCGACGCCGGCGGCCCTGAGCATTGCAGCAGTTGCCATGTGCTGGATGCTGGGCGCGCAACGTGAACGACACGTTACGCGGAACAGAAAAAGGTCGGACCCCGAACCGAAGTTCAGGATCCGACCTTTTCAATGATTGTTCGGCGGCGTCCTACTCTCCCACAGGGTCCCCCCTGCAGTACCATCGGCGCTGTGAGGCTTAGCTTCCGGGTTCGGAATGTAACCGGGCGTTTCCCTCACGCTATAACCACCGAAACACTATGAAACAAACAACAACCGAAGGCTGTTCGTGGTTTCAGAACCAACACAGTGGACGCGAGCAACTGAGGACAAGCCCTCGGCCTATTAGTACCGGTCACCTCCACACGTTACCGTGCTTCCAGATCCGGCCTATCAACCCAGTCGTCTACTGGGAGCCTTACCCC
>NZ_JBEXTB010000014.1:0-13182 GCF_040613915.1 Streptomyces sp. NPDC006193
TCCGTTCGGCATGAGGGGGAAAGGGTTCTCGGGCGCGGTGGCAGTGCCGCGGCCGTCATGGCAGGACGACGCGGTGCGCTTCCGCAGCGTGTGCGATGCGTCACTGACGGTAGGGCATAAATTTCAGTCGCTGCAAGCGGGTCGCGTAGCCTTGCCCCTAACGAGTTGCCTCGGCAAGGCCGTTGAGGAGAGGGGACGCCGTGCCGGCACGACGGAATCCCACAGCACGCCAAGTGCGGCTGGGGACCGAGCTCCGGAGGCTTCGCGAGGCTGCCGGGCTCAAGGCGACCGAGGCGGCGGCCCTGCTCGGGACGAACTCGGTGCAGATGAGCCAGATCGAGTCCGGCATCGCAGGGGTGAGCGAACAACGCGTGCGCCGACTCGCCGCCAATTACGCCTGCGCGGACGAGGACCTGATCGACGCCTTGGCAGCCATGGCGACGGACCGTACACGCGGGTGGTGGGAGGAGTACCGCGGCATTCTCCCGGCCGCCTATCAGGATCTGGCCGAGCTGGACCATCACGCGCGTTTCCGCAAGGACGTGGCCGTCATCCACGTACCAGGGCTGCTGCAGACGGAGGACTACGCCCGAGCCCTCTTCGCCTATATGAACCCGGAGTTCCCCGACGGCGAGGTGGCCCTCCGTGTGGAGCACCGGATGAAGCGAAGGGTCGTCATCGACGGCCCTGACCCCACCCCGTACGAGACGGTGATCCATGAGGCGGCGCTGCGCATCAGGGTGGCCGGGCGAGCAGCCTCCCAGGCCCAGCTGAATCGCATCCTCGAGGCGTCCGAGGCCGACCACGTCACCGTTCGGGTCATCCCGTTCGCCCTGGAGGACTTCGCAGGAGCCGGGAGCACCATGGTGCATCTGGGCGGCGCGGTCCCCCGCCTGGACACCGTGGTACGCGATGCTCCGCACGGCACCGCGTTCATCGACTCCGAGGCGCAGCTGGAGCACTTCCGGAGGCTCTTTGTCAGGGTGCGGGAAGTGGCACTGTCCCCTGAGCGATCGCGGTCGTTCATCCACGAGTTGGCGAAGGAGCTGTGATCGGCATGAACACCACCGGCCCTTGGAAGAAGTCGTCCTTCTCCGGTGGAGGCGAGGGCAACGACTGCGTCGAAGTCGCCCAGCTGGGCACCCGCATAGGCATACGTGACTCCAAGGTCCCGGCCCGGGGTGCCCTCACCTTCCCGGTGAGCGCGTTCGGCGCCTTCCTCCGGGCCGTGAAGGAGAGCCGCTCCCCGAGGTGAGGGCGGTCCCGTGCCTGTTACCCACTTTCGGGTGTGGGGCGGTGCGCCGTGCCCGGTGCCGGAGCGGGCGGGGGGATTTCCGGCATTCGGCAGGTAAATGGACATTGCAGGCTAGAGTCACGGAAACTTCCGCGCATCGTAACGGTGTCCGCGCCGTCACCGTCCGGGCCCGCGGAGGGCGGCACGGTGTGGGCGTGCGGCCGACCGGTCGCCGCTCGTACACCGCACCTCGCGGCGGGGCCCCAGTGCCGTGCCGCGGGGTGTGCACAGCCCTTCGAAGGGGGACTTCGTGTCCGTTTCCGTTTCTGTGACCGCGCGCCGTGTCGCCGCAGCCGCCGTGGCGGCGGCCGCCGCCGTCGGCGCGTTCGCGCTGCCGGCCTCGGCCGCCGACCACGACCACGGCCGCTGGCACCGCTCGTACCGCGAGCACGTGCTCATCAGCGACGTGCAGTCCCGCCCGTCGGCCCGGTACGACCACTCCAGGCGCCCCCTGAACAGGGAGTGGGTGGAAGTCACGAACGAGGGGCGCCGGTCGGTGGACCTGGACGGGTGGACGCTGTCGGACGAGGACGGCAACCGCTACACCTTCCGGCACTACCGGCTGGACGGCCGCGCCACCGTCCGCGTCCACACCGGCATCGGGCGGGACAGCGAGAGCGACCTGTACCAGGACCGCCGCTACTCGGTGTGGGACCGCGACCACGACACCGCGACCCTGCGCGACGATCGCGGCCGCGTCGTCGACACCGCCTCCTGGGGCGACGACGACCGCGACCACCGCGACCACCGCTCCTACCGCGGTCACCGCGACGGCGGCTGGCACGGCCGTCACCACTGATCCGCATCCGTCCGGGTGCGGCTGAGCACCGGTTCACGGCACCCGGCGGACCTCACACCGGCAGCGCGTCGCTTCCTGACGGAAGGGCGCGCTCGCCCGTCTGTGCGTCGGATCCGGTGCGGCAGCGGGCCGGAGGGTTCCGGCCACCGGTACGCGCCAGGGTTGACCTGATCATGTCAGCGCCTCACCATGAGCGCCAACCCGCACGGCGGATGCACGGGGGAGCCCCACCCATGGCCCCCGGCGGTCCGCATCCGCACGTCGCACGCGAACACCCCCGCCTCCACCCCAAGGAGAGTTCATGCGACTTCGCATCCGCGGCTCCGGCGCGCGCGGCGCCAGACGCACCGCCGCCCTCGGCGCCCTGCTGGCCCTCGCGCTCGCCGCGCCCGTCACGGCCACCGCCACCCACGCCAGTGCCGACAGCGCCCGGGCGAGCGCGCCCTCCGGTGACGACGTCCGGCAGTACGAGATCCACCAACGCACGAATCCCGTGACCCGTACGGCCATCCAGGCGACCGGCGTCACCGTGGACGAGGCCGACGAGGAGACCGTCGTCGTGTCCGGGCGCGCGGAGCAGATCCGCGCGCTGCGCCGGCTGGGGTACGACGTCCAGCCCCTCGGCGCCGCCCCGCAGCGGGACGGTGCGCGGCTCTACGACTTCCCCGGCGCGGACGCGAAGTACCACAACTACGCGGAGATGAACGCCGAGATCGACCAGCGGCTCGCCGCCCACCCGTCCATCATGAGCAAGCGGGTGATCGGGAAGTCGTACCAGGGGCGGGACATCGTCGCCGTCAAGATCAGCGACAACGTCGGGACCGACGAGGGTGAGCCCGAGGTGCTGTTCACCGCGCATCAGCACGCGCGCGAGCATCTGACCGTGGAGATGGCGCTGTACCTGCTGCGGGAACTCGGCGCGGGGTACGGGTCCGACGCGCGGATCACGAACCTCGTCGACAGCCGCGAGATCTGGATCGTGCCGGATTTGAACCCGGACGGCGGCGAGTACGACATCGCCAGCGGGTCGTACCGCTCATGGCGGAAGAACCGGCAGCCCAACTCCGGTTCGTCGTACGTCGGCACCGACCTCAACCGGAACTGGAACTACAAGTGGGGCTGCTGCGGAGGGTCGTCGGGGTCACCGTCCTCCGAGACCTACCGCGGGTCCGCCGCCGAGTCGGCGCCCGAGGTGAAGGTCGTCTCCGACTTCGTGCGCAGCCGGGTCGTCGGCGGGAAGCAGCAGATCAAGGCAGGCATCGACTTCCACACCTACAGCGAGCTGGTGCTGTGGCCGTTCGGCTGGACGTACAACGACACGGCCACCGGGATGACCGCCGACGACGCCGCCGCGTTCAAGGCCGTGGGGCAGAAGATGGCCGCCAGCAACGGGTACACGGCGGAGCAGTCCAGTGACCTGTACATCACCGACGGGTCCATCGACGACTACCTCTGGGGTGCGCACAAGATCTTCGACTACACCTTCGAGATGTATCCGGCGTCCGCCTCCGGAGGCGGGTTCTACCCGCCCGACGAGGTGATCGAGCGGGAGACCTCCCGGAACAGGGACGCCGTGTTGCAGCTGCTGGAGAACGCCGACTGCATGTACCGGTCGATCGGGAAGGCCGCCCAGTACTGCAGTTGACGGTCAGGCCTCCTCGAAGTAAGCGTCGAGCACCGCGTCGAGCTGTTCGTCCCACTCCTTGAAGCGCGCCCTGGCCGCCGCCTCGATCTCGATCGGGTACCAGCGGCGGTCCGGGGTGTGCACGGTGACGGTGAACCGCTTGCCGAAGCGGGGCGACTCCGTCTCGACCGCGGTGATCTCGTCCCAGCGGAACTCGCAGGCCTCCTCGTCCAGGCTGAGGCGGACGCCCCTGCGGTCGGCCACGATCCGCGCCCGGCGGTCGGAGGCCTCGAACACCGGGCCGTCGGCCGGGTCGCCCTCCTCCGGTTCCGGGGCCGGGGCCGCGTCCTCGGCAGCCGCCGCCGAAGGCTCCGGCTCCGCAGTCGCCCCCTTCGCCACCGCCTCCTTCGCCACCGGCCCGTTGGCCACGGGCCCCTTCGCCACGGGCCCCTTCGCCACCGGCCCGTCGCCCACCGGCTCCGCCGGCGCGGGAGGGGTGATCCCCGGGACGAAGGCCGGGTCGAAGCCGGCGCCCGTGACGGGCTCCGCCTTCAACGGCACAGCCTTCACCGGGGCGCCCTTCGACAGGTCCGTCTTCACCGGCGCGGCCTTCGGCGGCTGCCTCTTCGCAGGCTCGCCCTTCGCAGGCTCGCCCTCCGACGGCTCCCCCGTCAGAGGCTCGCCCTCCGACGGTTCGCCCTTCGACGGCTCCGCCTTCGACGGCTTGCTGCTCGATCCTATGCGCTGCTCCACGGCGGCAGTATGGACGACTTCCCTGTGCCGGAACCAGTCAGGCCACGAACACGCTCACCACTCCGGCCGCAGCGAACCCCGCCACGGACAGCACCGATTCGAGAACCGTCCAGGTCCGCAGCGTGTCCCGCTCGCTGATGCCGAAGTACTTCGCCACCATCCAGAAACCGCCGTCGTTGACGTGCGAGGCGAAGATGGAGCCGGCGGATATCGCCATGATGACGAGGGCGACGAAGGCCTGGGAGTGGTCGCCCTCGGCAAGCAGGGGGGCCACGATGCCGGCCGTCGTCACGATCGCCACCGTCGCCGAGCCCTGGGCGACCCGCAGCACGAGGGAGATCAGGTACGACAGGACGATCACCGGCAGGCCCACGCCGTTGAAGGTGTCGGAGAGGGCCTGGGCGACCCCGCTGGCCTTCAGCACGGCGCCGAAGACTCCGCCCGCGCCGACGACGAGCAGGATGTTGCCGACCGGCTTGAGGGACGACGTCGACACCTTCTCCAGGGACGCGCGGGACCAGCCGCGGCGGACGCCGAGCAGGTAGTAGGCCAGCAGCAGGGCGAGGGTGAGGGCGACGAACGGGTTGCCGGCGAACTCCAGCACCGAGCGTCCCGCCGACGGGTCGAGGGCGATCGAGGAGAAGGTTGCGGCGAGGATCAGCACCAGGGGCGTGCCGATGACGGCGAGCACCGTGCCGAGCGGCACCGGCTTCTCCCCCGGTTCCACGCCCTGGGCGCGCTGTTCGGCCACGACGGCCCGCTTGGCCTCCTCGGCCGCCTCCACCATGTCCTGCGGGACGGCGACGAAGATCCGCCGGCCGATCCAGGCGGCGTACGCCCAGGCGGCCAGGACGGCGGGGACGCCGCAGACGGCGCCCATGAGGATGACCCAGCCGAGCTGGACGTGCAGCAGTCCGGCGGCGGCGACCGGGCCGGGGTGCGGCGGCAGGAAGGCGTGGGTCATGGACAGGCCGGCGAGGAGGGGCAGGCAGTAGAGGAGGACCGACCGGCCGGACCGCTTGGCCGCCGCGTAGACGATCGGGGCCAGGACGAATATGCCGACGTCGAAGAAGACCGGGATGCCGAAGACCAGTCCGGTCAGGCCCATGGCGAGGGGGGCCCGCCGCTCGCCGAACAGGTGCAGCAGGCGCGAGGCCAGCACCTCTGCTCCGCCGCTGACTTCGAGGATCGCGCCGAGCATCGTGCCGAGCCCGATGATGATCGCGACGTGGCCGAGGATCCCGCCCATGCCGGACTCGATGGTGGAGACGGCGGTGGAGCGCTGGACGGTGCCGAACAGTTCGGTGACCGACAGGCCGGCCAGCAGGCCGACGGCCGTGGACACGGCGAGGAGGGCGACGAACGGCTGGAGTCTGACCTTGATGATCAGGAAGAGGAGCAGGGCTATGCCGAGGGCGGCGACGGTGAGGAGACCGGGGGTGCCGTCGAGGAGGAGGAGCAGGCCCCCGGTGTGGGGTGGGGTGGCGGGGACGGGGGCGGGCGCTGCGAACGGAAGGGACATTCGGGGGTCCTCTACGTAAATGCATACTGCTTTCGGGCAGGGGGGATCGCGGCACGGCGCCCCGAGGGGTGCCGTGCCGTGCGGGAGGTGCGGGTGCTGCGGGGGAGGGGACGTCAGCTCAGGACGGCGAGCGCGTCGATCTCGATGAGGAGGCCGGCCGGCAGGCCGACGTAGACCGTGG
This sequence comes from Streptomyces sp. NPDC006193, assembly GCF_040613915.1. Taxonomy (NCBI): domain Bacteria; kingdom Bacillati; phylum Actinomycetota; class Actinomycetes; order Kitasatosporales; family Streptomycetaceae; genus Streptomyces; species Streptomyces sp. NPDC006193. Next base: position 6,174 of record NZ_JBEXTB010000014.1, read on the forward strand.
TGCGGGCGGCGGGGGGCTGGGTGAGGCCCTGTTCCTCGAAGTAGGCGTTGTAGATCTCGTTCATCTCGGCGAAGTGGTCCACGTCGGTCAGGTAGACGCGGATCATCATCACGTCGTCCCAGGTGGCGCCGCCCTCCTCCAGGACCGCGCGGACGTTGGCGAGGGTCTGGAGGGTCTGCTCGCGCAGGGTGGGGCCGGCCGGCGCCGGGGGCTTGCCCTCCTCGGCGGGCAGGAAGCCGACCTGGCCGGCGACCTGGAGGATGTTGCCCTTGCGCACGCCGTGGGAGAACTTCGCGGGCGGGGTGGTGTGGGTCTTCGGGGTGAGGGCGGTCTTTTCCGTCATGCGGGGTCCCTTACTGGTGTTCTGCCGGAGTACTCCCCGCTGATCGCGTCCGCCGTGCGGCGTACCAGCGGGAGCAGGGTGAGGAGTTCGTCGGCGGTGACGACCACGTTCGGCGCGGAGACCGACATCGCGGCGACCACCCGGCCGTCGGCGCCGCGGATCGGGGCCGCGACGCAGTTGATGGACTCCTCGTGGCCACCGAGGTCGGTGGCCCAGCCCTGTTCGCGCACCGTGGCCAGCTCCTTCAGGAAGGTTTCGGCGTCGGGGGTCGAACGGGGCGTGTAGGCGGGGTAGTCGAGCTTCTCCGCGAGGGCGCGGCGCTCGGCTTCGGGGAGGTCGGCGAGGAGCAGTTTGGCGACGGCGGCCACCGTGATGGCGACGGGCTTGCCGATCCGGGAGTACATGCGGACCGGGTAGCGGCTGTCCACCTTGTCGATGTAGAGGACCTCGTTCTCCTCGTGGACGGCGAGGTGGACGGTGTGCCCGCACGTCTCGTTGAGCCGTACGAGGTGGGGGTGGGCGATCTCCCGGACGTCGAGGCTCTCCATCGCCTCCTGGGCGAGGGCGAAGAGGCGGGCGCCGAGCCGGTAGCGCTGATCGGACTGGCGGTAGACCAGGCCGTGGGCGTGCAGGGTGCGCAGCAGCCTCAGGGCCGTGGACTTGTGCACGCCGAGGCGGCCGGCGACCTGCCCGAGGTCGGCGGGGCCCTCGGCGAGCAGCGGCAGGATGCTCAGGGCGCGATCGACGGACTGACTCATGGGGTGTTCGCCTCCTCTTCGGCCCGCTCGGCCTGTGTCCAGCCGGGGCCGAGTCGAAGTCTCCCCCACGCGTCGTCGTCCAGGGCGGCGAGGCGGTCGGCGTGGCCGCGGGCGGGGGGTGCGGCCAGGTCGCCGGGGGCGGTGAGGGCGGCGGCGGCGAACAGGTGCCCGTGTCTGAGCCGGTGCGCGAGGGGCAGGCCGCGCAGGGTGGCGGAGAGGAAGCCGGCGGCGAAGGCGTCCCCGGCGCCGGTAGCCGCCACGACATCGACGCGGAGGGCGGGCACGGAGGCGGCCGGGGCCGCGGTGGGCAGCGCGCGGGCCGGCCGCGCGGCAGCCGGCGCGGGTGCGGGCCGGGGCTGCGTGGCCGCGCCCGGCCCCGTCGGCGCGCCTGCCCCGGGCTCTCCGCTGCCTTCGGCGAGGGGAGACTCTCGTCGCTCACCCGTGCCGCCCCGGGACGGCCCCTGCACGGAACGCACGGAGAGGGCGCCCTCGCCCGCGGAACGCCCGGATGCCGCGTCACTGTCCGCCGGGTGCCGGGAGCAGACGTCACCGCCCGCGGAAAGCCCGGAGAGGGCGTCACCGCCCGCGCGAAGCGGAGGGGGTTGCGTCCCGTCCGCGTCGCCGGCGGCTCCGCGTGCGAACGCCGTGGCCCCCCGCGCCCCCTGCTTGACCACCAGCACCGCCGGTTCGGGCAGCGCCCGGCGGATCGCGGCCGGCCCGCCGGTGAGCCCCCACGCCTCCTCCGCCTCGTCCTCGCCCACGAACACGATGTCGGCGTCCCGCGCCAGCTCCAGCAGGATGTGGGCGTCGCCGGACTCCCGCCACAGGCCCGGACGGTGGTTGACGTCGAAGGAGACCAGGGGGCGTCCGGGGTGACGCCGGGTCAGTGCGCGCAGCAGGTCCCGGCAGTCCGCCGACAGCGCGGCAGTGATCCCGGTCAGGTGCAGCACCCGGCCCGCCCGCACCGCGGCCGGGTCCACGTTCCGCACCGACATCGCCGACGCCGCCGAGCCCGCCCGGTAGTAGGCCACCTCGTGCCCGCCGGTCCCGCGGTCCCCGGCGGTGCGGAAGTACACGCCCGTGGGCCGGCCGGGGTCCCGGCGCACGGCGCGGACGTCGACGCCGTAGCCGGCGATCCGCTCCACCAGGTGGTCGCCGAAGCCGTCGGCGCCGATCCGGCCGACCCAGCGTGCCGTGTGCCCGAACGCGGCCAGTGCGCAGGCCACGTTGGACTCGGCGCCGCCGATGGACCGGTGGAAGGAGGGCACGTCGGCGAGGCGGCCGGGCCGGCCGGGCAGGAAGGTGACCATGGACTCGCCGAGCGTGACCACGTCCACCGTGTCCCACGGGTGCGCCGCAGCAGGGTCGTAAGCAGCGTCGTCGATGATGACTCCTGTCGGTTTCCGGGCGACGGTTCCGTTGACCCGGTGTTCGGCGAGATGCTAGACACCATCAAGCACTGCATGCAATGGCTGTTGCACAGCATGCAACCACCGAGAGAGGGGCTCCATGAGCACCGAAGCGCTCGCCCGCCTGGCCGAGGAACGCGTGGACCACCGCTTCAAGGGCCTCCCGCCGGACGCCGCCGGCCTCACCGTCGGCGAGCTGGCCGCCCAGCGCCGCAACCTCTTCCGGGAGGGCGACGGCTTCACCACCCCCGTCCTCGTGCTGTCCGCCGAGCGCCTGGAGCACAACCTCGCGCTGATGGAGGCGTACGCCGCCCGGCACGGCCTCGCCTTCGCCCCGCACGGCAAGACGTCCATGGCCCCGCAGCTCTTCCACCGCCAGCTCCGGCACGGCGCCTGGGGGATCACGCTGGCCGTGCCCCACCAGGTGCGCGTCGCCCGCGCGTTCGGCGTCCGGCGGGTCTTCCTCGCCAACGAGCTGACGGACCCCGCCGCCCTGCGCTGGACCGCCGCCGAACTGGCCGCCGACCCCGAGTTCCGGTTCGTCTGCTACGTCGACTCGGTGCGCGGGGTGGAGCTGATGGACGCGGCCCTCGCGGGCGCCGCCCGCCCGGTGGACGTGGTGATCGAGCTGGGCGCGGGGGAAGGGGCCCGGACGGGGGTGCGCACGGAGGCGGAGGCCGCGGCCGTCGCCGCGGCCGTGGCCGCGGCGCCGACCCTGCGCCTGGTGGGGGTGGCGGGTTACGAGGGAGAGGTGCCGCGGCCCGATCCGGAGCGCGTGCGGTCGTACCTGCGGCGGCTGGTGGCGCTGGCCGCCGACCTCGACCGGAGCGGGCGGTTCGACCGGGCCGGGGAGATCGTGGTGAGCGCCGGCGGCAGCGCCTGGTTCGACGCGGTGGCCGATGTCTTCGCCGACATGCCGGAACTCTCCGCGCCGGTGCTGAAACTGCTGCGTTCGGGCGCGTACGTCTCGCACGACGACGGGCACTACCGCAGGCTCACCCCGTTCACCCGGGTTCCCGAGGAGGGCGCCCTGGAGCCCGCCTTCCGCCTGTGGGCGCAGGTCGTCTCCCGGCCGGCCCCCGGGCAGGCCTTCGCCAACGCGGGCAAGCGCGACGCGGCCCACGACCTGGACCTGCCCACCGCCCAGGTGGTACGCCGGAACGGCGAGGAGCGGCCGGCCGCCGGCGTCACGGTGACCGGCCTGTCCGACCAGCACACCTGGCTGCGCACGGACCCGGAGGCGGACCTGGAGGTCGGCGACTGGATCGGCTTCGGGCTGTCCCACCCGTGCACGGTGTTCGACAAGTGGCAGCTGATCCCGGTGGCCGAGGCCGACGGGACGGTCGTCGACTACATCCGCACGTTCTTCTAGGAGGCCCGCGTGCAGGACCTGGTCATCCGGGACGCCGACGTCGTCGACGGCAGCGGCGCGGACTCCTACCGCGCCGACGTCGTGATCGACGGCGGCCGGATCGTCTCGATCGTCAAGGAGGCCGCGGCGGCGGGCTGCCAGCGGCCGCACGCCGTGCGCGAACTGGACGCCGAGGGCCTGGTGCTCTCCCCCGGCTTCATCGACATGCACGCCCACTCCGACCTGGCCCTGCTGCGCGACCCGGACCACAGCGCGAAGGCCGCGCAGGGGGTCACGCTCGAGGTGCTCGGGCAGGACGGGCTGTCGTACGCGCCGGTGGACGACCGCACGCTGGAGGAGGTGCGCCGGGCGATCACCGGCTGGAACGGGTACGGCGACGACGTCGACTTCGACTGGCGGAGCGTCGGCGAGTACCTGGACCGGCTCGACCGCGGGATCGCCGTGAACGCCGCCTACCTGGTCCCGCAGGGCACGGTCCGGGCGCTCGTGGTCGGCTGGGAGGACCGCGCGGCGACCCCCGGCGAGCTGGACCGGATGCGGCGGCTGGTCGCGGAGGGGCTGGAGCAGGGCGCGGTGGGGCTGTCCTCCGGGCTGACCTACACCCCCGGCATGTACGCCGGGGACGCCGAACTGACCGAGCTGTGCCGGGTGGTGGCCGCGTACGGCGGCTACTACTGCCCCCACCACCGCTCGTACGGCGCCGGCGCCCTGGAGGCGTACGCCGAGATGGTCGCCCTGACCCGGGCGGCGGGCTGCCCGCTGCACCTGGCCCACGCCACGATGAACTTCGGCGTGAACGAGGGCCGCGCTGCGGAGCTGCTGGACCTGCTCGACCGGGCCCTGGACGCGGGCGCCGACATCACGCTGGACACCTACCCCTACACCCCGGGCTGCACCACCCTCGCCGCGCTGCTGCCCAGCTGGGCGAGCGAGGGCGGCCCGCAGGAGGTGCTGGCCCGGCTCCGCGACCCGGCGACGGCCGCGCGCATCCGGCACGACCTGGAGGTCACCGGCTCGGACGGCTGCCACGGCGTGCCCGTGGAGTGGGAGACCGTGGAGATCTCCGGTGTCACCGACCCGGCCCTGGCCGACGTCGTGGGCCGTACCGTGCGGGAGGCGGCGGACCTGCGCGGCGAGACGCCCTGGGAGACGGCCCGCCGGCTGCTGGTGCGGGACCGGCTCGGCACGACCGTCCTCCAGCACGTGGGCCACGAGGAGAACGTCCGCGCGATCATGCGGCACCGTGCGCACACCGGCGGCTCCGACGGCATCCTGCGGGGCAGCAAGCCGCACCCGCGCGCCTACGGCACCTTCCCGCGCTACCTGGGCCACTACGTGCGGGAGCTGGGGGTGCTGACGCTGGAGGAGTGCGTCGCCCGTCTGACGTCCCGGCCCGCGGCCCGGCTGCGCCTGCCGGACCGGGGGCTGGTGCGCGAGGGGTACCGGGCCGACCTGGTCCTGTTCGATCCGGAGACGGTCGCGCCCGGCGCCACCTTCGCCGAGCCCCGCAGGCTGCCGTCCGGGATCCCGTACGTGCTGGTGGACGGCCGGTTCGTCATCGAGGACGGGAAGCGGACGGACGTGCTGGCGGGGCGGGCGGTGCGGCGTACGCCGGTGTGACCGCCCGCCGCCGGGTCACGGCTTGGGCAGGGTGCAGCCGGCCGCGCCGAGGTTGAGCTTGTTGCCGGTGGTGAAGCACGCCGGGATGTTGTAGGTCTCCTGGGCGTAGTTGATGCCCTGGCGGACGGTCACGGTGCCGTTGGCGTCGACCTCGCAGGGGTTGTTGTCGGTGCAGCGCGCGCCGTCCTCGTTGCCCGTGTTGTTGACGGCGACGACCTTGCCGGTGGCCGTGTCGATCACGGGGGAGCCGGAGGTGCCGCCGATGGTGTCGCAGGAGGAGGTGTAGCGGACCGAGTCCTTCCAGGTCCAGGAGCCCTCCTTCAGCCGGTACACGAAGCCGTCGATGTTGCAGCTGTAGATGCGCTTCCAGTAGCCGGAGACCACCTTGATGGCGGTGCCGGCGACCGGGTGGGTGTCCTGCACCGTCAGCGGGCTGATGCCGTACGAGCTCCTGATGGCCGCGTACGTGGTGGTGGTGCGGTAGATGGTGACGTCCGTGTCCGTCATGGTCGAGTACACGACCTGGTTGGCGCGGAGCGTGGCGACCTTGCTGCCGGCGGAGTTGAGCAGGCCGAAGGTGCGGCTGGAGGACTGGCCGGTGATGACCTCGCCGGGGTCCGGGAAGCCGGTCTCCAGGCAGTGGCCGTTGGTCAGCACGAGGGCGGGGTCGGTGTCCGCGGAGTTGGGGAAGCGGATGACGGAGCCGGAGCAGTTGCTGAGCGAGACGGTGCCGGCGAAGTCGACGGTCACCGCGGCCCCGGCGGGGTGCGGGGCGGTCGCCTCGGCGGCGGTGCGCGGCGCGGCGACCGCCGGAGTCGCGCCCAGCCCGGCCAGTGCCAGCGAGGAGAGCGCGGCAAGGAGAGGCTTGTTCATGTGGGGGTCCCCTCTTACGACGTGGGCGACCGGAAGTGTTCCGGTCGCCCTCACGTTTGTCATGCGCATTCTCAAACGCGGGACGGGCCGGGGACAAGAAGCCGCGTCAGGTCGTAGGGGTTTCCCTCTGCGGAGGGGCTGCTGACGGAGCGTCGGCCCGCGGTGCGAGCACCACGGGATCGTTCCCCGCCCGCAGGGACGGCAATCGCCCGGCGTCCACACGGCCGACTGCCGCACGATCCCCCTCCGTGACGCCCGCCCCACCCGACGCGGGCCGCACGGGCGGTCGAGGCCGGCGCGGGTGGTCGGGGACGGTCGCGGGCGGCGCGGGCGGCGCGGGTGGTCGGGGACGGCGCGGGTGGTCGGGGACAGTCGCGGGCGGCGCGGGTGGTCACGGGCGGCGCGGGTGGTCGAGGCCGGCGCGGGTGGTCGCGGGCGGCGCGGGCGGTCGCGGGCGGCGCGGGCGGTCGCGGGCGGCGCGGGCGGTCAGGGGGGGCGGAGTGCCGGGCGGCAGTACGCCTGGGCGTCACCGCCCCTGCGCCTAGCGGGACTTCTTCGTCGCCCCGCGGGCCGCACGGGCGGTCGGGCGCGGCGCAGGCGGTCACGGGGGGGGCCAGGGTGCCGGACGGCCGTA
>NZ_JBEXTB010000014.1:13282-13664 GCF_040613915.1 Streptomyces sp. NPDC006193
CGCCTCGGCGTCACCGCCCCTGCGCCTAACGGGACTTCTTCGTCACCCCGCGGGCCGCACGGGCGGTCGGGCGCGGCGCAGGCGGTCACGGGGGGCCAGGGTGCCGGACGGCCGTACGCCTCGGCGTCACCGCCCCTGCGCCTAACGGGACTTCTTCGTCACCCCGCGGGCCGCACGGGCGGTCGGGCGCGGCGCAGGCGGTCACGGGGGGGCCAGGGTGCCGGACGGCCGTACGCCTCGGCGTCACCGCCCCTGCGCCTAACGGGACTTCTTCGTCACCCCGCGGGCCGCGGGCGGTCGGGGCGGCGCGGGCGGTCACGAGGGGCCGGGTGCCGGACGGCCGTACGCCTCGGCGTCACCGCCCCTGCGCCTAGCGGGACTT
>NZ_JBEXTB010000014.1:13758-153477 GCF_040613915.1 Streptomyces sp. NPDC006193
GGACTTCTTCGTCGCCCCGCGGGCCGCGGGCGGTCGGGGCGGCGCGGGCGGTCACGGGGGGCCGGGGTGCCGGACGGCCGTACGCCTCGGCGTCACCGCCCCTGCGCCTAGCGGGACTTCTTCGTCGCCCCGCGGGCCGCGGGCGGTCGGGGCGGCGCGGGCGGTCACGGGGGGCCGGGGTGCCGGACGGCCGTACGCCTCGGCGTCACCGTCCCTGCGCGTAGCGGGACTTCTTCGTCGCCGCGCGGGCGGGCGGGGCGTCGCCGCCCCTGTGGTCAGCGCGGTTTCTTCGTCGCCCCTCGGCCGTGGCCGCGGCCCGCGGTGGCGCCCGGGCCGGGCGCCGTCGGACCGGGCGACGGGACCTCGGACGCGGCGGGCGGGACGGGAGCGGAGGGCGAGGCGGCGGCCGGGGGGCCGCTCGGGCCGCGCGTGGCCGCGTCGGGGGCCGCGCTGGAGGCCGTGCCGCCGGTCGGGAGCGCGGCCGGGCGGGAGGGGGCCGCGGTGGAGCGGGCGGGGACGGGCGGGGGCGCCGACGCCGGGGCGGCGTCGTCCGTGCCGCCGTCCCCGGCGGCCGTGGACTCCCCGCCGACGACCCGCCCGCCGTCCGCGGGGCGCGGCGCGCCCGCACCGCCGGGGCCGCCGGCACCGCCCGCCGCGACGGCGATCACGGCGACGGTTGCGGCCACCCCGAGCACGCCGGCGACGACCGCCGCCCGGCGGCGGCCGCCCGTGCGCCGCTCCGCCCGGCGGGCGGCCCGCCCCGCGCCGGGCACACCGGTGCCACCGGAGCCCGGCGCCTGAGGAGCGGGCTCCGGCGGCACCGCAAGCAGCTCGCGCGTGGCGTCGTACACGTCCTGCCAGCCGTGCGCCGCCGCCGGGTCGGCGTACTCCTCGTAGGCCGGGGCCGGAGCCGGCCGCGGGTGGTACACGCTCGGCCCGGCCTCGGGCGCGCCGCCGGCGCCGTGCGGGCCGTACGCCCCCGCCTCGTACTCCCGTTCCGTGTACTCCCGTTCCGTGGGCATGACAGCGAATTCTAGGGACGCAAGTGACCGATGAGACAACCGGCGTCGATAACCGGGCAGCCTGCATGTCTCACGTGGTGGAAAACACGACCCATGAGGCGTTACCGGGCCGTAAGCTCACGACATGCAGGTGATCCAGTCGACCAAGCTCGCCAACGTCTGTTACGAGATCCGGGGTCCGGTTCTCGAGGAGGCCATGCGACTGGAGGCGGCCGGTCACCGCATCCTCAAGCTCAACACCGGCAACCCGGCCGCCTTCGGCTTCGAGTGCCCCCCGGAGATCCTGGAGGACATCCTCCGCAACGTCTCCTCCGCCCACGGCTACGGCGACGCCAAGGGACTGCTGGCCGCCCGCCGCGCGGTCGTCATGCACAACCAGACCATCGGCATCGAGACGGACGTCGAGCACGTCTTCATCGGCAACGGCGTCTCCGAGCTGATCGTGATGGCCATGCAGGGGCTGCTCGACGACGGCGACGAGGTGCTCGTGCCGAGCCCGGACTACCCGCTGTGGACGGCGGCCGTCTCGCTCTCCGGCGGCACGGCGGTGCACTACCGCTGCGACGAGCAGTCCGACTGGACGCCCGACCTCGCCGACATCGAGCGCAAGGTCACCGACCGCACCAAGGCGATCGTCGTCATCAATCCGAACAACCCCACGGGCGCCGTCTACGACGAGGCGGTGCTGAAGGGGCTGACGGACATCGCCCGCCGGCACAACCTGCTCGTCTGCTCCGACGAGATCTACGACAAGATCCTGTACGACGGCGCCGTGCACACCCCGACCGCCAAGGTCGCCCCGGATCTGCTCACCCTCACCTTCAACGGCATGTCGAAGGCGTACCGGGTGGCCGGCTACCGCGTCGGCTGGATGTCGATCTCCGGTCCGCGCGCGCACGCCGACTCCTACATCGAGGGCCTGACGATCCTGGCGAACATGCGGCTGTGCGCCAACATGCCGGGCCAGCACGGAGTGGTCGCCGCGCTCGGCGGACGCCAGACGATCAACGACCTGGTGCTGCCGGGCGGGCGGCTGAAGGAGCAGATGGACACGGCGTACGAACTGCTGACCCAGATCCCGGGGGTGAGCTGCGTGCGGCCGAAGGGGGCGCTGTACCTCTTCCCGCGTCTGGACCCGCAGGTCTTCAAGGTCAAGGACGACCGGCAGCTCGTCCTGGACCTGCTGCGCCAGGAGAAGATCATGGTCGTGCAGGGCACGGGCTTCAACTGGCCCGAGCCGGACCACTTCCGGGTGGTGACGCTGCCCGCGGTCGCCGACCTCCGGGACGCCGTGACCCGGATCGGGAACTTCCTGGACGGCTACAGCCAGCCGTAGGGCCGGCCGCGGCGCCGGCGGTCGCGGAACGGGAGCGGCGGACCGCAGTCCGTGACCCGACTCAACTTTAGACGTGATCCAAGCTAGGATGGCTTCCTGTCAGAGCACAGGAGGCCGCCCCCATGTACGAACCCATACGCACCAGGTCGGTGCACAGCACGATGGCCGGCACCCCCTCCGACCTCCCCCACCGGTCGCGCGACGAGGAACTGGACATCCAGCTCGCCGGGCACCTCGCCGCCCTGCTCGCCGTCACCGACGAGCTGCGCACGCTGACCCCGTCCGCCGACCTGGACACGGCCTCGGACCGTCTGGCGGCGCAGGTCGCACGGCCGCGGGGAGGACGTGCGCCCGTGCGGGCGGCGCCGACCGCTGCGGCGCCCGACCCGCGGATCCTGCACCGGCGCGCGCACACGCTCGCGGGGCGCGCCCTGGTGGTCGCCGCCTCGCGCGCGGACACCGCGGCCGCGATCCTCACGGCCCAGCGGATGGACGCGCACGCCGCCGCGCTCGCCGCGCCTACCGGGCTGAGCACCACGGAACTGAGCACCACCGCCTGACCCCCTCCCGGGTCCCCGATCGGCCCCGGTCCGCGTGCACCGCAGCGACGCGCGGACCGGGCGCCACGAACCGGCGACGCCCCGCCCGGGAAAGTGCTGCCCGGTGAACACGCCCCTCGGGGCGACGTGCCCGCGGATCGGCATGCCTCTCAGATGAACAGGAAGAAGAGCAGCAGGATCAGGGCCGCCACCAGGACCCACCAGACCCACACATGCCGGTGCCCGGTGTGCGGGCGGTCCTCGGGCCCTCCGCCCCGGGGGCGGTCCTCGGCCAGCCGCGGGTTGTCCGGACGGTCGCTGGAGTAGAAGTCACCACCGTCTGCCATGGGCTCATCACTCCTCTCGGTGGCCTGGCGGGTACCCCGCGGGAGCGGGCCCACACGGTCGCCGCAGGCAGGCGCTCCGGCCCCGGACGCGCCGCAGCCGCCGGTCCGGCCGGCCCCCGTCGGTCGGGGGCGGGCCGGGACCGGCGGCTGCGCGGTGACCACGGCCGGTCGTGACGATCGCTGGTCAGGGCACGGCGACCGGCCGTGGAGCCTCGGGCGGGCCGCTCAGCCCAGGCGCTCCACCAGCGCCCGGTACTGGTCCCACAGTTCCTTCGGGGTGTGGTCGCCGAAGGTGTCGAGGTGCTCGGGGATCAGCGCGGCCTCCTCGCGCCACACCTCCTTGTCCACCGTGAGCAGGAAGTCCAGGTCCGCCGCCGACAGGCCGAGGCCGTCGGTGTCCAGCGCGCCCTGGGCCGGCAGGATGCCGATCGGCGTCTCGACGCCCTCGGCCCTGCCCTCCAGCCGCTCCACGATCCACTTCAGGACACGGGAGTTCTCGCCGAAGCCCGGCCAGACGAACCTGCCCTCGTCGTCCTTGCGGAACCAGTTGACGTAGTAGATCCTCGGCAGCTTGGACGGGTCCTTGTCCTTCGCGACGTCGATCCAGTGGGCCATGTAGTCGCCCATGTTGTAGCCGCAGAAGGGCAGCATCGCGAACGGGTCGCGGCGCAGCTCGCCGACCTTGCCCTCGGCCGCGGCGGTCTTCTCGGAGGCCACGTTGGCGCCGAGGAACACGCCGTGGTTCCAGTCGAAGGACTCCGTCACCAGCGGCACGGCGGTGGCGCGCCGCCCGCCGAAGAGGATCGCGGAGATCGGCACGCCCTTGGGGTCCTCCCACTCGGGCGCGATGATCGGGCACTGGGAGGCGGGCACGGTGAAGCGGGCGTTGGGGTGGGCGGCCGGGGTGCCGGACTGCGGCGTCCAGTCGTTGCCCTTCCAGTCGGTCAGGTGGGCCGGGGGCTCCTCGGTCATGCCCTCCCACCACACGTCGCCGTCGTCGGTGAGGGCGACGTTGGTGAAGACCGCGTTGCCCCACAGGGTCTTCATCGCGTTGGCGTTGGTGTGCTCGCCGGTGCCGGGCGCGACGCCGAAGAAGCCGGCCTCCGGGTTGATCGCGTACAGCCGGCCGTCCTCGCCGAAGCGCATCCAGGCGATGTCGTCGCCGATGGTCTCCACGGTCCAGCCGGAGATCGTCGGCTCCAGCATGGCGAGGTTGGTCTTGCCGCAGGCGCTCGGGAAGGCGGCGGCGACGTACTTGGACTCGCCCTGCGGCGGGGTCAGCTTCAGGATCAGCATGTGCTCGGCGAGCCAGCCCTCGTCGCGGGCCATGACGGAGGCGATGCGCAGGGCGTAGCACTTCTTGCCGAGCAGGGCGTTGCCGCCGTAGCCGGAGCCGTAGGACCAGATCTCGCGCGACTCGGGGAAGTGCGCGATGTACTTGGTCGTGTTGCAGGGCCAGGGGACGTCCTCCTGGCCCGGCTCCAGCGGGGCCCCGAGGGTGTGGACGGCCTTGACGAAGAACCCCTCGTCGCCGAGTTCGTCCAGGACGGCCCGGCCCATGCGGGTCATGGTGCGCATGGACACGGCGACGTACGCGGAGTCGGTGATCTCCACGCCGATCGCGGACAGCGGGGAGCCGAGCGGGCCCATGCAGAAGGGCACGACGTACATGATGCGGCCCCGCATGGAACCGCGGAACAGCCCCTGGTCACCGGTGAAGATCTCCCGCATCTCGGCGGGGGCCTTCCAGTGGTTGGTCGGGCCCGCGTCCTCCTCCTTCTCGGAGCAGATGAAGGTGCGGTCCTCGACGCGCGCGACGTCGGTCGGGTCGGAGGCGGCGTAGTAGGAGTGCGGGCGCTTGATCGGGTCGAGCTTCTTGAACGTTCCCTTGGCGACCAGTTCCTCGCACAGCCGCTCGTACTCGGCCTCGGAGCCGTCGCACCAGACCACGTCGTCCGGCTGCGTCAGTTCGGCGATCTCGTTCACCCACGAGATCAGTTCCTGGTGGTTGGTGGGGACGCCGGTGGAAGCCGAGATGTCGCGCGCCACGGTTGCTCCTAAATGAGGGATTTTGTCCTGGTTGCCCCGTGGGGGCTGCGACCCGGATGCTTCACGGTTCGCTCATCCGGTGCCGACCGCACTCATTTGATCATCCGACGAGAGTGCCCATCTGTCCAGAGGAGCTCACAAGTGAGCGACGTGAGGAATGCCACGGTTTTCCAGGCACGTTTGCGACCCCTTTGCGTCCCGCTTGGGCAGACCTGAAGGTCTTTTTGCCCGGCGCCCACCAAGGCCGCGGCGACGGCCGACGCACAGTCCCGTCGGTACCATTTCCGGCATGACTGCGCCCGTCCCCGACGCGCCCACGGACACGCCGGCCGCCGGCCGCGGGCCCGTCGCGCTCTCCTTGCCGCATCCGGTCAAGCCGAGGCTCCGCGGCTGGCTGCACCTCGGCATGTTCCCGGCCGCACTCGTCGCAGGACTCGTGCTCACCGCCCTCGCCCAGTCGAGCCGGGGCCGCCTCGCCTGCGGGATCTACGCCCTGACGGCCTGCATGCTCTTCGGTGTCAGCGCGCTGTACCACCGGGGCGACTGGAGCCCCCGGATGGACCGCGTGCTGCGCCGCCTGGACCACGCCAACATCTTCCTGATCATCGCGGGCACCTACACCCCGCTCACCGTGCTCCTCCTGCCCCCCGACAAGGGCCGGTGGCTGCTGTGGGGCATCTGGACGGCGGCCGCCGCCGGCATCGCCTTCCGCGTCTTCTGGGTCGGCGCACCACGCTGGCTGTACACGCCCTGCTACATCGCGATGGGCTGGGCGGCGGTCTTCTTCCTGCCCGACTTCCTGCACGCCGGCGGCCCGGCCGTGCTGATCCTGGTGGTCGTCGGCGGCCTGCTGTACAGCGTCGGCGGCGTCGTCTACGGCATCAAGCGGCCGAACCCGTCACCGCGCTGGTTCGGCTTCCACGAGGTCTTCCACTCGCTCACCCTGGCGGCCTTCACCGCCCACTACGTGGGCATCTCACTGGTGGCCTACCAGCACGCCTAGCCCCCGCACCCACTCCACCCCCGAGGCCACGGCTCCCCGAGCCGTGGCCTTCTCGCGTTGCTGACACCTGATCATAGTTGACAGTCACGCGATTTTGATAGTTACTCTTATTTCATGACGACTGTCACCGAGCTGGACGAGACGCGGCGCGACCCCCGCCGCTGGTGGGCCCTGGGGGCCCTGGTGGCGAGCATGCTGGTGCTCGGCTTCGACACGACGATCCTCAACGTGGCCCTTCCGACGATGGCGGAACAGCTGGGCGCCACCACGGGCCAGCAGCAGTGGATGGCCGACGCGTACATCGTCGTGTTCGCGGCGCTGATGCTCCCGGCGGGCCTGCTCGGCGACCGGTTCGGACGGCGGCTCATGCTGATCACCGGGCTCGGGATCTTCCTCGCCGGATCGCTGGTGGGCGCGGTGGCCGGGGACGTGAACGCCGTCGTCGCCGCCCGGGCGGTCATGGGCGTCGGCGCGGCGCTGGTCACCCCGCTCGCCCTGTCCGTGCTGCCCTCGCTGTTCGGCCCGGACGAGCGCAACAAGGCCGTCGGCGTCATCTCCACCGCGTCCGCCCTCGGCCTGCCGCTCGGCCCGATCATCGGCGGCTGGCTGCTCGACCACTTCTGGTGGGGCTCGGTCTTCCTGGTCAACGTGCCCATGGCGGCGATCGGCGTCACGGCCTGCGTGTTCCTGCTCCCCGAGACCAGGGACCCGTCCTCACCCCGGGTCGGCGCCGTCTCCGCGGCCTGCACCGCGGGCGGCCTCGGCGCACTCGTCTACGCGGTCATCGAGGCTCCCGACCGCGGCTGGAGCGATCCCCTGATCCTCGCCCTGTTCGCCGCGGCCGCCGCTCTGATCGCCGCACTGGTGCTGCGCGAGCGCCGCGCGGAGCGCCCCCTGCTCGACCTGACCCTGCTCGCCCATCGCGGATTCCTGCTCAACACCCTCGCGGCGACCCTGGTGATGTTCGTCCTGTCCGGCCTGCTCTTCCTGGTGCCGCAGTACCTCCAGGCCGTACGCGGCAACGACGCGCTGGGCACCGGCCTCCGGCTGCTGCCGATGATCGGCGGTCTGATGGTCGCCACGCGCGGGGCGGCGCGGGCCGTCCGGCGGTTCGGGGCGCGCGCGACGGTCAGCGCGGGCCTGGTGGTGCTGGCCTTCGCCGCGTTCCTCGGCAGCCGTACGACGGTGGAGGCCGGTTACGGCTTCACCGCGCTGTGGCTCTCCCTGGCGGGCGCCGGCTTCGGGTTCGCGCTGGTCCCGGCCATGTCGGACGCGCTCGCCGCCCTGCCCAGGGACCGCGCGGGCAGCGGTTCCGGGCTGCTGATGACGCTGCGCCAGGTCGGCGGCGCGCTCGGCATCGCCCTGCTGGGCAGCCTGCTGTCCAGCGCCTTCCGGGACCGGCTGGACGTGGCCGGGCTGCCCGCCGGGCTCGCCGACGCCGCCGGGGACTCGGTCGTCGCCGCGCACGTCATCGCCGGCCGCACGGGCTCCGCCCGGCTGGCGGCTTCCGCGGACACCGCCTTCGTCCACGGCATGGGCCTGGTGCTGCTGGTGTGCGGCGCGGCGGCCCTCGTCTCGGCGCTGCTGGCCGCCGCGTTCCTGCCCGGTGCCGCGCCCGCCGGGCGGGACGAGCCTGACGAGCCGAGCACGAAGGAGCAGATGGCCGCGTCCGGGACCGATGCCGGAGAATGACCCGCATGACGGCCGCACGTTCCCCCTACTCCCCCGCCGACCGCCCCCGGCTCGGTCTCCGGGAGCGCAAGAAGATCAAGACCCGTGAGGCGATCCGCGCCGCGACCTACGCGCTGATCAAGGAGCAGGGGTACGACGCCACGACGATCGAACAGATCGCCGACCGGGCCGAGGTGTCGCCGTCGACCGTCTTCCGCTACTTCCCCACCAAGGAGGACATCGTCCTCACGGACGAGTACGACCCCCTGATGCTGGAGGAGCTGCGCGGACGGCCCGAGGACGAGCCGTGGGCACAGTCGCTGCGGTACGTGGTGGGCAAGGCCCTCGACCTGATCGAGCAGGAGGACCCCGAGGTGCTGCGGCTGCGGGCGCACCTCGGGGTGCAGGTGCCCGCCGTCCGCTCCCGGATGTTCGAGAGCATGACGGAGACCGGGCGCCTGCTGCGCCACGCCCTCGCGGAGCGCACCGGCCTCGACCCGGAGAGCCTCGAGGTACGCGTCTACACGATGGCGGTCATCGGCGGCCTGATGGAGGTCTCCATGCACTGGGCCGAGAGCGGCTTCGAGGGCCGTATGCGGGACCTCATGGAGCGGGCCCTGGACGTGCTGGAGCACGGCCTGACGACGGAAAAACCCTGAGGCGCGGCGCCCCGTCCGTGCGATGCTGACGGGGTGAACGGACCCGAGATCCACGTCGAAGTCGCCCCCGCGCTGCACCTGTTCGTACCGGCCGCCCGGCGCGGCGCGGCGACGGCCCTGGCCACGGACGGCGTGTCGACGCTCGGTCACGTCGTCGAGTCCCTCGGGGTGCCGCTGACCGAGGTCGGCGCCCTGGTCGTGGACGGCCGGGAGGTGCCGTTCTCGCACGTCCCGGCGGCCGGCGAGCGGGTGGCCGTCCGGCCGGTGGAGCGCCCCCAGCACGTGCCCGGCGCGCCCCTGCGCTTCCTCCTCGACGTGCACCTCGGCACCCTGGCCCGCCGGCTGCGGCTGCTCGGCGTGGACACGGCGTACGAGTCGACGGACATCGGCGACCCGGCGCTCGCCGCCCGCTCGGCCGCCGAGAAGCGGGTCATGCTCAGCCGCGACCGGGGCCTGCTGCGCCGCCGCGAGCTGTGGGCCGGCGCCTTCGTCTACAGCACCCGCCCCGAGGACCAGCTCCACGACGTCCTGGACCGCTTCGCCCCCGAGCTGCGCCCCTGGACCCGCTGCACCGCCTGCAACGGGCTGCTGAGGCAGGCCGCGAAGGACGAGGTCGCCGACCAGCTCAAGGGCGGCACCCGGCGCTCGTACGACGTGTTCGCGCAGTGCACGGAGTGCGGCCGGGCCTACTGGAAGGGCGCCCACCACGAGCAGCTGGAGGCGGTCGTGGAGCGGGCGCTGAGCATGCGCACCCAGGGGACGTGAGTACGGCGGCCGATCACCGGGGGCGGTCCGCGCGCTGGGATGGGGGGCATGGACACCACCACTGCGCAGCAGGCCGCCCTCACCCCGCGGCAGCGGGACGCGTTCCTCACCGGCTGGGCCGTCGCCGGGCTGGCCGCCCTCCTGCCGACGGTCGGGCTGGCCTGGCTGGTCGTGCTCTCCGGGGAACGCGGCAGCCGCTGCCTGATGTACGGCGAGCAGTGCCCGGCGATCCCCGGCTCCGCGCTGTACGGCGCCTTCTGGCCGGCGCTCGCCGCCGGTGCGGCCGCCCTGGCCTGGCCCCGGGGCCGCTGGACGGGCGCCAGGGCCGGCGCGGTGTTCGTGCAGTGGGGCGCCCAGCTCACCCTGGGCGCGCTGATCCTCGCCGGCGCCTGACGTCCGTCCACCGCGCCGCCCGCCGCGTCCGCCGCCGTCCGGTCCGCGGACTCGGCGGCGAACTCGGCGGCGGACGGTCCCGTCAGCCGGTGGCCAGCCGCGCCCGGAGGGCCTCCGGGTCCGTCACCGGCAGGTCGCACACGAAGCCGCGGCAGACGTAGGCGGTCGGTTCGCCGTCGCGGAGCACCCGGTCGGCGAGGAGCGGGAACTCGTCGCTGTCCGGGGTGCCGCGGGCGACGACGGCGCCCGGTGCGGTGGCCTGCAGCGCCGCGCGGTGCAGCGCCGTCGTCCGCGCGTCGTCCAGGGACGGCCCGACCACCGCCACCTCGCGCGGCCCGTCGAGCAGCGCCTCGGCGACGGCGAGACCCCATCCGATGAACCGCGGCACACGCGGTCCCAGCGTCTTGACGACCCCCAGCGCCCGCTCGGCGGCCGTCCGGTGGCGCTCGGAGCCGGTGTGCGCGGCGTACCCGAGCAGCGCGCCGGCCGCGGCGGTCCAGCCGGAGGGCGTGGCGTTGTCGGTGGGGTCCTGGGGCCGGCGGATGAGCCGCTCGGCGTCGGAGGCGGTGTCGTACAGGGCGCCGGTCGCCGGGTCGGTGAACCGGGTGAGCACCTGGTCGAGAAGCAGGCCGGCGAAGTCCAGCCAGACGCCCTCCCCGGTGACGGAGGCGAGCGCGAGGAAGCCCTCGGCGACGTCGGCGTAGTCCTCCAGCACGCCCGCGTGGGCGCCGGCGCGGCCGTCCCGGCTGGTGCGGGCGAGCCGGGCGTGTTCGTCCAGGTGGACGCGGACCAGGAGGTCGGCGGCCCCGAGGGCGGCCTCGGTCAGGTCGGGGCGGTCGAAGCAGGCGCCGGTCTCGGCGAGGGCGGCGACCGCGAGTCCGTTCCAGGCGGCGACGACCTTGTCGTCCCGGCCGGGTGCGGGCCGGCGCGCCCGCTCGGCGAGCAGCCGGCTGCGCACGGAGGCGATCCTGTCGGCGTCGAAGACGCCTTCCGTCTGCGGGAGCTGGAGGACGGACCGGCCGTGCTCGAAGGTCCCCTCGTCGGTCACGCCGAAGTACTGCGCGGCGAGGGCGGCGTCCTCGCCGAGCACCTCGCGGAACTGCGCGGGGGTCCAGACGTAGTACGCGCCCTCGACGTGCCGGCCGGTGCCGTCGTCGCTGTCGGCGTCGAGGGCGGAGGCGAAGCCGCCCTCCTCCGTGCGCAGTTCGCGGACCATGAAGTCGGCGGTCTCCAGGGCGACGCGCCGGGCGAGCTCCGATCCGCCGGCCCGCCACAGGTGGGTGTACACCCGGCACAGCAGGGCGTTGTCGTACAGCATCTTCTCGAAGTGCGGCACGACCCAGTCGCGGTCGACGGAGTAGCGGGCGAAACCGCCGCCGAGCTGGTCGTAGAGGCCGCCGCGGGCCATCCGCTCACAGGTGTCCCGGGCCATCTCCAGCGCGCCCTCGGCCCCGGTGCGCGCGTGGTGGCGCAGCAGGAACTCCAGCACCATCGACGGCGGGAACTTGGGCGCGCCGCCGAATCCGCCGCGCTGCGGGTCGTACTCGCGGGTGAGGCCGAGCAGCGCCTGCGCCAGCTCCTGCTCACCCGGCGCCCGGTCGCCCTGGTGGCTGATCTCCCGCTGGGAGAGGTCGCGGACGATCTTCCCGGCGACGTCGGCGACCTCGTCGCGGCGGGTGGCCCAGGCTTGCTGGACGCCCTCCAGCACCTGCCGGAAGGAGGGCATGCCGTGCCGGGGCGCGGGCGGGAAGTAGGTGCCGAAGTAGAACGGTTCGGCGTCGGGGGTGAGGAACACGGTCATGGGCCAGCCGCCGTGTCCGGTGGCCGCCTGCACGGCCTCCATGTAGACGGCGTCCACGTCGGGGCGTTCCTCGCGGTCGACCTTGACGCTGACGAAGTGCTCGTTCAGGTAGTCGGCGGTGGCCTGGTCCTCGAAGGACTCGTGGGCCATGACGTGACACCAGTGGCAGCTCGAGTACCCGACGCTCAGCAGGACGGGCTTGCCCGCCTTGCGGGCGGTGTCGAAGGCCTCGGCCGACCAGGGCCACCAGTCGACCGGGTTGTCGGCGTGCTGGAGCAGGTACGGGGACGTCTCATGGGCCAGTCGGTTCACCTCTCCACTCTCCCACGGGCTCCGGCGCCGCGGGGAAGGGCGACGGCACCGGGCGTGCCCGTGCGTCGCCGCGGGCGTCCGCGGCCGGGGAGCACCCCCGTCACGGCCGGCACGGCGCCGGACCGCCACGCCCGGAAGGCGAGGGGTGACGGTGCCGGCGGGCGGTGGCCTCGGGTCAGCCCTGCTGGGCCGGGGAGTCGGTGGTCCGCCCCGGCTGCTCGGCGTCGGTGTCCGGGGCCTCCTTGAAGTCGACCTTCTGCATGTGCTTGTTCATCGACTTCATCAGGCCCCACACCGCCAGGGCCATCACCGCGAAGACGATGAAGCCGAGGACGCCGGGGGTGACCTTGTTCTCGTCGACCTCCTTGGCGAGGGGGACGAGGTGCGTCACTGCCAGGCTCACGCTTGCGCTCATGTCAGACATTGTCCCGGATGCCCGCGAAGAGGTCGTCCTCGGGGAGGGAGGTGTCGACGAGGCACTTCGCCAGCTCGTACTCCTCCGTCGGCCAGACCTCCTTCTGCAGGTCCAGCGGCACCTTGAACCAGCCGCCGTCGGGGTCGATCTGCGTGGCGTGGGCGATCAGCGCCTTGTCGCGGATCTCGAAGAAGTCCGCGCAGGGGACGTGCGTGGTCAGCGTGCGCTCGGCGCGCTCCATCTCGTTCCACCGCTTCAGCCACTCCCCGTACGGCGACTCCAGGCCGCGGTCGAGCATCGCCTGGTGCAGCGCCTCGGTCCGGGGGCGGTTGAAGCCCTGGTTGTAGTACAGCTTCAGCGGCTGGTAGGCGGGGCCGAACTCGGCCTCGGGGTACTTCTCGGTGTCCGCCGCGCCCTCGAACGCCACCATGGAGATCTTGTGGGTCATGATGTGGTCCGGGTGCGGGTAGCCGCCGTTCTCGTCGTAGGTGGTGATCACCTGCGGGCGGAAGGAGCGGATCCTGCGCACCAGCTCGCCGGCCGCCTTGTCGACGTCCTCCAGGGCGAAGCAGCCCTCGGGCAGCGGCGGCAGCGGGTCGCCCTCCGGCAGGCCGGAGTCGACGAAGCCGAGCCACTCCTGCTTGACGCCCAGGATCTCGCGGGCCTCGTCCATCTCCTTGCGGCGGACCTCGTGGATGTTCTCCTCGATGTACCGGTCGCCCTGCAGCTTCGGATTGAGGATGGACCCGCGCTCGCCGCCGGTGCAGGTCACCACCAGCACGTCCACCCCCTCGGACACGTACTTCGCCATGGTCGCCGCGCCCTTGCTCGACTCGTCGTCGGGGTGCGCGTGAACGGCCATCAGTCGCAGCTGCTCAGTCAAGACTCAATCCTCGGTAAGTCGGCGCCCCGGGTCGGCGGGGCAGTCAATAGCGCCGTCCCGGACGGATGCCGTTGCGGGGTGGCGGTCGGGCGGCGGGCGGCAGGCTTCTATAGTGACCGAATCGGGGGGCGATTAATTCCGCGGAGCGGGAAGGACGATCATGAGTACGGCGAGCACGCGACCGCCCGAGGGCCGCTACGGCCGCCCCTCCGGCGAGCGCGCCGACCGCGGCCTCAGGATCGCCGCGTCGGTGCTGGGCGCCGCCCTGCTCGCGCTGATCGGTTACTTCGCCTACCACTACGTCGCGCAGAACGAGATCAGCGCCGAGGTGATCGCCTTCCAGGCGTCCGACGACGCGGTCCGGGTGCACCTGGAGGTCCGCAAGGACGCCGGCGCCTCCGGTTACTGCACCCTGCGGTCCCAGTCGGCCGACGGCGCCGAGGTCGGCCGGGCCGACTTCCGGTTCTCCGGGCCGGCCACGCGGATCGACAAGGTCGTCACCCTCCGTACGACGGCCCGGGGGACGACGGCCCAGCTGCTGGGCTGTCACGCCGGCTGACGCACCGCGGACACTCCGCGGTTTCACCCGGAATGCGTAGGCTCTGACGTGCATTGATGTGATTCTGGTGGCTTATGTCCTCCCCCTTCCGCCGTTGAATTGTTAGGCTCGTGGTTTCGCCCATCCAAGAAGGAACATTCTTCTGGGTAGGGCGATGCTTTGTATTCCCAGTACCGACGAGGAGCACCCTGTGACCCAGACCAGCGAGAACGTCACCTGGCTGACCCAGGAGGCGTACAACAAGCTCAAGGACGAGCTTGAGTACCTTACTGGTCCTGCGCGCACGGAGATCGCCGCCAAGATCGCGGCTGCGCGCGAGGAGGGCGACCTGCGCGAGAACGGCGGGTACCACGCGGCCAAGGAGGAGCAGGGCAAGCAGGAGCTGCGTGTGCGCCAGCTGACCCAGCTCCTCGAGAACGCCAAGGTCGGCGAGCCGCCGGCCGCGAACGGCGCCGTCGCACCGGGCATGGTCGTCACGATCGCCTTCGACGGTGACGAGGACGACACGCTGACGTTCCTGCTCGCCTCGCGCGAGTACGCGAGCGCCGACATCGAGACGTACTCGCCGCAGTCCCCGCTCGGCTCCGGCGTCATCGGCCACAAGGTCGGCGAGGACGCGGAGTACGAGCTGCCGAACGGCAAGAAGGCCTCGGTGAAGATCCTGAAGGCCGAGCCGTACACGGGCTGATCCCGGCCCCGGACCGCTTCGAGCCCCCGGCCGCCCCCAGGGCGCCGGGGGCTTCGCCGTGCCGCGGCGCCGCCCGCCCGGTCGCCGGCCGCCCCTCGTCCGGGGCGGCGGGCGGCGGGCGTGGGCGGTCGCCACCGGTGCCGGACGGTCGCGTCAGGCGGTCGCCGAGCGGTACTTGCGGACCGCGAGGGTGCGGAACACGGCGACGATCAGGACCGAGTAGATCAGCGAGGCCCACACCGGGTGCTGCATCGGCCAGGCGTGCGAGGTGGACCGGCCGGGGTTGGCGAAGAGCACACGGGCCGCCTGGACGGTGGCGCTGAACGGGTTCCACTCCGCGATGTGCCGCAGCCACGGCGTCATGTTGCCGGTGTCCACGAACGCGTTGGAGATGAACGTCACCGGGAAGAGCCAGATCAGCCCGCCGGAGGTGGCCGCCTCCGGCGTGCGCACGGAGAGGCCGATCAGGGCGCCGATCCAGGTGAAGGCGTACCCGAGCAGGAGCAGCAGGCCGAAGGCGGCGAGGATCTCGCCGGGGTTGGCGGTGCCGTCCGACCCGGTCCGCCAGCCGACCAGGAGGGCGACGACGGCGAGGACCAGCAGGGTGAGCGCCGTCTGCACCAGGTCGGCGAGGGTGCGGCCGGTCAGCACCGCACCGCGCGCCATGGGCAGGGAGCGGAAGCGGTCGATGAGGCCCTTGTGCATGTCGTCGGCGATGCCCGCGCCGGAGCTGGCGGTGGCGAACGTGACGGTCTGCGCGAAGATGCCGGCCATCAGGAAGTTCGTGTAGTCGGCGGCGCTGGTGCTGGCGCCGATCTTCATGGAGCCGCCGAAGACGTAGGTGAACAGCACCACGAACATGATCGGCTGGATCAGCCCGAAGATCACCATCTCCGGGATCCGGGACATGCGGATCAGATTGCGCCGGGCGACGATCAGCGAGTCGCGGACGGACCGGCCCAGGGGGTTGCCGGGCGCCGCGACGGGCGCGGCCTCGGTGACGGCGCTCATTTCGCGGCCTCCTTGTCGTTCGT
This sequence comes from Streptomyces sp. NPDC006193, assembly GCF_040613915.1. Classification (NCBI taxonomy): domain Bacteria; kingdom Bacillati; phylum Actinomycetota; class Actinomycetes; order Kitasatosporales; family Streptomycetaceae; genus Streptomyces; species Streptomyces sp. NPDC006193. The sequence goes on from NZ_JBEXTB010000014.1 coordinate 29,235, forward strand.
CTCGTTCGGGTCGGTGCTCTCGGCCGCGTGGCCCGTCAGCGACAGGAAGACGTCGTCGAGCGTGGGGCGGCGCAGCCCGATGTCGTCCATCTCGATGCCGCGCGTGTCCAGCTCGCGGATGACCTCGGCGAGCAGCTTGGCGCCGCCGGTGACCGGGACGGTGAGCTTGCGGGTGTGCTCCTCGACCGTGACGTCGCCCTTGCCGAAGCCGCGCAGCACCTGCGCCGCGGTCGCGATGTGGTCCCGTTCGTGCACCACGACCTCGACGCGCTCGCCGCCGGTGCGGGCCTTGAGCTGGTCCGAGGTGCCCTTGGCGATGACCCGGCCGTGGTCGACGACGGCGATGTCGTGGGCCAGGTGGTCGGCCTCCTCCAGGTACTGCGTGGTGAGCAGCAGGGTCGTGCCGCCGGAGACGAGCTGCTTGATGACCTCCCACAGCTGCTGGCGGTTCCGCGGGTCGAGGCCCGTCGTCGGTTCGTCCATGAACATCACCGGCGGCGAGACGACGAGGGCCGCGGCGAGGTCCAGCCGGCGGCGCATGCCTCCGGAGTAGGTCTTGGCGGGGCGGTCGGCGGCGTCGGTGAGGTTGAACTGCTCGAGCAGCTCCGCCGCACGCGCCTTGGCCGCCTTCGCCCTCATCTGGTACAGCTGGCCGACCATCTGGAGGTTCTCCCGGCCGGTCAGGTATTCGTCGACCGCCGCGAACTGGCCGGACAGGCCGATGGACCGGCGTACCGCGTCGGGGTGTGCGAGCACGTCCACACCCGCGACGACCGCCTTGCCGCTGTCGGGCCGCAGCAGGGTGGTCAGGCAGCGGACGGCCGTGGTCTTGCCGGCGCCGTTCGGCCCGAGCAGGCCGAGGACCGTGCCCTCGGGCACATCGAGGTCGACGCCGTCCAGTGCTCTTACGTCGCCGAAGGTCTTCACCAGGCCTTCGGCATAGATGGCGCCTGGCATGTCTGTCTCCACGTCGTCGGGGATCTCCGGAAGCGTTGCTCCGCGAAAGGCTAGGTTTCTCCGTCCGATTCCGCTCGCCGTTTTCCGCGGCCGGGGCGGGCCTGAGCGGGCGGACCGGGCGACACGAGAGACCATAACGCGATGTATCGCGTCTCACAAGAGGGGTCCGCCCGGACGAGTGACGGCACGCGCCCCTCGCCCCCGCCGCCCGCGCCCGCCGGACGCCCCTGCGGACGCCCGTCGCGCGCACCGTGTCAGTCGATGACCGGGTAACCGGCGTCCCGCAGCGCCCGGCCGACCTCGGCGCAGTGCACCGGGCCCTTCGTCTCCAGGTGCAGCTCCACCTCCACCTCCGTGAGCCCGAGCCGCGGCCCGGTCCGCACGTGGCTGACGTCCAGGACGTTGGCGTCGGCCGACGACAGCACCCCGAGCAGTGTGGCCAGCGCGCCCGGCCGGTCCGTCAGCCGCAGCCGGACGGCCAGGTAGCGGCCCTGGGCGGCCATGCCGTGCCGCAGCACGCGCTGCATCAGCACCGGGTCGATGTTGCCGCCGGACAGCACCGCGACGACCGGCCCCGCGAAGCCGTGCGGTTCGGCCAGCAGCGCGGCGACCGGACTGGCCCCGGCCGGTTCCACGACCAGCTTCGCCCGCTCCAGGCACAGCAGCAGCGCCGCCGGCAGCTGGTCCTCGCTGACCGTGCGTACCTCGTCGACCAGGTCGGCGACGATCCCGAACGGCACCGCGCCCGGCCGCCCCACCCTGATCCCGTCGGCCATCGTCGCCGGGCTGTCCAGGGACACCGGGCGTCCGGCGGCCAGTGAGGGCGGGTAGGCCGCCGCGCCCTCCGCCTGCACGCCCACGACGCGGACGTCCGGCCGCAGCGCCTTCACGGCCACCGCGACACCGGCCGCCAGACCGCCGCCGCCGATCCCCACGACGATCGTGCGCACCTGCGGGCACTGCTGGAGGATCTCCAGCCCGACCGTGCCCTGACCGGCGATGACGTCCGGGTGGTCGAAGGGGTGGATGAACACCGCGCCCGTCTTCGCCGCGTACTCCTGGGCGGCGGCCAGCGTCTCGTCGACCACCTGGCCGTGCAGGCGCACCTCGGCGCCGTAGTCCCGGGTCGCGCTGATCTTCGGCAGCGGCGCTCCCTTCGGCATGAACACCGTGGCGTGCACGCCGAGCAGCGAGGAGGCCAGCGCCACTCCCTGCGCGTGGTTGCCCGCGCTCGCCGCCACCACACCGGCCGCCCGCTCCTCCGGCAGCAGCCCGGCGATCCGCACGTAGGCGCCGCGCAGCTTGAACGAGCCGGTCCGCTGCAGGTTCTCGCACTTCAGGTGCACCGGCGCGCCGATGAGCCGCGACAGGTGCCGGCTGCCCTCCAGCGCCGTCGTCCGCGCCACACCGGAGAGCATCCTCCGGGCGCCGCGCACGTCGTCCAGGGTGACCGAACGCAGGGAAGCAGCCGTGCCGTAGCTCATGGCCGACAGCATCGCAGTCCACGTCCGGGCGCGACGGGTGTGACCAAGCTCCGAGACCGGTTCGCGCAGCGCCGGTACGGTCCGCCGCCGGGCCGCGTACCCTGTCCCCCAACCCAGCAGCCCTCATGAAGCGAGCCTCCGGCCATGCCCACAACACCTGACATGTCGATGGACATGACGACCGTCGGTGACACCGGTCTCCTCGACACCCTCCAGCACGAGGTGGCGGTGTTCGCCCGGCGTGCCGAACAGACGCGGCTCGGCGGCGTCGGCCAGGTGCGCAACTCCATGGACCGGGCCGCGTACCTGCTGCTCAACCGGCTCGACAGGGAAGGCCCGATGGGGGTCAAGGCGCTCGCCGCGAGCATGGGCATCGACTCCTCCACGGTCACCCGGCAGGTGGCGCCGCTGGTCGACACCGGGCTCGTCAAGCGCACCTCGCACCCGGAGGACGGACGTGCGGTGGTGCTCCAGCTGTCGCCGCGCGGGGCCGCCCGCCTGGAGGAGGTGCGCTCCTCCCGGCGTCAGCTCATGGCCGAGTTGACACACGACTGGGCGCCGGAGGAGCGCGAGCAGTTCTGCACGCTCCTGACCCGCTTCAACCGCGCGCTCTCCGCGCGGATGTCCGTGCAGGGCGCCGGGCCGGCGGAGCAGCCGCCCGCCTCCTGAGCGCTCCCCCGCCCGTCCGCGTCCCGGCCGCCCCGCCCGCGTCCCGCCCGCGTCCCGGCCGCCGCACCCGCACCGGTCGGCTCCGGACCCTTGACCCCGGGCCGCCGCTGGCCTCATATGAGACCGGGTCCTGCGTCGTACGCGATTCACCTGTCCCGTACCGGACAGGACCCCGGCAGGGGGAGGCGCGGTGCGTGATCGGCAGCCGACCCGCGGCGCCCGCCGGGCCCGGGAGTTCGCGGCGTTCGCCGCCGGCGCGTCCGGGCGCCTGCTGCATGCCGCCACACTGCTCACCGCGGAGGCGCCGGAGGCCAACCCGCGCGCGCGGCGCCTGGTGGTCCGGGCGCTCGCCCACACCTACGCCCGCTGGGACCGGCTGCGCGGCGAGGACCCGTACGACTGCGCCCGCCAGTACCTCGCCACCCGCTTCGCGCACGCCGCCTGGCACCGGTACGGCGCCTTCGGCCGGTCCCGGCCGGCCGCCCGCGGCCCGCTCGCCGCGCTCGGCGCGCGGGAACGGCTGATCGTGGTGCTGCGGCTCCACGAGGGCCTCGCCGCGGAACAGGCGGCCGCGCTGCTCGGCCTCCCCGCGGACCGCGTGCACACCGTGTGCGACCGCGCGACGGCCACCCTGCTGCATCCTCCGCGCCCGGCCGCTCCCCGCCCGGCGCCCGCCAGGACGCCCCCGGCGTGGGCGAGGGACACGGGGAGGCCGTGACCGTGCGGCGCCGGTGGCGCGTGGGGGCCGGGGGTCAGGGGGCGACGTACGGGCCGGGGCCTCCGGGGGACGCCGTGCGGACGCGGGGCCGCCGGAGCGAGGGGCGCGCCGGTGGGCGGAGGAGGCGCTGGTGAAGCGGTCGGAGCGGGAGGACGCCGTACGGCGGCTCATGGAGCAGGGTCCGGCCCCGGTGCCGCCGGACCTGTGCGCGGAGGCGGTGCGCCGCGGCGAGCGCCTGCTGCGGCGCCGGCGGCTCGCCCGCCGGGTCCTGTGGCTGCTGGCGTGGGCCGCGGCCGTCGCGTTCGCGCTGTGGGCGGCCGACGCCCACCCGTGGGCGGAACCGCCCTCCCGGACGACTGAGCCGGTCAGCGGCTGGTGACCCGGCTCCCCGCCGGCCGGGAGCCGCTGCGCGCGGTCGCCGGCCGGAGGCGGAGGGGCGTCCGTCAGCCGAGGGCCCGCCGCAGGTCCTCCAGCAGGTCCTCGACGTTCTCGATGCCGACCGACAGGCGCACCAGGTCCGCCGGGACCTCCAGCGCGGAGCCGGCCGCGGAGGCGTGCGTCATCCGGCCGGGGTGCTCGATCAGCGACTCCACGCCGCCGAGCGACTCGCCGAGGGTGAACACCTCGGCGCGGTTGCACACCTCGACCGCGGCGGCCTCGCCGCCCTCGACCCGGAAGGACACCATGCCGCCGAACGCCTTCATCTGCTTGGCGGCGACCTCGTGGCCGGGGTGCTCGGGCAGGCCGGGGTAGAACACCTCGGTCACCCGGGGGTGCCGGGACAGCATCTCGGCGATCTTCGTGGCGTTCTCGCTGTGCCGGTCCATGCGCACCGCGAGGGTCTTCGTGCCGCGCAGCACCAGCCAGGAGTCGAACGGGCCGGCGACGGCGCCCATCGCGTTCTGATGGTAGGCGAGCTCCTCGGCCAGCCCCGGGTCGGAGACGATCAGCGCACCGCCGACCACGTCGGAGTGGCCGCCCATGTACTTGGTCAGGGAGTGCACGACGACGTCCGCCCCGAGCGCCAGCGGCTGCTGGAGGTACGGCGTGGCGAAGGTGTTGTCGACGACGAGCTTCGCGCCCGCGTCGTGGGCGACCTGGGCGACGGCGGCGATGTCGGTGATGCCGAGCAGCGGATTGGAGGGGGTCTCCACCCAGACGGCCTTGGTCTTCGGGGTGATCGCGGCCCGGACGGCGGCGGGGTCGCTGGTGTCGGCGACGGACCACTCCACCCCCCAGCGGGTGGCGACCTTGGCGAACAGCCGGAAGGTGCCGCCGTAGGCGTCGTTCGGGATCACCACGTGGTCACCGGGGCTGAGGAGCGTCCGCAGCAGGGTGTCCTCGGCCGCCAGGCCGGACGCGAAGGCGAGGCCGCGACGGCCGCCCTCCAGCGCGGCGAGGTTCTCCTCCAGGGCGGTCCGGGTCGGGTTGGCGCTACGGCTGTACTCGTAGCCGCCGCGCAGTCCGCCGACGCCGTCCTGCTTGTAGGTCGACACCTGGTAGATCGGCGGGACCACTGCGCCGGTGAGGGGATCCGCGGTGTTGCCCGCGTGGATCGCGAGGGTCTCGAAGTGCTCACTGATGTGCCTGTCGCTCATGTGCAACGAGCGTAATGCGCCGAATCGGCTCCTGACGCCCGCCGGGCGCGCGGGGGCGCCGGTGAAAGGGAGCCGAAGCTCACACCGCACCCCGTTGTCATGGCCTGGACCGGACTTGTCCACAGGCCGGCGGCGGGGTTCGCCAATTGCCGGCGGCGTCTGGTTCGCTTGAGGCATGTCGATTCTCTGGCTGCTGATGGCGCTGCTCATGCTGAGCTTCGTCCTGCTTCCGCTCGTGCGGCGCAGGCGCGGGGTGATCGAGCAGGTTCCCCCGGGGCACCCGGACGCCGCCGACCCGGCGGACTACGGCTTCGTGCGCCAGGAGGAGCTGGACGTGCGCATGCCCGGCCCGGACCAGGACCTGCTGGACGTCCTGGAGCTGGTGCAGCGCACCCAGGACCACCGGGCCGCGGCCCAGCTGCTGGCCGGCACCGAGACCGAGGGCGAGCTGCGCTGGCAGCGGGTGCAGGCCTTCGCCGGCGCCGCCGCGCTGGAGCTGCAGCAGCGGCCCGGCGGGTTGCACGAGACCCCGGGCGGCCAGTGGCTCAGGGTCTGGCGGGCCGAGCAGCCCAAGGACGCGGGCGGCGCCGCCGTCCACGCGGAGTTCCTGGTGCAGCAGGCCTGGCGGACGTCGACGCCGGGCACGGACGACTTCCGGATCATCATGGAGGAGGCCCGGGAAGCCTGCGCCCAGGCCGCCCTGCTGGCTCCCGGCGACCCGGTGCCGTACATCGTCGAGCTGTCCGCCGCCCGCGGCCTCGCCTACGGGCAGGCCGAGTTCGAGCAGCTGTGGCTGAAGATCCTGGACCGCGCCCCGCACCACATGGGCGCCCATCTGGCCGCGCTGCACTACTGGTGCGAGAAGTGGCACGGCTCGCGCGAGCAGGCGTACGCCTTCGCCGAGGCCGCCGCGGCCCGCGCCCCGCGCGGCTCCCTGCTCGCCGCGCTGCCGCTGTTCGCGGTGTTCGAGCACCTGCCGGAGGTGAACCTGGTCGCCGGCTTCTACCGGAGCGAGGTCGTCACCAGGGCCGTCCACGGCGCGCTGCACGCGGTGCACTCCGCCCGCCCCGACGACCCGATGCTGCCGCACGTGCGGCACCTGCTCGTCTTCTTCCTGGTCCGCGCCGAGCGCTGGGCGGAGGCCATGCAGCAGTTGATACACATCGACGGCCACGTGGGCGCCCTGCCCTGGGTCCTGTCCGCCGACCCGGCCGCCGAGTTCGCCGTCTACCGCGCCCTGGCAGTGGCCGGCTACGAGGCGAACGGGGGCAGCCCGGCCGGCCTGCCCGGCTGAACCCACGGCCCCGGAACCACGGCCCGCGGGTCCTCCCCGCACCCCGCATCGCCCTTCTGACCTGCGGAGGGCATACTCCGCCGTCCCCCCACCGCACCACCGGCACCGCGCGCACCACCGCACCGACCGGCCACCGGTCCTCATGCGTCGCCATGTCCGCGACGAGGCGGCGGCGCCGGAGCAGTTCACGCTGGTCGACGGGTTGCGTCGACGCACTTCCGCGGCGGTACAGCGGCGACACGGCCGCGCCCTGCTGCCAGGTCCGCGACAGGGTGGCGCAGGCGGTGGCGGCGGGGCCTGACCGGAATGCGGCGGGTTCGCCGGACGTTGTAGCGGGTGCCGGCGCCGCCGAGGCGGCCGGCGCCCACCCCAGACCGACAGGGAGACCTCATGCTTCTCGGCCGCACCCCCCAGCTGCCCACCCCCGAGCAGGCGCTCGGGGGCCGCCCCGCACCGGCCTACGAGGTCCCCGACCGCCACACCGTCCTCGGCACCCCGCTGCTCGGTCCCTACCCCGAGGGCCTTCAGATCGCGGACTTCGGCCTGGGCTGCTTCTGGGGCGCGGAGCGCAGGTTCTGGCAGCTGCCCGCAGGTGTGTACACGACCCTCGTCGGCTACCAGGGCGGCTACACCGAGCACCCCACCTACGAGGAGGTCTGCACGGGCCTGACCGGCCACACGGAGGCCGTGCGCGTGGTGTACGACCCCCGGCAGATCTCGTACGACCGCCTGCTGAAGACGTTCTGGGAGTCCCACGACCCGACCCAGGGCTTCCGCCAGGGCAACGACGTGGGCACCCAGTACCGCTCGGCGATCTACACCCACACCCCCGAGCAGGCCGCCGCGGCCGAGTCCTCCCGCGAGGCCTACCAGAAGACCCTCGCCTCCTCCGGCTACGGCACGATCACCACGGAGATCCTCCCGGCCGCAGACCGCCCGTTCTACCCGGCCGAGCCGTACCACCAGCAGTACCTCGACAAGAACCCGGGCGGCTACTGCGGCATCGGCGGGACCGGGGTGTCCTGCCCGATCGGCGTGGCCAAGGCCGACGGGTGAACCCTGGCGTCACACCGGCGCTGCTGGAAGCACTGTGGCGGGAGCGACGGCCGTCGGGCCCGCCCATAGCCCACACGTTCCGCAGCATGTACGTGGATCGCTGGGTGCGCTTCCACAGTCTCCCCGGCTCGAAACGCTACCCGCAGTCCGAGGACGAGTACGCGACCGTCTTGGAGCGGCACAACACGATCCTCGACGAACTGTTCACAGAGCTGGAAGTGTTCGTCGTGACCATGGACTGGTCCTGCACACCGACCGGTCCCGCCGGCTTCCCGACGCCACGAGAGGAACTCCACCCCGACAGCGCCCTCTGGTGGATCGAATCGGACCAGGACGACCCGGACCCGGAATTCCACACCCACACTCGGCTCTACGCCGATCGGCGTCGGTGGCGACACGGCTGCGTCGATGGCCTGCTGCGTGCCATCACCGACGAGGCGCTCGTCGAGGTGTTCATCACCGACACGGGACTTCAACGCATCTACCACCCGTACGACGGCGGCGCTGACGTCATCCTCACCACGGCTGCCGAGCGAGACGCGCTTCGTAACCGGCACGCCGCCTGGCTCTCCAGCCACCCTGCTGGCCTTTGACGCGCGGGAACTGCTACTGGACGGGCTGAGGGCCGCGCGGCGGTGATCGGGGCGACGGGGGCGGGGGGAACCGCGTAGATTCGCCCTTCGTGCCTACAGGGGTCTGAGGGGGAGGACATGGGAATGCGCACGTACCTGATCGGCGGGGGGTGGGGCCGCGCCGAGGTGTACGAGCCGTTTCTCCGGGCGGTGCCCGGTGAGCGGCGGGTCGGGTGCCTGATCGTCGACGAGGGGGACGGGGCCGCGCAGTTCGAGCGGTACGCGGCGGCGCTGCGGAAGGCGGGGCCGCCGTGCGCGCCGGTGCCGTTGCTCGTGCCGGTCGGCGGGCGGTTCGAGCCGGAGACCGCGCTCGACGGGATCGACGGACTGCTGGTGTGCGGTGGGCTGACGCCCGCGTATCAGGACGTCCTCGCGGGGTGCCTGGAGCGGCTGCCGGAACTGCTGGCCGCGCGTGAGGCGCCGTACGCCGGGTTCTCCGCCGGGGCCGCCGTCGCCGCGCGACGCGCCGTGGTCGGCGGGTGGCTGGTGGACGGGGTCGCGGTGTGCCCGGAGGAGACCGGGGAGGACCTCGCGGAGATCGAGGTGCGCCCCGGTCTGGGACTCGTGCCGTTCGCGGTCGACGTGCACGCGGCCCAGTGGGGGACGCTGGCGCGGCTGGTGGCGGCGGTCGGACGGGGGGACGTCCCGTACGGCGTCGCCGTCGACGAGAACACCCTGCTCACGGTGGCGGACGGCGAGGCCCGGGTGTCGGGCGCCGGCCGGGTCCATGTCGTCCGGCCGGGCGCGGGCGGTGTGCTCGTGCGGGCGTACGGCGCCGGGGAGGGCTTCCCCGCGGAGCAGCGGGCCGGCGACTGCCGTTGAGAGCGCCCGGCTCGGGTGGGGGTTGCGGGGGCGGATGCCGGTGGCCGAGGCGCGGCCGGCCCCGCCCGCCGGGGTCGTCCGGGACCGGGGCGGCCGGCCTACCCCGGCGGGCGGGCCGGCCTCGAAGCCGGACGCCGCCCGCGCCGCCGGGGCGGGGCCGGCGGCGCGGGCGGCGGTGGTGTGCGGGGGTGTGCGGTGGTCAGATCGTCGCCGTGTCGATGACGAAGCGGTAGCGGACGTCGCTGGCCAGGACCCGCTCGTACGCCTCGTTGATCTCGGCCGCGCTGATCAGTTCGATCTCGGCGCCGATGCCGTGCTCGGCGCAGAAGTCCAGCATCTCCTGGGTCTCGCGGATGCCGCCGATCGCGGAGCCCGCGAGGGTCTTGCGGCCGCTGATGACGGAGAACAGGTTGAGGGAGACGGGCTCCTCGGGGGCGCCCACGTTCACCAGGGCGCCGTCGACCTTCAGCAGCGACAGGAGCGCGCCGAAGTCCATCGGCGCGGACACGGTGGAGACGATCAGGTCGAAGGTGCCGGCCAGTTCCTCGAAGGTCTTCGGGTCGCTGGTGGCGTGGTAGTGGTCGGCGCCCAGCTTGAGGCCGTCGTCCTTCTTGCGCAGGGACTGGGAGAGCACCGTCACCTCGGCGCCCATGGCGTGCGCGAGCTTGACGGCCATGTGGCCGAGGCCGCCGAGGCCGACGACCGCGACCTTCTTGCCGGGGCCGGCGTTCCAGTGGCGCAACGGGGAGTACGTGGTGATGCCGGCGCACAGCAGCGGCGCGGCCACGTCGAGGGAGAGGCCGTCGGGGATGCGGACGACATAGTTCTCGTCGACGACGATCTTCTCGGAGTAGCCGCCGTAGGTGGGCTCGCCGTCCCTGCCGACGGCGTTGTAGGTGCCGACCATGCCCTTGAGGCAGTACTGCTCCTCGCCCCGCAGGCAGTTCTCGCACTCGCGGCAGGAGTCGACCATGCAGCCGACGCCCACCCGGTCGCCGACCCGGAACTTGGTCACACCGGGGCCGACCTCGGTGACGACACCGGCGATCTCGTGGCCGGGGACCATCGGGAAGATCGCCTCGCCCCAGCCCTCGCGGACCTGGTGTATGTCGGAGTGGCAGATGCCGGCGAACTTGATGTCGATCAGGACGTCGGACTCGCCGACCGCCCGGCGCTCGATGGTCGTCCGCTCCAGCGGAGCCTTGGCGGCGGGCGCGGCGTACGCGGCAACAGTGGTCATGGCGGTCTTCTCCTAGCAGTGTCTCGCGTGGCCGGCCTCCTTGCGGCCGGCCACGGAATCCAGCGTGCCCCGTCGGCCGCGGGTCACCCAGACCACGCGTTTGCGTACGACCGCCGTGCCTACCACCGGCGGGGTCAGGCTCCTGTGCGTACGACCGGGAATACTGGAGGCATGGAGAGCAGGGACGGACAGCCGGACGCGGTGGCGGTCACCGGGCGGCCCCTGGACCGGCGGGCGGAGCTGAGCGAGTTCCTGCGCAGCCGGCGGGCCCGGCTGAAGCCGGAGGACGTGGGACTGCCCGACTTCGGCCGGCACCGCCGGGTGCCGGGGCTGCGCCGGGAGGAGCTGGCGCAGCTGGCCGGGGTGTCGGTGGCGTACTACACGCGCCTGGAGCAGGGCAACGGACGGAACGTGTCGGCGGAGGTGCTGGACTCGATCGCCCGCGCCCTGCGGCTGACGGACGCCGAGCACGCCCACCTCACCCATCTGGCGAAGCCGAAGGCGCACAAGAAGAAGCCGGCGGCGCGGCAGCAGCAGGTGCGGGGGGCGCTGCGGCAGCTGCTGGACACGCTGGACGGCGTGCCGGCGTACGTCCTCGGCCGGCGTACGGAAATCCTGGCCTGGAACCGCATGGCGGCGGCCGTCTTCGGCGACTGGGCGGAGCTGCCGCCGGCCGAGCGCAACTGGGCCCGGCTGGTCTTCCTGCACCCCGACTACCGCGAGCTGTTCGTGGACTGGGAGCAGAAGGCGATCGACATCGTCTGCGCGCTGCGCATGGACGCGGGCTGTCATCCGGACGATCCGCGGTTGTCGGCTCTGGTCGGTGAGCTCTCCGTCAAGAGCGCGGAGTTCCGCCGGCTGTGGGCGACGCACGACGTCAAGGAGAAGAGCCACGGCGTCAAGCACCTGCACCATCCGCTGGTGGGCGACCTGGCGCTGAACTTCGAGAGCTTCCGGCTGACGGACGGCTCGGAGCTGTCCCTGATCACCTATCACGCCGAGCCGGGTTCCCCCTCGGCCGACTCGCTCCGTCTGCTGGCGAGCTGGGGCACGGACGCGAAGCGCGCGGTGCCGTCGGTCTAGGGCGGATCCACGCCCTGTCGGCCCGGCCGATCAGGACCGGCGGGGCCGGCGGGGCCGACGGGGCCGGCAGGACCGGCGGGGCCGGCGGGGCCGGCGGACGGACCGTGCCGCCGCCCGCCCGGAGCGGGTCCGCGAAGTGCGAAAGCCCGCGGGAGGCGTCTGCCTCCCGCGGGCCGCGCGTCGCCCGGGGCCGCCGGGCTAGTGAGGGGTCACTTGCCGTAGTAGGCGTTGTAGATCGTGATCTCCGACGTGTTGCCCTTCTTGTCGGTGATCTTGGTACGGAAGGAGACGGCCTTGTCCTTCGCCGGGTTCTTGACCGTGATCCTGCCGTTGCGGACGTCGGTCTTCTTGAAGTCCTTGCCGTCGTAGGAGACGTAGACGGCGAGGGACTTCAGGTTGCGGCCGGCGGCCGAGCCCTCCACGGTGACCGGGAAGGTGACCGTCCTGCCGGCGGCGACCCGGCTGTCGAGGCCGGTCGTGGCGCCGAAGTGCAGGGCGGAGGCGGGCAGCTGGGTGAAGCCGTCGGACGGCTTCTCGGAGCGGAAGGTCCAGGCCGCGTCGATCCGCGTGGAGGCCTGCGACACCTTCGGGGACCGCTTGACCGAGGTGGTCAGCCGGTACGACGCGTCGCCGGCCGGGACCTTGAAGGTCTTGTCGCCGAAGAGCGGGTCGTCGTGCGAGCCGGCCTTGACGCCGTTGCGGTACAGGGTGGTGGTCACCGAGGTGAAGTCCGAGTAGCCGGCGTGCCTGGCGGAGTCGGCGAACAGCGGCAGCGAGCCGTAGATCTCGTTGCCGTCGCGGAACAGGCCGAGGGACCCGCTGTTCACGTGGGGGCCGAACACCGCGGTGTTGACCGTCTTGGTGTAGGACTTGCCGGCCTTGAAGGTGAACCGGCCGAGGTCGTAGCCGCCTTCGGCGACCGGGAAGCCGTCCTCGTCCGTCCCGTTGTCCTGCTCGAACCTCAGCTGCCAGGTCACGTCGCCCTTGGCGGACAGGTGCAGGGTGCGGGTGCCGGGCAGGCTCTGCGGGACGCCGAAGGAGGTGGCGCCGGTGCTCGCGGGCAGCCAGCCCACCGCCTCGACGGCGCCCTTCTTGCCGCTCGCCGCCGCGCCCATGCGGACCTTCACCGTGGCCAGGTCACCGGCCTTGTAGTGCCTGGTGTAGCCGGTGGCGAGCTGCTTGACCCGGCTGCCGGAGGTGACGTCGTACTGCTCGTGCGCGCCGTCGGTCCAGTGGCCGTCCCACTGCTGGTACAGCGATCCGTCAGTGATCTGCGGACCAAGGTACGCCGTGCGGAGGCTGGCGTATTCGTCCAGCCACAGTCCGAGCGAGTACTCACCATCGCCGCTCACCACCGTGTAGGACGGGGACGCGAACACGGACTTGGCGGCGGTGTCAGGGACGGTGATGTCCACCGGCTTGGTCTTGCGGGCGTCGAGCGTAAGCGTCTGCTTCTTGGCGACGTCCAGCTTCGGCTGGGCCAACCAGTTCACGCCGTTTTCGGGATGCTGTCGGTCCTGGTACAGGTCGGCATCCAGTATGTACCGGCCCTTGGGCACGCGTACCGTCACGGTGCCGGACGAGCTGGACGGGTAGAACTCCGCCCCGCGGGCGAGTCCGGACAGGCCCCAGAACGTCGCGTCGGCGGCTTTCGCCGGCTTGCCGTCGCGGCCGATGAACTTCAGCGTGACGTCGTACGACTCCACCTCGCGCTGTACCGCGGCGGCCGTGCGGACCGTCTGGCCGCCGCCCGTCGCCGTCACGTACGCGGAGTAGGCGCCGTCGCGCGTGCCGCCCAGCTTGGTGTCGACGGTGAGGCCGACCGCGGCCCTGCCGTGCGCGGGGACGGTCACCTTCGCCGCGCCGAGCCTGAAGAAGCCCGACGGGGCCGCCGCGCCCTTGGGGTCGGTGGCGGTGCTGGTCAGGGTGAGCGTGACGGCCTTGTCGCCGAGGTTGCGGTACGTGATCTGCTTGGTGACCGGCTTGTCGTCGGTGTGCGGCCACTGCTGCACGCCGAAGCTCACGGACACCGGGTCGGCGACGACCGTCTGCTTGATGGCCCTGTCGACCTGGATACGGCCCGTGCCCTGCTGGAACGGGGTGTACGCGCCGCCCTTGGCGGAGCCGGTCAGGGCGCCCTTCAGCTCGGCGTGGCCCCAGTCGGGGTGCTCCTGCTTGAGGATCGCGGCGGCGCCCGCGACGTGCGGGGTGGCCATCGAGGTGCCGGAGATGGTCAGGTAGCCCGCGGGCTTCTCACCGACCTCCTCGCCGATGAGGCTGCCCTCGGCCGCGGCGGCGGTGATGTCGACGCCGGGCGCGGTGACGTCCGGCTTGATGGCGCCGTCGCCGGTGCGCGGGCCGGTGGAGGAGAAGTCGGCGAGCTTGTCCTTCTTGTCGACGGCGCCGACGGTGAGCGCGGCGTCCGCGCTGCCCGGTGAACCGATCGACTGGGGGCCCTCGTTGCCCGCGGCGATGGCGAAGAGGACGCCCTTGTCGGCGGAGAGCTTGTCGACCGCGGCCTCGAGCGGGTCGATCTCGGGGGTGTCGTAGCCGCCCAGGCTGAGGTTGATGACGGAGGCGCCCTGGGAAACGGCCCATTCCATGCCGGCGAGGATGCCGGAGTCGTCGCCGAAGCCGCTGTCGTCCAGGACCTTGCCGTTGACGATCTTGGCGTCGGGGGCCACGCCCCGGTACTTGCCGCCCGACTTGGCGCCGGTGCCGGCGACGATGGACGCGACGTGCGTGCCGTGCCCGACGTGGTCGGCGGTGTCGCCGGTGGCGGTGAAGTTCTTCGCCGCGACCACCTGGCCCTTGAGGTCGGGGTGGTTCGCGTCCACGCCGCTGTCCAGGACGGCGACCTTCACGCCCTTGCCGGTGTAGCCGGCCTTCCACGCGGTCGGCGCGCCGATCTGCGGGACGGACTTGTCGAGGGTGGCCCTGCGGACCCCGTCGAGCCAGACGTGGGCGATGCCGGCGGCGGTCCGGTCGCCGCTGGTGACGGCGTCCCACAGGCCGGCGGTGTCCTCGACCGGGGCCTGCACGGCGTCCGCGTTGAGCGCCTTCAGGCTGCGGCGCAGGGTGCCGGCGTCGCGGACGTCGGCCTTGGCGGCGGTGGCGGCGCCGCGGTAGCCGACGATGACCTTCAGGCCGTCCTTCTGGGCCTTGCGGGTGGCTGCCTTGTTCAGCTCGGTGATGTCGAACAGGCGCCGGTCCAGCGTGCCGGAGGCGATCAGGTGGGCCGCGTCGGCGGGGACGACCAGTGTGTGTCCGGCTGTCCTGCGGACCTGGACGGGTATGTGCGCGCGTCCCTCGGCCCGCTCCAGGCCGACGACACGGCCCTTGGCGTCGAGGGCGACACGGTCGCCGGTGATGAGGGTGACATGGTGTTCGGCGGCGGCCTTCGGGGCGGTGGCGGACGCCGGGTCGCGCGCGGGCTTCGCCGACGCCGGGCTGGTCATGCCCGCCGCCAGGGCGACTGCTGCGGCCGTCGCCACGGTGGCCGCAGCCGCACTCTTCACTTGTCTGGGCAAGTTCTCCCCCTGGAGATGAAGTACCGGGTGAATTCCCCGTTCACCCGGCCGGGGGAAGACTCGCACATCTGCACGCCAATCCCCCGGAAGCACGCAGTATGCCGGGGGTGATCAGGGCGCTCAAGAGGCGGCAGGACGGTGAGGAGGCGTCTGCGGCAACTGTTACGCGGTGGCCGGGTGGCTGTTACACAACCGCGAAATGCCGTATGCGGGAAGGGTGTTGACCCACCGCAGGATGCGCGGGAGGTCCGGTCCGGCCGCCCGGGTCTTGGTGCGCGGGGCCGGAAAACAGCGGTGCCGCCCCCGGGACGGGGGCGGCACCGACGGGATGTGAGCGGGTGTCAGACGGCCGAACCGGCCTTCCACTGCGCCCAGTCCATGTTCCAGCCGTTGAGGCCGTTGTCGGGCGCGACCGTCTTGTCGCCGGTGTTCTGGACGACCACGACGTCACCGAGCAGCGTGTGGTTGTAGAACCACGCGGCCGGCGTGTTCGGGTCGTTCGCGCCCTTCTTGTCCTGCAGGCCGACGCAGCCGTGGCTCGTGTTGACGTTGCCGAACACCGACGGGGCGCCCCAGTAGTTGCCGTGGATGAAGGTGCCGGAGGTGGTCAGGCGCATGGCGTGCGGCACGTCCTTGATGTCGTACTCGCCCTTGCCGTCGTCGTCGGTGAAGCCGACGGTCGCGCCGTTCATCCGGGTCTCCTTGAACTTCTCGGAGATCACCATCCGGCCCTCGTACGTCTTGTTGTCGGGCGAGCCCGCGGAGATCGGTATGGTCTTGACGACCTTGCCGTCCTGCGTGATCTTCATCTGCTTGGTCTTCGCGTCGACGTACGAGACCTGGTTGCGGCCGATGTGGAAGGTGACCGTCTTCTGCTGGACGCCGAAGACGCCGTCCGCGCCCTCGACGCCGTCCAGCGCCAGCTTCAGGGTGACGGTGGAGCCTTCCTTCCAGTACTCCTCGGGGCGGCAGTCCATGCGGTTGGCGCCGAACCAGTGGCACACCACCTCCTGGCCGGTGCTGGAGCTGACCGTGATGCCCTTCTGCACGGCCGCCTTGTCGGTGATCGCCTTGTCGAAGTGGATCGACACGGGCATGCCGACCCCGACCGTCGAGCCGTTGTCCGGGGTGTAGGTGCCGATGAAGCTGTTGGCCGGGGAGACGGTGGTGAAGGAGGCGTTCTCGTGGGCCGTGCGGCCCTCGGAGTCCTTGGCCTCCGCGGCGACCCGGTAGGTGGTGGAGCGCTCCAGCTGCACGCCGGGCTTCCAGCTCTTCTTGTCGGCGGAGAGCTGACCGGCGACGGTCTTGCCGTCCTGGGTGGTCATGGTGACGGCGGTGAGCGTGCCCTTGCGCACCGTGACGGTCGCCGAGTTGTTGATCGAGGCGTTGTTGGAGCCGTCCTTGGGCGTGATCGTGATCTGCGCCTCCGACGACTTCTTGGCCGCCGCCGCGTCGGCCTGGGCCTGCGAGGAGTCGCCGCTGCCACTGGCCGCAGCGTCGTCGCCGCCGGAACACGCCGTGAGCACCAGTACGCCGCCGAGCAGAGCGGACGCGGCCCTCAGGCCCGTGCGCCGCTTACTGTCCGTCATCACAAGCTTCTCCATCGTTGCCGAGTCGCGAAAAACCCCGAGAGTCCCCGTGGGAACCTTCAACGCTACGGCCGGTCGGTCCCGTTCCAGATCGCCTGGATCTGTGGGGCACGCCACGTCCGCGGAACGCAGTCCGCGGGTGGTGCGGGATTCGGTCCGTGCGCCCCCTAGGACGACGAAACCCGGACGGCGGTTGCCGTCCGGGGTCTTGGGTGCCCCGGGACGCTCAGCCGATGCCGCCCTCTTCGCCGTCGCTCACCCCATCATCCTCGTCCAGGTCCCACTCCGGCGAGTCGGGGTCGTAGTCGATCCGCTCGCTCGACCAGGACGCCTGCTGGAGCTCCACCCCGGGGACCTCGCCGACCAGGTCGAACGGGTCCACGAGGTAGGCCAGGGCCTCCGCGGCGTCCTCGGTCACGGCGCCCTCGGCGTGGGCCCGCTCCCCCTCCGGCAGCCCGGACTCCTGCGCGAGCCGGCGCAGCGCGGCCTTGGTCACCTCGTCCTCGTCCTGCACCTCCAGGACCAGCTCCACGCGAAGCCGTACAAAACGTGATGTCTCTTCAGTGCTCATGGCGGGAGCGTACGGCCGAAACCTCCCGTGACTTTCCTGTGACCCGCGACTTTCACTAACATCGCCCCACACGGCCAATTCGCCAGCGTCACAAGGGGATCGATATTCCGTGTCATCCGCTCGCCGTCCGCTGCTGACCGCCACCGCCGCGGGCACCCTGCTGTGCGCGCTGTGGTTCGTCCCGTCCGCGAACGCCTCGCAGGACGCCCCGGCGAGACAGACGGCGTCCACGTCCACGCCCGTGCAGGTCACGCAGGCCAGGGCGGTGACGGCGGCGAGCACCGGGACCGAACGGCAGGCGGCGGACGCCACCGAACTGGCCGACACGGGAAGCTTCGACACCACTCCGTACATCGTCGGCGGGAGCTTTTTCCTCACCGTGGGCGCCGGTTTCGTCGTGTATTCGGTGCGCCGCGAACGCCTGGGATTTTGACTTCATTTGACGAACCTGTGACCTCCACCGCTGCGGGTCGGCGGGAAGGGCGGGTCACCGCGGTCGCCTCGTGAAGGCGCAGGCGGCCGAGCCGAGGTGACGCCCCGTCCGGCCGGGCCGGCCGCACGACGTGGGCCCCGTCCGGCTGGGCCGGCGGCATGACATGGGCCCCGGCGGGCGCGCCGGGGCCCCTGCGCGTCTCAGCGGAGCGGGCCGGTGACCTTCTCCACGGCCGCCACGAGGTCGCCGCCGCGCACGAACGCTTCGGCGGCGGCGAGGTCGGGCGCCAGGAACCGGTCGGGGCCGGGGCCCTGCACACCGGCGGCCCGTACGGCCTCGACGACCGCCTGAGAGGCGGGGGCCGGGGCGAGGCCCTCGCGCAGTTCGAGGGCGCGGGTGGCCGCGTACAGCTCGATGGCGATGATCCGGGTGAGGTTGTCCACGGCGGTGCGCAGCTTGCGGGCGGCCGACCAGCCCATCGACACATGGTCCTCCTGCATGGCGGAGGACGGGATGGAGTCGGCGGAGGCCGGCACGGCGAGCCGCTTCATCTCGCTGACCAGCGCGGCCTGCGTGTACTGGGCGATCATCAGGCCGGAGTCGACGCCCGCGTCGTCGGCGAGGAACGGCGGCAGGCCGTGGCTGCGGTTCTTGTCCAGCAGCCGGTCGGTGCGGCGCTCGGCGATGGAGCCGAGGTCGGCGGCTGCGACCGCGAGGAAGTCCAGGACGTAGGCGACGGGAGCGCCGTGGAAGTTGCCGTTGGACTCCACCCGCCCTCCCCCGGTGCCGATGCCCTCAGGCAGCACCACGGGGTTGTCGACGGCGGCGGCGAGTTCGCGCTCGGCGACCAGGCGGGCGTGCGCGAGGGTGTCGCGTCCGGCGCCGGCGACCTGCGGGGCGCAGCGCACGGAGTAGGCGTCCTGGACGCGTGGGGCGTCGTCCTGGTGGTGCCCGGTGAGCTGGGATCCCTCGAGGACGGCGAGCATGTTGGCGGCCGCGGCGGCCTGCCCCGGGTGCGGCCGGATGGCGTGCAGCTCGGGCGCGAGGACCCGGTCGGTGCCGAGCAGCGCCTCCAGGGTGAGGGCGGCGGTGATGTCGGCGGACTTGTAGAGGATGTCGAGGTCGTCGAGCGCCATGATCAGCATGCCGAGCATGCCGTCGGTGCCGTTGAGGAGGGCGAGGCCCTCCTTCTCGCGCAGCTCGACCGGCTGGATGCCGTGCTCGGCGAGCAGCTCGCCGGCGGGCCGCACGACGCCGTCCGGGCCCTCGGCGTCCCCCTCGCCCATGAGGGTGAGCGCGCAGTGGGACAGGGGCGCGAGGTCGCCGGAGCAGCCGAGGGAGCCGTACTCGTGCACGACCGGGGTGATGCCCGCGTTCAGCACGTCGGCCATGGTCTGCGCGACCTCGGGCCGGACGCCGGTGTGCCCGGAGCAGACGGTCTTCAGGCGCAGGAACATCAGGGCCCGTACGACTTCCCGCTCGACGCGCGGGCCCATGCCGGCGGCGTGCGAGCGGACGATGTTGCGCTGCAGCTGGGCGCGGAGCTCCGGGCTGATGTGCCGGGTCGCCAGGGCGCCGAAGCCGGTGGAGACGCCGTAGACCGGGTCCGGCTTGGCCGCCAGCGCGTCCACGATCTCGCGGGCCGCCGCGAGGGCCGCCACCGCCTGTGCCGACAGCTCGATGCGGGCACCGCCGCGCGCCACGGCGAGAACGTCGGACGCCGTGACCCCGGACGTCCCCACCACCACAGTGTGCATATCCATATTCAGGAGCGTACGCATTGAATGCACCGCTGTCACCAGTGGGCCGCCGGAGCGACCCTTACCCCGCATGTGGGCTTCGCCTCACGGCAGGCGCCCGCGGAACCGGCGGCGCTCGCCCCGCGCGGGCGGCGGCTCGTCCGCCAGCCGTACGACCGGATCGTCCGGCCCCTCCCGGCCGGCCACCACCGGGCGGTCCGCGCCCAGGGCCTTGGCCCGGTACTGGGCGGCGTCGGCGAGCCGGAACAGCCGGCGCGCGTCCCGCACCTCCCCGATCGGGTCGTCGGTCGAGGCCACCCCGCACGCCACCCCCTCCCCCAGCTCCAGTTCGGCGGCCCGACGGCACAGCTCGTCGGCCGCCTTGACCACGTCGTCGGCGGGCGGGCCGAGGGCGAGCAGGCAGAACTCGTCCCCGCCGAGCCGCGCGGCCAGCGCGCCCGGCAGCATCGCGCCGCACAGGGACAGCACCGAGCCGAAGCGTTCGAGGAGACGGTCGCCGACGGCGTGCCCGAGGGTGTCGTTGACCCGTTTGAGTCCGTTCAGGTCGCACACGACGAGACTGACCGGCGCGCCCTCCACGCGGTGCCGCTCGACGGCCTCCTCCAGGCGGACGTCCACGGCACGGCGGTTGGCGAGTCCGGTCAGGGCGTCGGTGAAGGCGAGCCGGCGGGCCTCCTCGAGCCGCTCGGTCTGCGCGATGCCCGCGGCGACGACGGCGGCGAGGACGGTGGCGAAGTCGGCGTCGCCGGGCCCGAACACGGGCGCGCCGACCGGGCGGGCCACGTACAGCTCGCCCCAGGCCCTGCCGTGCAGAACGACGGGGGCGACGACGCAGCAGCCGCGGCGGCGGCGGCGCAGGGCGGCGACCCGCTGGTGAAAGTAGCCGGGCGTGCCGACGGCCGACCCCTCGGCGGTCTCCACCCACGCGTGGGGCCCGCCTCCGCCGGCCCACCGCTCGTGCAGGAACTCGGTGATCTCCGGGAACTGGTGCACCGGGTAGGCCTCGGCCTCGGGGAACTCCTCCTCGTCGGGCGCGCGGTCCCCCACGTTGACCAGGACCCGCAGCCGGCTCAGCTCCCGCTCCCACACCGAGAGCGCGGCGAAGCTGCCGTCCAGCGCGTCGCAGGCCCCGAGGGCGGCGGCCTGCCAGCACTCCCGCGGGGTGTGCGCCGCCGCCATTCCCTGCGCCAGCGTCACGACCGCCGCCAGCCGCTTGTCCTCGCCCATTAGTCCAGATTAGGGAGTATTAGGGCGATTCGGGATGTCGGTGGGGCGATCAGGTGGACGGCGCGGCCGCCTCCGCCGGACCGCGGACCGCCGCCGCACACGCACCCGCGACGGCCGGTCGCGCGGCACCGCGCGGCACCGCGCGGCCCATCCGGGGCGCCGACCCGCCCGGCGCCTCACTCACCCGGCCACTGGGGCTTGCGCTTCTCGTTGAACGCCGCCACCCCTTCCGCCCGGTCGCCCGAGAAGGCCACCGAACGCCACGCCGCGTCCTCCACCTCCAGCCCGGCCCGCAGATCCAGCCCGTGCCCCAGCCGCAGCGCCCGCTTGGCGGCCCGCAGACCCACCGGCGAGTTCCCGGCGATCCGCTCGCCCAGCGCCAGCGCCTCCTCGCGGTCCCGGCCCTCCTCCACCAGCCGGTCCACCAGCCCCAGCTCGGCCGCCTCCGCCGCCTCGACCCGTCGCGCCGAGAAGATCAGCTCGGCGGCGCGCGCCGCGCCGACCCGCCGCGGCAGCAGCTGCGTGCCTCCGCCGCCCGGGATCACGCCCACCGACACCTCCGGCAGCCCCACCACCGCCGTACGGTCGGCCACGATCAGGTCGCAGGACAGCGCCAGCTCGAACCCGCCGCCCAACGCGAAGCCGTGCACCGCGGCGATCGTCGGCATCGGCAGCTCCAGCACCCCGGTGTACGCCGCCCGCGCCACCGGCCGCTGCCGCACCAGGTCCGCGTCGGTGAAGGAGTTGCGCTCCTTCAGGTCCGCGCCCACGCAGAACGCGCGCTCGTGCGACGAGGTGAGGACGACCGCCCGGGCGTCCCGGTCGGCGGCGAGCGTGGTGCACGCGCCCGCGAGGGAGCGGGCCATCTCCGTCGAGACGGCGTTCATCGCCTTGGGCCGGTCCAGCACCAGCTCCGCGACGTGCCCGTGCCGCCGCACCAGCACGAACTCCCCGAACCGCTCCTCGCTCATGACACCCCTCCGGTTAACGCGGGTTAACTTTCCGTGCTCCGATCATCGCAGCCGTACCGCGTCCCGTGAAGTGCGGAGGGCTACACCCGTTCGAGTGACATCCGTCCGGCTCACCGTCCATCGGTCAGCGCAGCGCATAGCGTGCGCTGCGCCCCGGCGCGCCCCGGGCGCACAGCGGGGAGGGAACCCATGACACCGACAGCCGCACGGTCCGGTCCGAGGCGGGAACACCGGCCGGCCGGCACGTCCGGGGTCCGGCGCGGGCGGCACCGCAAGGCCCGCCCCCGCGCGGCGCTGCTCGCCGCGGGCGGGCTCGCCCTGACCGCCGGCGTCCTCGGCCTGGTCCGGATCGCCTGGGAGCCGGGGGGCGGCGCACCGGGCACGGCCGAGGCCGCGCCCCGGCCCGGGCCGGGCGACGACGGCGGCGGGGACCGCCCGGCGGACACCGCGGCCACCCTCGCCGCCACCCCCACCGCGCCGCCCTCGGCGGCCTCCGCCCTGGGCGGCAGGAGCCCCGCGCCGACGGCCACCGCGCCCCCGTCCACGACCGCGGCGCCGGCCGGCGGCACCGCCGCCCCGGCCACCCTGCCGGCCACCCACCCGGCCGCCGCCCCGGTTCCGCCCCGCGGCACACCGCGGCCCTCGCCGACGACGTCCGCGGCCGCCCCGCGCCCGGCGCCGGAGGCCCCCATCCCCGCCCCGGTCCCGACGCCGACCAAGGGCCACGACACGCACGCTCCCCGCCCGGACCGGGTGTGCCTCCCGGTGATCGGCCTGTGCGTGCACGTCCCCGGTGACCAGGGCCCCTGAGGGAAGCCATGCCGTCACGGCGCGAGTCCGGGCCGGGACGGGCCCCGCGAGGCGTGGGCGGGGGGCGGGGCCGGGCCGTCCGGGTGAGTGCGGGACCTGCGGGCGGCCGGCGGCCGGACTCGGGTCCCGTGGGGCGCCCGGCGGGCGCGAGCCGTTGGGGTCAGGGCGGTCCGCTCGGCCGGGTGACGCCGTCGCGGGGCGCCGCACCGGGGCTGGGCCGTCACGGGCACGGCGTGGCGGGTGACGGGGGCCGACCGGCGCGGGCAGCAGGTGACGGGCAGGCGGGTTCGTTCGGACCAGGTCGGAGGACGAGATCGGTTCAGGTCGGACCGGGCCGGATCGGGCCGCGGCGGACGGTGCGGTGCATGGCGAGGCGGAGGATCACCCGCGTGCCGGGCGTACCCGGCTGGTCCGGCGACGCGGCGAGGTGCCGTGCCGGGCGTCGCGGCGCAGGGCTGATCCGAGCGACCCCCCGGGGCCGGGCCGTCGCGCGGCACGGAGCCGGGGACCGGGCCGGGGCGATCGGGCCGGGGCGATCGGGCCGTTCGGGCGGGTCGGCCGGGCAGGGGAACGGGGGCCGGACCGCGCGGGCGACAGGCGGCGTCGGACCGGGTCCTGCGGGGGTGCGGTCAGGCGGGTCCGCGACAGCCGGCAGGAGCGGGAGTGGGCGTCGTGGTCCCGGTGACGGTCGGGCCGGGCCGTCCGGGTCGCGGCCGTCCAGGCAGGTGACGGGGCCGGGGCGCCGTCGGCAGGGTGCCCGCGAACCGGACCGTCGCGGGCGGACGTCCGCCGAGGAGCGGGCCGTCGCGGGCGGGCGACGGTCAGGCGGTGCCGTCGCGGCGGGTGAGCAGCCACGGCTCGACCACGCCGAGCCCGCGCACCGGCCGCTGCCACATCGGCTGGAGCGCAAAGCGGTACATCGGCGGCTCCTCGCCCTCCTTCTCCGCGGCGGCCGCGGCCTCCGCCGCCTCCGCCTCCGAGGCCGGGGCCTCCCCCGTGCGGATCAGCTCCTCGGCGAAGGCGCTGTCCACCAGGACGGCGTCCCGCGGCGCTATGGAGGTCAGCCGGGAGGCCAGGTTCACCGTCGTGCCGAACACGTCCCCCATCCGGGTGGTCACCGTGCCGAACGCCATGCCGACCCGCAGCTCGGGCATCGTCTCGTCGTTCGCCAGCGTCTCCACGAGCCGCAGCGCGATGTCCGCGGCCGTCCCGGCGTCGTCCGCCGCGTACAGCACCTCGTCGCCGAGGGTCTTGATGAGCCGGCCGCCGCGGGCCGCCACCAGGTCGGCGGCGGTGGTCTCGAAGGCCTCGACCAGCTCGCCGAGCTCCTCCTCCTCCATCCGGCGGGTGAGGCGGGTGAAGCCCACCAGGTCGGCGAAGCCGACGGCGAGCCGACGGTCGACCATCTCCTCGTCGTCCGCCGCCTGCACGACCCGGCCCGTCGCGGCGGCCAGCTGGCGGCGCCAGACGTAGACCAGGAACTCCTCCAGTTCCGGCAGGAGCAGCTCGATCAGCGGGTACGTCACCTCGGTGCGGGTCATGCCGGGCTCCGGGGGCTCCGTCAGGCCCTCCAGGAAGGAATCGATCTGCCACTCCGCCAGCCGGGCGGTGGTCTGCCCGGTGGAGCGGGCCACCTGCACCGCCATGGCCTCGCTCAGCAGGCCCGCCTCCACCAGGCCGGCGAGACGGCGCAGGGCGAGCACATCGGCCTCGGTGAGGGCCTTGGCCTGGCCTATGTCCGCGAAGCCCATCGCCCGCCAGAACCGCGACGCCAGCTCCATGGAGACGCCGGCGCTGCGCGCGGCCTGGAACGGGGTGTAGCGGCGCTCGGCGCCCAGGATGAGCTGTTCGAGTCGCAGGGCCAGCGGGTCCTCGCCGGTGTCGGGGGCGTGGGGGTCCACCCGGCCGTCCCCGCCCGCGCCGGAGCCCGTGTCGTCGACGGTCACGCGTGCTGCCCTTCCGATCTGCCGCGGTCAGGTTTCGACCGGCCTCAACTCTACGGCAGGTGTGCGCCAGCTCACTCCGTCGGGTTCGGCCGGCCGGCCGCCGCCGGGCACGCGGACCCGGCTCCGGGGCTGCGTCCCCGCCCGCGTCGGCGCAGATCCGGGCTGCGTCCCCGGCCCGCGTCGGCGCAGATGCGGGGCCGGGCCCGCCGCTCCGGCCCGCGGGGGCGGCCCCGGACGCGGTGCGGGGCTCGCCGCCGTCGGCGCAGGTCCGGGGGCTCGCCCGCCGATCCCGGCCGCGGGTCCGCGCCGGCCGGTTGCGCGGTCCCGCGCGCCCCTGGGGGTCGCCCCGCCGGGGGCGCCGCGGTCGCACCCCCAGTGAGGAGGGGACGCAGGGGCAGGGCCCGCGGCCGGCCCCTCGGCCACCTCCACCGACACCGACCGGTGCGCACAGTCCCGCCCCGCGGCCCACCCTGGGACGTGCTCCCGTGCCCCCCGGCCGCACCGCGGGACCGACCCGCCCGCGCGGCAGCACACCGCGGCACGCAACCCGCGTCCGCGTCGCGGGCGGTGGTTCAGGCGGGGCGGAGGTGGACGATGTCGCCCGCTCCCACCGGCTCCTGGACGCCTTCCTCCGTGGCGATGACGAGGCGTCCGTCGCCGTCCAGGGCGACGGCCTCCCCGACGACGGAGCGGTCGCCCGGCAGCTCGGCCCGGACGGCCCGGCCGAGGGTCGCGCAGCCCGCCGTGTACGTCTCCTGCAGACCGCTCACCGAGGCATCGCCCTCCGCCGCGCGCCAGCGCCCGTACCAGTCCTCCAGGGAGCGCAGCACCGCCCGCAGCAGCGGGTCGCGGTCCGTGCCCTGCGCTCCGGCCAGGGCGAGGGAGCCGGCCTGCGGGACCGGCAGCTCGTCGGCCCTCAGGGTGACGTTGACGCCGACGCCCATGACGACGCCGTCCGCGCCCGCGCGTTCGGCGAGGATGCCCCCGGCCTTGCGCTCCTCGCCGCCCACGGTCACCAGCAGGTCGTTGGGCCACTTGAGTGCGGTGTCGACGCCCGCCGCCCGGGACAGGCCGGTCGCCACCGCCACCCCGGTGAGCAGCGGCAGCCACCCCCAGCGGTCCACCGGCACCTCGGCGGGCTTCAGCAGCACGGAGAAGAACAGGCCGGAGCGCGGCGGGGCCGTCCAGCGCCGGTCCAGGCGGCCCCGGCCGGCCGTCTGCTCCTCCGCCACGAGCACCGCGCCCTCGCCGGCCTTCCCGGCGGCGGCCAGCGCGGCGAGGTCGGAGTTGGTGGAGCCGGTCCGCTGCACCACCTCGATGTCGCGGTACAGGCCGCCCTCCCGGACCAGCCCGCGCCGCAGCGCCGCGGCGTTCAGGGGCGGGCGGTCGAGGTCGGACCAGCGGCTGTCGTCTGATGGATCGTGCGGCGTCATGCAAGCCACCCTAGGTGTGGCAAACGACGCAGTGCCGTTCGGTGGGCCCGCCACTAGTCTACGGATGAGTAACCGTCCCCCCTTTTGAGCAGGCAGGGAGCCGTTCCCGATGTCCGAGCCGGAAGAGCGTCACGAGGTCCCCGAGACCGACATCCACACGACCGCGGGGAAGCTCGCGGATCTCCAGCGGCGCATCCACGAGGCGACGCACGCCGGCTCCGAGCGCGCCGTCGAGAAGCAGCACGCCAAGGGCAAGCTGACGGCCCGTGAGCGGATCGAGCTGCTGCTCGACGAGGGTTCGTTCGTCGAGCTGGACGAGTTCGCCCGGCACCGGTCCACCCACTTCGGGCTGGACAAGAACCGTCCGTACGGGGACGGGGTCGTCGCCGGGTACGGCACGGTGGACGGCCGCCCGGTCGCCGTGTTCTCGCAGGACTTCACCGTCTTCGGCGGCGCCCTCGGCGAGGTCTACGGCCAGAAGATCGTCAAGGTGATGGACTTCGCGCTGAAGACCGGCTGCCCGGTCATCGGCATCAACGACTCCGGCGGCGCCCGCATCCAGGAGGGGGTCGCCTCCCTCGGCGCGTACGGCGAGATCTTCCGCCGCAACACCCACGCCAGCGGTGTCATCCCGCAGATCAGCCTGGTCGTCGGCCCGTGCGCGGGCGGCGCCGTCTACTCCCCGGCCATCACCGACTTCACGGTCATGGTCGACCGGACCTCGCACATGTTCATCACCGGCCCGGACGTCATCAAGACCGTCACCGGCGAGGACGTCGGCTTCGAGGAGCTGGGCGGCGCTCGCACCCACAACACCGCCTCCGGCGTGGCGCACCACATGGCCGGGGACGAGAAGGACGCCATCGAGTACGTCAAGCAGCTGCTGTCGTACCTGCCGTCCAACAACCTCTCCGAGCCGCCGGTCTTCCCGGAGGAGGCGGACCTCGCCGTCACCGGCGAGGACCTCGAGCTGGACACCGTCGTGCCGGACAGCGCCAACCAGCCGTACGACATGCACACGGTGATCGAGCACGTCCTGGACGACGCCGAGTTCTTCGAGACGCAGGCGCTGTTCGCGCCGAACATCCTCACCGGGTTCGGCCGGGTCGAGGGCCACCCGGTGGGCATCGTCGCCAACCAGCCGATGCAGTTCGCGGGCTGCCTGGACATCGACGCCTCCGAGAAGGCGGCACGCTTCGTGCGCACCTGCGACGCCTTCAACATCCCGGTGCTGACGTTCGTCGACGTGCCCGGCTTCCTGCCCGGCGTCGGCCAGGAGCACGAGGGGATCATCCGCCGCGGCGCCAAGCTGATCTACGCCTACGCCGAGGCGACCGTCCCGCTGATCACCGTCATCACCCGCAAGGCGTTCGGCGGCGCCTACGACGTCATGGGCTCCAAGCACCTGGGCGCCGACCTCAACCTGGCCTGGCCCACCGCCCAGATCGCCGTCATGGGCGCCCAGGGCGCGGTCAACATCCTGCACCGCCGCACCATCGCCGAGGCGGAGGCGAACGGCGAGGACGCCGAGGCGGTCCGGGCGCGGCTCATCCGGGAGTACGAGGACACCCTCCTCAACCCCTACGTCGCTGCCGAGCGCGGCTACATCGACGCGGTGATCATGCCGTCCGACACCCGCGCCCACATCGTCCGCGGGCTGCGTCAGCTGCGCACCAAGCGGGAATCCCTGCCTCCGAAGAAGCACGGCAACATCCCCCTCTAGGCCCTGCGGACCCTGGGAGCGGTCATGAACATCAAGGTCGTACGAGGCAACCCGACCCCGGAGGAGCTGGCCGCCGCCCTGGCGGTGGTCCGCGCCCGCGCCGCGGCGGCGGCGGCACCGCCGTCCGGCGCGAAGGGGCCGAGCGACGCGTGGTCCGACCCGGCCCGGATCGCGTCCGCCCGGGTGCCCGGGCCCGGACCGGCGTCCTGGACCCGCACCTACTGGCCGGCCTAGGGGGCCCGGCGCAGGGCGCCCGGGGGGCGAGGCCGCGCACCGCGGCCCGTCACCGGGCGCCGAGATGAGTAGCCGTACTCAGGCGCCCTCCCCGGCCGAGGCCCCACGCTGGGGGGCATGCTGTGGTCAGACCCGGAGGACGAGCCGCCCAAGGAACTGCGCGACGCGCAGGACATGCTGCGGCGGCTCGGCCTCCTCATGGCCCTGGCCATGGTCCTGGCGATGATCGTGATCGGTCTCAGGTGAGCCGGGCGGCCCGCCTGACTACCCTGACCGCATGACTGTCAAGCACCGCAGGCGACTCGTGCTCGCCTCCCAGTCCCCCGCCCGGCTCGGCCTGCTCCGGCAGGCCGGCCTCGCCCCCGAGGTGATCGTGAGCGGCGTCGACGAGGACGCCGTCACCGCGCCCACCCCCGCGGAGCTGGCGCTCGCCCTGGCCGAGGCGAAGGCCTCGGTCGTCGCGGCGCGGCCGGAGGTGCAGGGCGCCCTGGTGATCGGCTGCGACTCGGTGCTGGAGCTGGACGGGCAGGCGCTCGGCAAGCCGGCGGACGCGGAGGAGGCCACCGGCCGCTGGAAGGCGATGCGCGGGCGGGCCGGCGTGCTCCAGACGGGTCACTGCGTGTGGGACACGGAGGCCAAGAGGTACGTGTCGGCCACCGCCTCCACCGTCGTCCGCTTCGGCGAGCCGAGCGACGAGGAGATCGCCGCGTACGTGGCCTCGGGGGAGCCCCTCCACGTCGCCGGGGCGTTCACCCTCGACGGGCGTTCCGCGCCGTTCATCGAGGGCATCGAGGGCGACCACGGCAATGTGATCGGCATCAGCCTGCCCCTGGTGCGCAAGCTGCTCGGGGAACTGGGCGTGGGCATCACGGAGTTGTGGGCGCCGGCCGAGTGACCTCGCGGGCGGGGACGGAGTCCTGCGGCTCCCCGTCCCCGTCCTGCGGCTCCCCGTCCCCGTCCTGCGGCTCGTCCCGGCGGCGCACCGGCGCGCCCGGGCCCGCCGGTGCGGCGCCCGGCTCCGCCCGCGTCTGCGGCCCGCCGCCCTCCAGGGGCGTTCCGCCGCCGGCCGCGCCGTCCGGGCCGGCCGGGCGGTCGTAGGTCACCAGGAGCAGGACGAGCAGGCCCAGGACGGCGACCATGCAGGCGAACGCCGTCCGGCCGACGAGAGTCCCGAGGAACGCGCCGAGCAGCCCGTGCACCACGGCGGCGCTGATCAGCAGGACGCGGCCGAAGCCGGCCGGGGCGCGGTCGCGGACCGCGACCAGCGCGGCCACCAGCGCGCACAGCGCGAAGTAGGCGCCGAAGAGGAGACCGCCGATCTTCGAGGACATCGACATCACCGACGGGTCGAGGCCGGCCACGGACATGCCCTGCCGGTCGACGACCATCCCCAGGAACCAGTTCAGCGCCGCGACGAGGAACGCCTCCGCCAGGAGGACCACCGCCAGGACCCACGCCACCGGTCTGCGCACCACCGGCCCCCACCCACTCTCACACCAGCAGCCTGTTACCTCGGGTACGTTCCCGGACGGCGCGAACGCTACTGACGGGTAAACCCGGGGGCAAGGGTCCGGGCGGCGGCAAAGAATCATTGGGCCATT
This sequence comes from Streptomyces sp. NPDC006193, assembly GCF_040613915.1. Lineage (NCBI taxonomy): Bacteria > Bacillati > Actinomycetota > Actinomycetes > Kitasatosporales > Streptomycetaceae > Streptomyces > Streptomyces sp. NPDC006193. Next base: position 58,616 of record NZ_JBEXTB010000014.1, read on the forward strand.
CGTAGGGACTCCACAAAGAAACGAAGTGGGCCGCAGCACGCTCTCACAGAGACCTTGCCCACATGGGAAGGCTAGGGTTTTCCGCGGGAGTCCTGCGTACCGAGGTGCGACAAGGGCTGTCGCGGGTCGAGCGAGCCTCGAATCACGCTCCGTGTGGGCAAGCTCACCATGGGGGACGGGTCGAAGTGCCGTGTCGGCAGTCCCTAAACTCGGCTTGTTTCAAGGAGGGAGCCTCAATCGTGCGCAAGGTGCTCATCGCCAACCGTGGCGAAATCGCTGTCCGCGTGGCCCGGGCCTGCCGGGACGCCGGGATCGCGAGCGTGGCCGTCTACGCCGACCCGGACCGGGACGCTCTGCACGTCCGCGCCGCGGATGAGGCGTTCGCCCTGGGCGGTGACACCCCGGCCACCAGCTATCTCGTCATCGACAAGATCCTGAACGCGGCCCGCGAGTCCGGAGCGGACGCCGTCCACCCCGGTTACGGCTTCCTCTCGGAGAACGCCGACTTCGCGCAGGCCGTCCTGGACGCCGGGCTGATCTGGATCGGCCCGCCGCCGCAGGCCATCCGGGACCTCGGTGACAAGGTCGCCGCCCGGCACATCGCCCAGCGTGCGGGCGCCCCCCTGGTGGCCGGCACGCCGGACCCGGTCTCGGGCGCCGACGAGGTCGTGGCGTTCGCCAAGGAGCACGGCCTGCCCATCGCCATCAAGGCCGCCTTCGGCGGCGGCGGCCGCGGGCTGAAGGTCGCCCGGACGCTCGAAGAGGTCCCCGAGCTGTACGACTCCGCCGTCCGCGAGGCGGTGGCCGCGTTCGGCCGCGGCGAGTGCTTCGTCGAGCGCTACCTCGACCGCCCCCGCCACGTGGAGACGCAGTGCCTGGCCGACAAGCACGGCAACGTGGTCGTCGTCTCCACCCGTGACTGCTCGCTGCAGCGCCGCCACCAGAAGCTCGTGGAGGAGGCCCCGGCGCCGTTCCTGTCCGAGGAGCAGGTCGCCGAGCTGTACCGGGCGTCCAAGGCGATCCTGCGGGAGGCCGGCTACGAGGGCGCCGGCACCTGCGAGTTCCTGGTCGGCCAGGACGGCACGATCTCCTTCCTGGAGGTCAACACCCGACTGCAGGTCGAGCACCCGGTGACCGAGGAGGTCGCCGGCATCGACCTGGTCCGCGAGATGTTCCGCATCGCCGACGGCGAGGAGCTCGGCTACGACGACCCGGTGCTGCGCGGTCACTCCTTCGAGTTCCGCATCAACGGCGAGGACCCGGGCCGCAACTTCCTCCCGGCCCCCGGCACGGTCACCCGGTTCGACCCGCCCTCCGGCCCCGGTGTCCGGCTGGACGCGGGCGTGGAGTCCGGCAGCGTGATCGGCCCGGCGTGGGACTCCCTGCTCGCCAAGCTGATCGTGACCGGCCGCACCCGCAAGGAGGCCCTGGAGCGGGCGGCCCGCGCCCTGGACGAGTTCCAGGTCGAGGGCATGGCCACCGCGATCCCGTTCCACCGGGCGGTCGTCAGGGACCCGGCGTTCGCCCCGGAGCTGACCGGCTCCAGCGACCCGTTCACCGTGCACACCCGGTGGATCGAGACCGAGTTCGTCAACGAGATCAAGCCGTTCGCCGCCCCCGCCGACGCCGAGGCGGAGGAGGAGATCGGCCGCGAGACGGTCGTCGTCGAGGTCGGCGGCAAGCGCCTGGAGGTCTCCCTCCCGTCCTCGCTGGGCATGTCGCTGGCCCGCACCGGCCTCGCCGCCGGCGCCAAGCCGAAGCGGCGCGCGGCGAAGAAGTCCGGCCCGGTCGCCTCCGGAGACACCCTCGCCTCGCCCATGCAGGGCACGATCGTGAAGATCGCCGTCGAGGAGGGCCAGGAGGTCAAGGAGGGCGACCTGGTCGTCGTCCTGGAGGCCATGAAGATGGAACAGCCCCTCAACGCCCACAAGGCGGGCACCATCAAGGGCCTGACCGCCGAGGTCGGCGCGTCCATCACCTCCGGCGCCGCGATCTGCGAGATCAAGGACTGAGCCGTAGGGCACGCCAGGCGCCCGGTGAGCCGTTCCGAACGGCTCACCGGGCGTCTCGCCGTCCAGGCCCCCACGACGGGCTCCGGCCGGCCCCGGGGCGGCCAGGACCGCCCCGGCCCACCGAACCGCACCGTGCGCCGCCGGCCTGCGAGGTGGGGACGGTCCGCTGCCGCGGGGGCTCGATCACCGGGTGGTCTCTCGCAGCGGGAGCACGGACGGCACCGGCGCCGCAGAGGCGCACAGGTCCGCTGCCACGACGGGCGGCAGCCGGAGGCGAAGGCGACCGGCCCGCCCGCACGGCCACCGGCCGGCGTGGTCCCGACAGCCCCGGACCACCGGGCGGGAGCCCCGGACGCACCCGCATGCGCCGGCCGGCGTGTCGGCCGTGCGCCGGCCGGCGGGGGATCGTGCGGGGCCGTCACGCCCCGGTGGGGGACGCGGAGGCCCCGGCCGGCCCGCCCCCGTCGGCGGAGCGGGCGGCGTGGGCGGGGTCCGCGGGACACCCCGGACCGCTGTGGGCGGTCACCGGCGCCGGAGATCCGCCACTCGGCCACGCTCGGGCCCGGCCGCCGGCTCGCCCAGGCCCGCGGAGCGCAGCGGCGCATGCCCTCGGCGGGGCCCCGGCAGCGGAGCGCGCCGCGCCGTGGGCCCCTGCTCACCCCCCGGGCTCCCGTTCGCCCCCGTCACGGCGATCTGCACCCCCTGGTCGGCGAGGGCCTGGAGTTCCGTGGCGGCGCGGTCGTCGTGCGGAGGCGGGTCGTCGGTGACGAGCCGGGTGATGAGGTCCGTCGGCACGGTCTGGAACATGGTGTCGGTGCCGAGCTTGGTGTGGTCGGCGAGGACCACGACCTCCGCGGCGGCCTGGACGAGTGCCCGGTCCACGGACGCGGAGAGCATGTTGGACGTGGACAGGCCGCGCTCGGCGGTGAGCCCGCTCCCGGAGAGGAAGGCCTTGGACACGCGCAGCCCCTGCAGGGACTGCTCCGCGCCGGAGCCGACGAGGGCGTAGTTGGAGCCCCGCAGGGTGCCGCCGGTCATCACGACCTCCACCCGGTTGGCGTGGGCCAGCGCCTGGGCGACCAGGAGGGAGTTGGTGACGACCGTCAGTCCCGGCACGCGCGCGAGGCGGCGGGCCAGCTCCTGCGTGGTCGTGCCGGCCCCGACCACGATGGCCTCGCCCTCCTCGACGAGGCCCGCGGCGAGGTCGGCGATGGCCGTCTTCTCGGCGGTCGCGAGGTGGGACTTCTGCGGGAAGCCGGACTCTCGGGTGAAACCGCCCGGGAGTACCGCACCGCCGTGCCGGCGGTCGAGGAGTCCTTCTGCCTCCAGTGCCCGCACGTCCCGCCGTACGGTCACTTCGGAGGTCTGGACGACGCGGGCGAGCTCACGGAGCGACACGGCACCGTTCGCTCGCACCATTTCGAGGATCAATTGGCGACGTTCAGCAGCGAACACGAAACTGACAGTAACCCCAGCGACCGTCTGCTTTCAGCAGTTTGCGCCGAATAGCAGAAGTTGTTCGCGCAGCGAGGCGGGAGGTGGTATAGGCCCCTCCCGCCCCGACTATGCCGGACGCACATCCGCCGACCGCCCCTGACCAGCGGGAAGTGAGCCGGGGCCGTCAGGCCTCCGCGCTCGCCTTCCGGGTGTGCAGCTGCCGGGCGACCTCAGCGATCGACCCCGACAGGGACGGGTACACGGTGAAGGCCTTCGCGATCTGTTCGACCGTCAGATTGTTGTCGACGGCGATCGAGATGGGGTGGATGAGTTCCGAGGCGCGCGGCGCGACGACCACACCGCCGACGACGATGCCCGTGCCGGGCCGGCAGAAGATCTTCACGAAGCCGTCCCGGATGCCCTGCATCTTGGCGCGCGGATTGCGCAGCAGGGGCAGCTTGACGACCCTGGCGTCGATCTTGCCGGCGTCGACGTCGGCCTGGGTGTAGCCGACGGTCGCGATCTCCGGGTCGGTGAAGACGTTGGAGGACACCGTCTTCAGGTTCAGCGGGGCCACCGCGTCGCCCAGGAAGTGGTACATGGCGATGCGCCCCTGCATGGCGGCGACGGACGCGAGGGCGAAGACACCGGTCACGTCACCGGCCGCGTAGACGCCCGGAGCGGTCGTCCGCGACACCTTGTCGGTCCATATGTGCCCGGACTCGCGCAGCCTGACCCCGGCCTCCTCCAGGCCGAGCCCCGCGCTGTTCGGGATGGCGCCGACGGCCATGAGGCAGTGGGAGCCGGTGATGACCCGGCCGTCGGCCAGCGTCACCTCGACCCGGTCGCCGACGCGCTTGGCGGACTGCGCGCGGGAGCGGGCCATGACGTTCATGCCGCGGCGGCGGAAGACGTCCTCCAGGACGGCGGCGGCGTCCGGGTCCTCGCCCGGCAGCACGCGGTCCCGGGAGGAGACGAGGGTCACCTTGGAGCCGAGTGCCTGGTAGGCGCCGGCGAACTCGGCGCCGGTCACGCCGGAGCCGACCACGATCAGCTCTTCCGGCAGCTCGGTGAGGTCATAGACCTGGGTCCAGTTCAGGATGCGCTCGCCGTCGGGCCGGGCGTCGGGCAGCTCGCGCGGGTGACCGCCGGTGGCGATGAGGACGGCGTCGGCGGTGAGGGTCTCCTCGGTGCCGTCGGCGGCGGTGACGACGACCTTCCGGGAACCGTCCAGGGCCTGCATGCCGTCCAGCCGGCCGCGGCCGCGCATGACCCGGGCGCCGGCACGCGTGACGGAGGCGGTGATGTCGTGCGACTGGGCGAGCGCGAGCCGCTTCACCCGCCGGTTGACCTTGCCGAGGTCAACCCCGACCACCCGGGCCGCCTGCTCCAGCGGCGGGGTGTCGTCGGCGACGATGATCCCCAGCTCCTCGTAGGAGGAGTCGAAGGTGGTCATCACCTCGGCCGTGGCGATCAGCGTCTTCGACGGCACGCAGTCGGTCAGCACCGACGCTCCGCCCAGACCGTCGCAGTCGACGACGGTCACCTCCGCACCGAGCTGAGCGGCCACCAGCGCCGCTTCGTATCCGCCGGGTCCGCCACCGATGATCACGATCCGAGTCACGTACCCCATTGTCCCGCACGCCCCGAGGTGCCACTGCCCGGGGGCGGCGCCGAAGCACCCGCGGGACGCCCGGGGCGCGCGGGGCGGCTGCCGTACCCTCTCTCCATGTCGCTCTATGCCGCGTACGCCGGCAACCTCGACGCGCGTCTGATGTCCCGCCGCGCCCTGCACTCGCCGCTGCGCGCCACCGGCTGGCTGAACGGCTGGCGGCTGACCTTCGGCGGCGAGCAGCTGGGCTGGGAGGGGGCGCTGGCGACCATCGTCGAGGACCCGCTGGCGTCGGTCTTCGTCGGTCTGTACGACATCGCGCCCATGGACGAGGAGTCGCTCGACCGGTGGGAGGGCGTGGGGCTCGGCATCTACCGGCGCGTACGGGTGCGCGTGCACACCCTGGACGGCGAGGAGCCCGCCTGGGCGTACGTCCTCGACGGGTACGAGGGCGGGCTGCCCTCGGCGCGCTACCTGGGCGAGATCGCCGACGCGGCGGAGTCGGCGGGGGCCCCGCACGACTACGTGATGGAGCTGCGCAAGCGCCCCTGCTGAGCGGAGCCCGTCCGGTCCCTCCCTCCGCCTCCCCGGTCGCGGCCGCGGCCTCGTCGGAGGTCGCGGCCTCCCACGGCGGTCTCCCGCGCCTCGCTGCGCACCCGGCGACCTCCGTGCCGGTTCCGCACCTTTCGCACGCTTTCGCCGGCGCTCCGCGAAAACCTGCGGGTCGACTGACGCAAACCCGTGAGCTCCGTCATCTACGCGCGTAGGCGAAGAGCGGCTACCCTCGTCCGCGTGAACGCATCTCTTCTTCCGGACGACATCCAGGGCGACCCCTACGCCGCCGCCGACGCCGCCGCCGCGCGCCTGCGCGAACTCACCGGCGCCGAGACCCACGACGTCGCCCTCGTGATGGGCTCCGGCTGGGCTCCCGCCGTGGACGCGCTGGGCGCCCCCGACGCCGAGTTCCAGGTCACCGAGCTGCCCGGCTTCCCGCCGCCGGCCGTCGAGGGGCACGGCGGCAAGGTCCGCTCGTACTCCTCCGGTGACAAGCGCGCCCTGGTCTTCCTGGGCCGCACGCACTACTACGAGGGCCGTGGCGTCGCCGCCGTCGCGCACGGTGTGCGCACCGCCGTCGCCGCCGGCTGCAAGACCGTGGTCCTCACCAACGGCTGCGGCGGTCTGCGCGCGGGCATGCGCCCCGGCCAGCCGGTGCTGATCAGCGACCACATCAACCTGACGGCCACCTCCCCGATCGTCGGCGCGAACTTCGTCGACCTGACGGACCTGTACTCGCCGCGCCTGCGCGCCCTGTGCAAGGAGATCGACCCCACCCTGGAGGAGGGCGTCTACGCCCAGTTCCCCGGCCCGCACTACGAGACCCCGGCCGAGATCCGCATGGCCCGCGTCATCGGCGCGGACCTGGTCGGCATGTCCACGGTCCTGGAGGCGATCGCCGCGCGCGAGGCGGGCGCCGAGGTGCTGGGCATCTCCCTGGTCACCAACCTGGCCGCGGGCATGACCGGGGAGCCCCTGAACCACGAGGAGGTCCTCCAGGCGGGCCGCGACTCGGCGGCCCGGATGGGCCAGCTGCTGGCCCAGGTGCTGGGCCGCATCTGACCGGACGCGGCGCCGCCCGGCGTGCCGCCGGGTGGAGGCGTGGTGCCGCGTGCCGCTCGGCGGAAGCGCGGCAGGGCGGGCCGCGCCGGGACGGACGAGCGGCGCGGCACGAACGGTGAGCGGGGTGCGGGCGTCGCCGGCGGCGGCCCCGCCGCCCCGCCCGTCCGCCCGCCGGCCGGGCGGCGGGCGCGGAGCACGGAGGCCGGGGGCCGGACCCCCGGGGCGACCAGGCAGACACAGGAGAGGTTGATCCCAAGGTGCACGACGATCTCATGGCCAAGGCCAGCGCATGGCTCGCCGAGGACCCGGACCAGGAGACCCGCGACGAACTCGCCGCGCTGATCGAGGCCGGTGACGTCGAGGAACTGTCGGCCCGCTTCGGCGGCACCCTCCAGTTCGGCACCGCCGGACTGCGGGGCGAGCTCGGGGCCGGCCCGATGCGCATGAACCGCAGCGTCGTCATCTGCGCCGCGGCCGGCCTCGCCGCGTACCTGAAGAGGCACGGCCACACCGGGGGCCTCGTCGTCATCGGCTACGACGCCCGCCACAAGTCCGCCGACTTCGCCCGCGACACCGCCGCGGTGATGACCGGCGCCGGCCTGCGCGCGGCCGTGCTCCCGCGTCCCCTCCCCACCCCCGTGCTGGCCTTCGCCATCAGGCACCTCGGCGCCGTCGCGGGCGTGGAGGTCACCGCCAGCCACAACCCGCCCCGGGACAACGGCTACAAGGTCTACCTCGGCGACGGCTCCCAGATCGTGCCGCCCGCCGACGCGGAGATCGCCGCCGAGATCGCCGCCATCGCCTCGCTGAACGACGTGCCCCGCCCGGACTCCGGCTGGGAGACCCTGGACGACGCGGTCCTGGACGCCTATCTGGCCCGTACGGACGCCGTCCTGGCCGCCGGTTCCCCGCGCACCGCCCGCACGGTGTACACGGCGATGCACGGCGTCGGCCGGGACGTCCTGCTGGCCGCCTTCGCCCGCGCCGGCTTCCCCGAGCCGGTGCTGGTCGCCGAGCAGGCCGACCCGGACCCGGACTTCCCGACGGTCGCGTTCCCGAACCCGGAGGAGCCGGGGGCGATGGACCTGGCGTTCGCGCGGGCCCGTACGGCCGACCCGGACCTGGTCATCGCCAACGACCCCGACGCCGACCGCTGCGCGGTGGCTGTCAAGGACGGCGGCGACTGGCGCATGCTGCGCGGCGACGAGGTCGGCGCGCTGCTCGCCGCCCACCTGGTACGGCGCGGCGCGCGGGGCGTCCTCGCCGAGTCGATCGTCTCGTCCTCCCTGCTCGGCCGGATCGCCGCGAAGGCGGGTCTGCCGTACGAGGAGACGCTGACCGGCTTCAAGTGGATCGCCCGCGTCGACGGCCTGCGCTACGGCTACGAAGAGGCCCTCGGCTACTGCGTGGACCCGCAGGGCGTGCGCGACAAGGACGGCATCACGGCAGCGCTCCTGATCACCGAGCTGGCGTCCGTGCTGAAGGAGGAGGGCCGCACCCTGCTGGACCTCCTCGACGACCTCGCCGTCGAGCACGGCCTGCACGCCACCGACCAGCTCTCGGTGCGCGTCCAGGACCTGTCCCTGATCGCCGACGCGATGCGCCGCCTGCGCGAGCAGCCGCCGACCGAGCTGGCGGGCCTGCCCGTCACCCGGGCCGAGGACCTGACCCGCGGCACGGACACGCTGCCGCCCACCGACGGCCTGCGCTACACCCTCACCGGCGCCCGCGTCATCGTCCGCCCCAGCGGCACGGAGCCGAAGCTGAAGTGCTACCTGGAGGTCGTCGTGCCGGTGACCACGCACGCCGGCCTGCCGGCGGCCCGCGCCCGCGCGGCGGAACTGCTCGCGGCCATCAAGCGCGACCTGTCGGCGGCCGCCGGCATCTGACCGCCGCCACCCACCGGGGCGCACCGCCAGGGGGCGCCGCCTCCGGCCGGCTCGGTGCCGGACGCGCCAGGAGCAGCCCAATGGCGGGAGGGGCAACTCGGGCCGCGCGCACAGCCACGGCACGTGCAGCGCCATGAGCGCGCCCGGCCACGGCCGCCGGCCGCCCAGCACGGCCGGCAGGCCAGGACGGCCGGCAGGCCGGTCACCGCCGTGGCGGCGACCAGGGCGAGCGCCTGCCCGCCCGTCCGCGACGGCATGGGCGCCCACCGCGGGGGCAGCGCGTCGAGCCATCGGCGGGACTGCTCCCCGTTCCGGGGAGGGCAGCCGTCGGGGAGGGCGGAGGCGGACAGGGGCAGCGGGCGCCGCGGGGCCGTGGTCATCCCTTCCGGACGTGCGGTGGGACAGACCTGCGGTGGGAGAGGGTGAGAGGGGACGAGGGGCCCGCCGGGTGGGGGACCCGCGGGGCGTGCCGGCCGCGCGGGTGCGAACCGGACCACTCGGCGCGGGCGGCCGCGGCGGACGGCGGCGCCCTGTGCTGTGCCCGCACGCCCCCGGTCGCCGACCGCCTGCGCGCGGGGGCGACGCCGTCGGTGCGCGCCGGCCGTACGGAACACCTCGTCCCTGCCGCGCGCCGGACGGGTCCGCCCGGACAGGAGCCGCGGCACGCGCCCCGCGGGCGGCAGCCCGGCCCGCCGGGAGGAGAGGTCCCGCTCCCCGAGGGGCCTCAGCCCACCGCGAGGAGGATCGCCAGCAGCACCGCTCCCGCCACCGCCGGCGCGGCCACCTCCCAGGCCCAGCGCACCCTCGGCTCCTCCTGGGTCCCGTCCGCCTCGCCGCGGCGTTCCAGGAGGTCCCGCAGGTCGTCCATGATCTGGTCGGTCTGCGCCCGGACCGGTCCGGAGTCCTGGCCGCGCAGGGCGAGACCGCCGAGGCCCGGGCCGCCCGCTGCCGGCCCGCCGGCCCGGCCGCCCGGCGTCAGGCCGCGTGCCGCGTCCGCCGCCGCCCGCTGCTGCCGGCGGGCCGCCTTCTTGCGGGCCCGCAGCGAGACCGGGATGGCCCACAGCTGGTACTTGGCGCCGGACCTGGCGACGACCTCGTTGGAGTAGCCGGAGCGCAGGGCGGCGATCTCGCCCCAGGGCAGGGTGATCACCCGGAAGGGGTTGCGGACGCGCAGCCGGTCCTCGTTCGCGAAGACCGCAGGGCGGAGGGTGAAGGCGGTCACCAGAGGTACGACCAGGATCATCCCGGCCAGCGCCAGCCACGGGGTCCGGCCGTGCCCGTTGAACAGCGCGTCGCCGCCCAGCCAGAGCACGATGGCGAGCAGCAGCGCGCCGCCGACGAGCGCCATGGGCGAGCGGTAGACCCGGTCCCTGGCGACGGGCGCCGGGGACGGTGACGCGGGTGACGGGCGGTCGGGGGTGGTCATGGCCCCGATTCTGCACGACGCCCGCGCCGGCGCGGTCGCGCTCCCGGCAACCGGCGCTCATCCGTGATCTCGGGGTTCTGGACGAGCGCTGAGGGGTGTACAGCCGCTACGCGCGTAGATATGCTCGTCTGGTGACCATGCCCAGTACTGCACCCGCCGCGCACGCGCTCGCCGACGTCACCGCGTCCGACAGCACGCTGCGCCGCTTCCTCCACGGGCTGCCCGGCGTCGACGCGGTCGGCCTGGAGGCGCGTGCCGCCTCCCTCGGCACCCGTTCCATCAAGACGACCGCGAAGGCGTACGCCATCGACCTCGCCATCTCGATGGTCGACCTGACGACGCTGGAAGGCGCGGACACCCCGGGCAAGGTCCGGGCGCTCGGCGCCAAGGCGGTCCACCCCGACCCGACCGACCGCACCACGCCCACCACGGCCGCGGTCTGCGTCTACCCCGACATGGTGGCCGTCGCCAAGGAAGCCGTCGCCGGCTCCGGCGTCAAGGTGGCCTCCGTCGCCACCGCCTTCCCGGCCGGCCGCGCCGCCCTGGAGGTGAAGCTGGCCGACGTGCGCGACGCGGTCGCCGCCGGCGCCGACGAGATCGACATGGTCATCGACCGGGGCGCGTTCCTCGCGGGCCGGTACCTGAAGGTGTACGAGGAGATCGTCGCCGTGAAGGAGGCCTGCGGCGGCGCCCGCCTGAAGGTCATCTTCGAGACCGGCGAGCTGTCGACGTACGACAACATCCGCCGCGCCTCCTGGCTCGGCATGCTCGCCGGCGCGGACTTCATCAAGACCTCCACCGGCAAGGTCGCCGTCAACGCCACCCCGGCCAACACCCTGCTGATGCTGGAGGCGGTGCGCGACTTCCGCGCCCTGACCGGCGTCCAGGTCGGCGTGAAGCCGGCGGGCGGCATCCGCACCAGCAAGGACGCGATCAAGTTCCTGGTCCTGGTCAACGAGACGGTGGGCGAGGACTGGCTGGACAGCCACTGGTTCCGCTTCGGCGCCTCCTCGCTCCTGAACGACCTGCTGATGCAGCGCCAGAAGCTGGCCACCGGCCGCTACTCCGGCCCCGACTACGTGACGGTGGACTGATCACCATGACCATCGAGAAGCGGTCTTCCGCATTCGAGTACGCACCGGCGCCCGAGTCGCGCTCCGTCGTCGACATCGCCCCCTCCTACGGCCTGTTCATCGACGGCGAGTTCACCGAGGCGGCCGACGGCAGGGTGTTCAAGAGCGTCTCGCCGTCCACGGAGGAGGTGCTGTCCGAGGTCGCCCGGGCCGGCACCGAGGACGTCGACCGCGCGGTCGGAGCCGCCCGCAGGGCCTTCGAGGGGTGGTCGGCGCTGCCCGGCGCCGAGCGGGCCAAGTACCTGTTCCGCATCGCCCGGATCATCCAGGAGCGCAGCCGTGAGCTGGCGGTCCTGGAGACGCTGGACAACGGCAAGCCGATCCGGGAGACCCGCGACACGGACCTGCCCCTGGTCGCCGCGCACTTCTTCTACTACGCGGGCTGGGCCGACAAGCTCGACCACGCCGGGTTCGGCGCGAACCCGCGCCCGCTGGGCGTGGCCGGCCAGGTCATCCCGTGGAACTTCCCGCTGCTGATGCTCGCGTGGAAGATCGCCCCGGCGCTCGCGACCGGCAACACGGTCGTGCTGAAGCCGGCGGAGACCACCCCGCTGTCCGCGCTGTTCTTCGCGGACGTCTGCCGCCAGGCGGGGCTGCCCAGGGGCGTCGTCAACATCCTTCCGGGCTACGGCGACGCGGGCGCCGCGCTCGTCGCGCACCCGGACGTGAACAAGGTCGCCTTCACCGGGTCCACCGCGGTCGGCAAGGAGATCGCGCGGACGGTCGCGGGCACGCGCAAGAAGCTGACCCTCGAACTGGGCGGCAAGGGCGCCAACATCGTCTTCGACGACGCCCCGGTCGACCAGGCCGTCGAGGGCATCGTGAACGGCATCTTCTTCAACCAGGGCCAGGTCTGCTGCGCGGGCTCCCGCCTCCTGGTGCAGGAGTCCGTCCACGACGAGCTGCTGGACTCCCTCAAGCGCCGCCTGTCCACGCTCCGCCTCGGCGACCCGCTGGACAAGAACACCGACATCGGCGCGATCAACTCCGCGGAGCAGCTGGCCCGGATCACCGCGCTGGCCGACCAGGGCGAGGCGGAGGGCGCCGAGCGCTGGTCCCCGGCCTGCGAACTGCCCTCGGCGGGCTACTGGTTCGCGCCGACGCTGTTCACGAACGTCACCCAGGCGCACACCATCGCCCGCGACGAGATCTTCGGCCCGGTGCTGTCGGTGCTGACCTTCCGCACCCCGGACGAGGCGGTCGCCAAGGCGAACAACACGCCGTACGGCCTGAGCGCGGGCGTCTGGACCGAGAAGGGCTCCCGGATCCTGGCCGTCGCGAACAAGCTCCGGGCCGGCGTCGTCTGGTCCAACACGTTCAACAAGTTCGACCCGGCCTCGCCGTTCGGCGGCTACAAGGAGTCGGGCTTCGGCCGCGAGGGCGGCCGCCACGGCCTGGAGGCGTACCTCGATGTCTGACGCGCGACTGAGTGTCTTCAAGACCTACAAGCTGTACGTGGGCGGCAAGTTCCCGCGTTCCGAGAGCGGCCGGGTGTACGAGGTGACCGACTCCAAGGGCAACTGGCTGGCCAACGCGCCGCAGTCCTCGCGCAAGGACGCCCGGGACGCGGTCGTGGCCGCGCGCAAGGCGTTCGGCGGCTGGTCCGGCGCGACCGCCTACAACCGCGGTCAGGTGCTGTACCGGGTCGCGGAGATGCTGGAGGGCCGCCGCGAGCAGTTCGTGCGCGAGGTGGCCGACGCCGAGGGCCTGTCGAAGGCGAAGGCGGCGGCGGTCGTGGACGCGGCCGTCGACCGCTGGGTCTGGTACGCGGGCTGGACCGACAAGATCGCCCAGGTGATCGGCGGCGCCAACCCGGTCGCGGGCCCGTACTTCAACCTCTCCTCCCCGGAGCCGGCGGGCGTGGTCGCCGTCCTGGCCCCGCAGGAGTCGTCGTTCCTCGGCCTGGTCTCGGTCCTGGCCCCCGTGATCGCCACCGGCAACACGGCGGTCGTGGTCGCCTCCGAGAAGGCCCCGCTGCCCGCCCTGTCCCTCGCCGAGGTGCTCGCCACCTCCGACGTCCCGGGCGGTGTGGTGAACATCCTGTCCGGCCGTACGGCGGAGATCGCGGCGCCGCTGGCCGCGCACCAGGACGTCAACGCGATCGACCTCGCGGGCGCGGACGAGGAGCTGGCGAAGGAGCTGGAGATCGCGGCGGCCGACAACCTGAAGCGGGTGGTGCGTCCACAGGCCGTGGACTACTTCGCCACGCCGGGGACCGACCGGATGACGGCGTTCCTGGAGACGAAGACCGTCTGGCACCCGACCGGGTCGCTGGGGGCGTCCGGGTCGTCCTACTGACGCGGTCGGTACGCGGCGCGCGACCGGGGCGCGGCCGGGACGGGGTGTGCCCCGGCCCGGCCGCGTCACCGCGGCCGGGCCGCACGCCCTCGGGGGCTGTCAGCCTCCCACGGACGTCAGGACCTGCCCCGCCACCGGCACGCTGCCGATCGACGGGGCCTGCGCCACCGGGCCCGTCAGCGCCCTGGACGACACCGGCTTGAAGTCGGCCACCTGGGTGCCCACCCCGTTGTCCAGCGGGTCCACCCCCGTGCCCGCGAGGGGGTTGGGCTTGAGGCCCGCGACCGGGCCGGTCACATAGCCCACGGCGCCGGTGAGGGCGCGCGCGCCCGCCTGCGGGTCGGCGTCGCCGAGGTCCACCGGCGCGTGGGCGAGGCCGGCGACGGGGACGGAGTCGTCGGCGGACGCCGTCGCCGCCCCCGCACCCAGGGCCGCCCCGGCGGTCACCAGGGCGATCAGGGCGCGCTGCGCGGTGGAGTGCTGGGGGGAGCTGTGTCGGGCCATCGCTGGTGCCACCTTCTGGTGCGCAGGGTGAGACTGTCGACACGTAGGGTAGTTGAGGTGCGCCTCACGCTCAAAAGCCGACCCACGGGGTCGGCAGGGCGCCCGCCATGCGTCAAACTGGTGTTCCGTGAGCCCTCATCCCCCGTCTCCCGCCCGTGTGGTGCTGCTGTGCGGCCCCTCCGGTTCGGGAAAGTCACTCGTCGCCGCCCGTTCCGGGCTCCCCGTCCTGCGCCTGGACGACTTCTACAAGGAGGGTGACGACCCGACTCTGCCCCTGGTCGCGGGGAGTTCGGACATCGACTGGGACCATCCGGCGTCCTGGGACGCGGACGTCGCGGTCGAGGCCATCGCCCGGCTGTGCGCCACGGGATCGACGCCGGTGCCGGTGTACGACCTCGCGCTGAGCGCCCGCACCGGCGAGGAGACCCTGCACATCGGCGCCGCCCCGCTGTTCATCGCCGAGGGCGTCTTCGCCGCGGAGATCGTCGGCCGCTGCCGCGAGCTGGGGGTGCTGGCGGACGCGCTGTGCCTGACCCGCGGCCCGGTCACCACCTTCCGCCGGCGCTTCCTGCGCGACCTGCGGGAGGGCCGCAAGTCGGTGCCGTTCCTGCTGCGCCGCGGCTGGCGGCTGATGCGCACGGAACGCTCGATCGTCGCCCGCCAGGTGTCGCTGGGCGCGCGTCCCTGCGACCGGGACGAGGCGCTCGGCCGGCTGGCGGCGGCCGCCCGCCAGGTCCCGCAGCGGACGCCGGCCTAGGCCCTCCCGCCCGGCAGCCCCGCACGCACGCGGAGCGGGACCGGTCGGACCCCCGGCCGACCGGTCCCGCTCCCGTGCATCCCCCGTTTCCCCCGTTCCCCCCCCGTGGGCCACCCCCCAGTGGCCCGGTTCCCCCCGTACCTTCAGGCGACCAGTTCGCCGAAGGCGTCCTCCAGGTCACGGCCGAAGCTGAGGACCTCGTCCTCGCGCAGCCGGCGCAGCGACCGCCAGATGCTCGACTTCACCGTGCCGACGCTGATGCCGAGGATGTCCGCGATCTCCGGGTCCGTGCGGCCCTCGTAGTAGCGCAGGACCAGCATGGTGCGCTGGAGTTCGGGCAGCCGGGCCAGCGCCTGCCACAGGACCGCGCGCAGCTCCGTGCCGCGCATCGCGTCCGTCTCGCCGGGCGCCTCCGGCAGTTCCTCGGTCGGGTACTCGTTGAGCTTGCGGCGCCGCCAGGCGCTGATGTGCAGGTTGGTCATCGTGCGGCGCAGGTATCCGCCGACCGCCGCCTTGTCGCTGATCCGGTCCCAGGCGCGGTACGTCGAGAACAGCGCGCTCTGCAGCAGGTCCTCGGCCTCGAAGCGGTCGCCGGTCAGGTGGTAGGCGGTGGCGTACAGGGAGGCGCGGCGCTCCTGGACGTAGGCGGTGAACTCCGCCTCGGTCAGCGAACGACGCTCCCCCGTGTCCTCCCGGTACGCGGCTCCCCCGTGAGCCTCTCCCCGGGCGGCTTCGCCCCGGGCGTCGACCACCGTCATGTAGGGCTGAAGCCCCTGCGCATGGGCGGTGTGCTGGCGTCCGGCGCCGCGGGCGCACCCCCGCCCTCCCCCGTGCTCCCGGTTGCGCTCGGACAGCGAGGCGCCCTGCGCGGCACCGGACTTCTCGGAACCCCGGTGCACGTCGTGCAGACGCGTGACCACTGCGCTGGTGCTGATGCCGTGCAGCGTGTTCATCTCGCGCTCCCCGTCGTGGACTTCCGGTGCTTCTGTCTCGCTCCGGGCTGTCGCCGGCTCCCCGCCGTGCCCGTGCCGAAAAGACTGCCGGGGGCACTTCATCGCCGTGTCCGCCGACTGTCACAGACCTGTCACAGGGGCGGGGCGCACCCGTGTCACGGACGGCACACGGGTGGTGGCGGTGCGCGGGGATCGGTCCCGCAGGTCGTCCCGCGGCCCCTCCATGGGCCAGAATGAGCCCCGTGCCTTCCCTGTTGCTGATCGAGGACGACGACGCCATCCGCACGGCCCTGGAGCTCTCCCTGACGCGCCAGGGACACCGGGTGGCCACCGCTGCCAGCGGTGAGGACGGTCTGAAGCTGCTGCGCGAGCAGCGGCCTGATCTGATCGTGCTGGACGTGATGCTGCCCGGCATCGACGGGTTCGAGGTGTGCCGGCGCATCCGGCGCACCGACCAGCTGCCGATCATTCTGCTGACCGCGCGCAGCGACGACATCGACGTGGTGGTCGGCCTGGAGTCGGGCGCCGACGACTATGTCGTCAAGCCCGTGCAGGGACGGGTGCTGGACGCCCGGATCCGGGCCGTGCTGCGGCGCGGGGAGCGCGAGTCCAGCGACTCGGCCACGTTCGGCAACCTCGTCATCGACCGGTCGGCGATGACCGTCACGAAGAACGGCGAGGACCTCCAGCTCACCCCGACCGAGCTGCGGCTGCTGCTGGAGCTGAGCCGCCGGCCCGGGCAGGCGCTGTCCAGGCAGCAGCTGCTGCGGCTGGTGTGGGAGCACGACTACCTGGGCGACTCCCGCCTGGTGGACGCGTGTGTGCAGCGGCTGCGGGCCAAGGTCGAGGACGTGCCGTCGTCGCCGACGCTGATCCGGACCGTCCGTGGTGTCGGCTACCGCCTGGACGCCCCTCAGTGACCGACACGCGAGGGGGGCTGCGCGGCTGGGCCGCGGGGCGCAGGGGAAGTCTGTCGCGGCTGCGGTTCACCAGCCTCAGGCTGCGGCTGGTGGTGGTGTTCGCGCTCGTCGCGCTCACCGCCGCGGTGTCGGCGTCGGGCATCGCCTACTGGCTCAACCGGGAGGCCGTGCTCACGCGGGCCCAGGACGCGGTGCTGCGCGACTTCCGGCAGGAGATGCAGAACCGCGTGGGCGCGCTGCCGGAGCACCCGACGCAGGATCAGCTCCAGCGGGCCGCCGGCCAGATGGCCGCCAGCAGCCAGCGCTTCAGCGTGCTCCTGGTGGCCGAGGACGCCGACGGCAAGACGGTGTACGGCACCTCGGGCGGCATCAACGGCTTCGCGCTGGAGGACGTGCCGCGGTCGCTGCGCGCGGCCGTCGCCAAGCGGCAGCGGACGACCAAGTCCAACAGGGAGCCCTACCACCTGTACTGGCAGCGGGTCGTGGAGGACGGCACGCCGTACCTCGTGGCCGGGACGCGCGTGCTCGGCGGCGGCCCGACCGGCTACATGGCGAAGTCGCTGGAGCCGGAGGCCAAGGACCTCAACTCGCTGGCCTGGTCGCTGGGCATCGCCACGGGGCTCGCGCTGATCGGCGCCGCGCTGCTCGCGCAGGCCGCCGCCACGACCGTGCTGAAGCCGGTGCAGCGGCTCGGGACGGCCGCCAGGCGACTGGGCGAGGGCAGGCTGGACACCCGGCTGCGGGTGTCCGGCACCGACGAACTCGCCGACCTGTCCCGGACGTTCAACAACGCGGCCGAGGCGCTGGAGAAGCGGGTCGCGGAGATGGCGGCGCGGGACGAGGCGTCCCGCCGGTTCGTCGCCGACATGTCGCACGAGCTGCGGACGCCGCTCACCGCCATCACCGCCGTCACGGAGGTGCTGGAGGAGGAGCTGGAGTCGGAGGCCGGCGGCATCGACCCGATGGTCGAGCCCGCGGTGCGCCTGGTGGTCAGCGAGACCCGGCGGCTGAACGACCTGGTCGAGAACCTCATGGAGGTCACGCGCTTCGACGCGGGCACCGCCCGGCTGGTCCTGGACGACGTGGACGTCGCCGACCAGATCACCGCCTGCATCGACGCCCGCGCCTGGCTGGACGCCGTGGAGCTGGACGCCGAGCGCGGCATCCACGCCCGCCTCGACCCGCGCCGCCTGGACGTCATCCTCGCCAACCTGGTCGGCAACGCGCTCAAGCACGGCGGCTCGCCGGTGCGGGTGTCGGTGCGCGAGGAGCGCGGGGAGGAGGACGAGGTCGTCATCTCCGTCCGCGACCACGGGCCCGGCATCCCGCAGGACGTCCTGCCGCACGTCTTCGACCGCTTCTACAAGGCGAGCGCCTCCCGCCCGCGCTCCGAGGGCAGCGGACTGGGCCTGTCCATCGCCCTGGAGAACGCCCACATCCACGGCGGGGAGATCACCGCCGCCAACTCCCCCGAGGGCGGCGCGGTGTTCACGCTGCGGCTGCCGCGGGACGCCTCGCGGCTGACCGAGCGCGACGGCAAGGGCGACCAGGACGGCGGGGACGGCGGGAACGGCGGCGCCGACCGGCAGAACGGATCAGGAAAGGAGGGGTCATGACCGTACGACGCCTGCTGGCGCTGCCCCTCCTGGGCGCGCTGCTCACGGGCTGCGGCATCCGGGCCACGGAGGTGCCGACCGACTTCGGGCCGGCGCCGTCCCGGGTGCCGTGCTCGCTGGCCGGGCCCGACCTGCCCGCGCAGTCCTCGCGGGGGGTGCCGGTGCAGGTGTTCCTGCTGTGCGGGGCGTCCCTGGTGGCCGTGGACCGGGCCGTGCGGGTCCCCGAGGGCACCGCGGACGCCCGGCGCCGGGTGATCGTGGCGCAGGGGCTGCTGGACCAGCTCGCCGCGTCGCCGTCGGCCGCGGAGAGGGCGGCGGGCTACACGACGTACGTGCCGGGCGGCATGAGCGTGTCCGCGCCCGGCCCGGAGGACCCCGAGGAGAGCCTGCGCCTGAGCACCGCCCCCGGCCGGCTCTCGCCCTACGCCCTCGCCCAGCTGGTCTGCACCCTGTCCGACTCCGCCGCCACCGAGGGGGACGGCTCGGTCATCCTGGGCGGCCCCGGCAGGAGCGGTCTGCGCCGCTACGAGTGCACGGACGACGTACGCGGCCGGCCGGGCTCCGCACGGCCGCCGTCCAGCGCGGTCGCGGGCGCCGAGTAGGCCGCGGGCGGGGCGACGGACGGCCCCGGCCGCCGGTCCGCCGGGGCGGGCGCGGCCGCCGGGCCCGTGGGGCGGGCGGCCGCAGGGCCCGTGGGGCGGGGGCCGGCCGCGCCGGGAAGGCGGCGCGGCGGAACCGATCGGCGCCGCCCCCGCGTCTAGGGGGTCGTGCAGCGTCAAGGCTCCTTCGGCGGCACCGCCGCGTTCCGCATCCGTGTGACAGGAGGCGTGCTCCTCGTCGTACACCTCGCCCTCGTCGCCTGGCTGATGCTGCGCCCCCTGGACGTCCCCTGGGTGCTGCCGCCCAATCTGCGCCCGCTGGCCGGCATCCGCGCCGACCTGGCACTGGGCTGGCCGCAGGCCGCCGAGCCCCTCGGCGAGGGCCTCGCGCTGCTCGCCCCGCTGGGCGTGCTGCTGCCGATGGCGCACGGCAGGCTCGCCGTCTCCGCGCCGGCCTCGCTGGTCCGCACGGCCGCGGCCGGCGCCCTGGTCTCCCTCGGCATCGCCCTGCTGCAGACCGATGTGCCGGGACGGGTCGTGGACGTCGACTCGCTGCTGCTGAACACGGCCGGGGTGGTCGTGGCCCATCTGGTCGCCGTACCGGCGGGCCGGGCCTGGCTGCGGCGGCGGGGCCTGCGGGAACCCGGTGCGGCCGGGCCGCCGGTCGGCGTCCAGGAGGAGCCGGCTCAGGGACGCACCCCGACGATTCCCAGGGTCGGGATCGCCCCGTAGAGCGACGCTTCGCCCCCTTCGTCTCCGTACCGTGGAACACAGCCGGACACAGCGGCCGCCACCCGGGCGGCCCCGGCCACCGGTCCGGAAGCGGGCCGAGAACACGACAGGAGCGACCATGACCCGCCTTGCCCGCCCCACCCACGGCCGCATGATCGGCGGAGTGTGCGCCGCGCTGGCGCGGCGCTTCGGCACCTCCGCGACCACGATGCGGGTGATCTTCCTGCTGTCGTGCCTGCTGCCGGGCCCGCAGTTCCTGCTGTACATAGCGCTGTGGATCCTGCTGCCCTCGGAGGACAAGGTCCGCACCGCCTGGTGAGCCGGCAGCCCGGCAGACCACGGGGGCGCGTCCGGCCCCGCCGGAGCGCCCCGCGCGCGTCGGGCCGAGGCCGGTGTCAGCCGACCGGGATCCCGTTGACGGGCACACCGTGCGTGGGCAGCCCCCGCAGCGGCAGTCCGCCGAGCAGCCGGGCGGCCGGCTTGGTCGGGCTTCCGGCGAGGACGCTCTTGCCGAGGGGCCGCGCGGCGGACGCGCCCTTGCCGCCGGCCGGCTTCACGGCGCCACCGCGCTTGGCCACGGGCGCCGGCGCCTTGGCCGGACCGCTGCCGGGCAGCGCCTCGACGAGCTGCTCGGACGGCAGCGTCCTGGTGACGGTGTCCAGGGTCCGGCCGGCGTCCGGGGCGGCCGGGGCCGCGTGGGCGGCGCCCGCGCCCACGGCGGCGACGGCGGCACCGAGGGCGGCGACGCCCAGGCTCTTGGCAGCAGACTGCTTCATGGTGAATGCGTCCTTGCATTGCGGAGACGGGAGATCAGGAACGATCTGAGCGGTCCACGACCGTAAACACCGCAAGCCGCCCGCCGCAAACCCCGGAATGCGGACGGTGTGCGCGCACGCGTCCGCATTCCGGGGCCGGAATGCCGGGCTTTCATCTCTGGGCGCCGCCGGAACCGCTGGTGGAGGCGGTCTGCTGGAACAGCCATTCGGACTTCAGCGCCGAATATCCCGGCTTGATGACGTCATTGATCATCGCCAATCGTTCATCGAAAGGGATGAACGCTGATTTCATCGCATTGACGGAGAACCACTGCAGGTCGTCGAGGGTGTAACCGAACGCCTCGACGAGGTGCTCGAACTCCCGGCTCATCGTGGTGTGCGACATCAGCCGGTTGTCGGTGTTCACGGTGGCCCGGAAATGCAGCCGGCGCAGCAGTCCGATGGGGTGCTCGGCATAGGAGGGCGCGGCCCCGGTCTGCAGGTTGGAACTGGGGCACAGCTCCAGCGGGATCCGCTTGTCCCGGACGTACGAGGCGAGCCGGCCGAGCCGGACCGAGCCGTCCTCGCGGACCTCGATGTCGTCGATGATCCGCACCCCGTGCCCGAGCCGGTCGGCGCCGCACCACTGCAGCGCCTGCCAGATGGACGGCAGCCCGAAGGCCTCGCCGGCGTGGATGGTGAAATGATTGTTCTCCCGCTTGAGGAATTCGAATGCGTCCAGGTGCCGGGTGGGCGGATAGCCGGCCTCGGCGCCGGCGATGTCGAAGCCGACCACGCCGGAGTCCCGGTGGCGGTTGGCGAGTTCGGCGATCTCCAGGGAGCGGGCCGCGTGCCGCATCGCGGTCAGCAGGGCGCCGACGCGGATCCGCCGGCCGTTGTCCCGAGCGCGCCGCTCGCCCTGCCGGAATCCCTCGTTCACGGCCTCCACCACCTCCTCCAGGGAGAGCCCCCCGTCGAGGTGCTGCTCCGGCGCGTAGCGGACCTCGGCGTAGACGACCCCGTCCTCGGCGAGGTCCTCGGCGCACTCGCGGGCCACCCGGACCAGGGCGTCGCTGGTCTGCATCACGCCGACGGTGTGCCGGAAGGTCTCCAGATAGCGTTCCAGCGAGCCGGAGTCGGCGGCCTCGCGGAACCAGAGCCCCAGCTTGTCCGGGTCGGTCTCGGGCAGATCGCGGTAGCCCGTCTCCCGGGCCAGGTCCACGACGGTCTCCGGGCGGAGTCCGCCGTCGAGATGATCGTGCAGCAGTACCTTGGGCGCACGGCGGATCTGGTCCGGCGTGGGAACGTGCGCCGGGACGGCCGCCGGGCCGTCCCCCGTCGGTGCAGTCTGGCTCGTCATTTCCGCACTCTAACTCCTACGCGCGTAGAGGCGGCGGTGTGCGCGGCGACTGTTCTCCGGCTCTTTTCCGTCGATACGCAACGGTGACCGCACCGACGGGTTTGGTGCACCGCCCCTTCTGACACTGTTCTGTCATGGGACAGCAAGCGACGCCGGCCCGAACGGCCAGGCTCGGAAAGACGGTCGGCCCGCAGCCGGCCTCGGTGAGCGGAGCGGTGCTGCTGCTCCCCGGCGGCGAGGAGGTCTCCGCCCGCCGTCCGTCCCCCGTCCGGGCGATGACCCTCGTCCGCTCCCTGGGCCGCGCGCTCGCCCGCGCGGGCCGGGCCGAGGGGCTGGCCGTCCACCCCGTCCACTACCGCTATCGCGGCTGGAACGGCAGCGAGGCGCATCCGGCGGCGGACGCCGAGTGGGCCACCGAGGAGGTCGTACGACGCTACGGGGACGTGCCGGTCTGCCTGGCCGGGGTGGACATGGGCGCACGCGCGGCGCTGCGGGCCGGCGGGCACGAGGCCGTCGGCTCCGTGGTGGCCCTCGCCCCCTGGCTGCCGGAGGAGGACGTGGCCGCGCCCGCCGAGCCGGTCAAGCAGCTCGCCGGGCGCCGGGTGCTGATCGTGCACGGCACGAACGACGGACGCACCGACCCCGAGCTGTCGTTCCGGTTCGCGGCGCGGGCGAAGAAGGCGAACCGGGAGGTGTGCCGGTTCGAGGTGCACTCCGACGGACACGGCCTGCACGGGCACCGGGAGGAAGTGCTCTGTCTCGCCGTGGACTTCGCCATGGGGGCGCTGTTCGGGCACCCGGTGTCACGGCCGGTGGAGGACGCCCTCGCCGCCCCGCCGCCGATCGGACTGCGGATGCCGCTGGCCGCCGGGTTCGGCAGGTCGCTGCGGCGATAGGGACGCCGCCCGCGCGCCTAGGTGTGCAGCAGGTTGCCCCTTCTGGAGAGCAGGAACTTCTTGAAGGCGGCCACGGGCGGGGTGTCCGGGCGGTCGGCCAGCCAGGCGACGCCGATCTCCCGTACCGCTCTCGGTGCGGTGACCGCCAGTTCCACCACGCCCGGTCTGGGGACCGTCGGAGGGGGCAGCAGGGCCACCCCCAGACCTGCCGCCACCAGGCCCCTCAGCGTCTCCGCCTCCTCGCCCTCGAAGGCGATGCGGGGTGCGAAGCCGGCCTCGCGGCACAGGGCGTCGGTGATGCGCCGCAGGCCGTAGCCGGGCTCCAGGGTGACGAAGGTCTCGTCGGCCGCCTCGGCCAGGCGGATGCGGCGGCGTCCGGCGAGGCGGTGGTCGGCGGGGACGACGAGGCGGAGCTTCTGCTCGTCCAGGCGGCGGGCGACCAGGTCGGGGGCGTCCGGCACGGGCGAGGTGAGGCAGAGGTCGAGTTCGCCGGCGCGCAGCCGCTCCAGCATCGCCTCGCCGTAGTTCTGGACCAGGCTGAAGCGCACGCGCGGGTGATCGGCGCGGAAGGCGTGCAGCAGGGCGGGCACGGTCTCGGCGCCCATGGTGTGCAGGAAGCCGAAGGCGACCTTGCCGGTGGCCGGGTCGGCGTCCGCGCGGACCTCCTCGACGGCGCGCTCGACCTCGGCGAGGGCCCGTTCGACGGCGGCGAGGAAGGTGCGGCCGGCGGTGGTCAGGGACACCGTGCGGCCGTGGCGGGCGAACAGGTCGACGCCGAGGTCCTGCTCCAGGCGGGCCATCGTCCTCGACAGCGTGGACTGCGGGACGTTCATCTCCTGCGCGGCCCGGGTGACGTGCTCGGTGCGGGCCACGCCGGCGAAGTGGGCGAGCCGCGGCGCGAGCAGCCGCACCGTCTTGTGCACGTCTTCTGTGTCACCGGACGGTGACAGCCGCTCCTGTGACCTCTGCTGAT
This sequence comes from Streptomyces sp. NPDC006193, assembly GCF_040613915.1. Classification (NCBI taxonomy): domain Bacteria; kingdom Bacillati; phylum Actinomycetota; class Actinomycetes; order Kitasatosporales; family Streptomycetaceae; genus Streptomyces; species Streptomyces sp. NPDC006193. Next base: position 82,105 of record NZ_JBEXTB010000014.1, read on the forward strand.
GCAGCATGGGAACGATTATGGCGGTTCCGTGCATTGGACGGATGAGCGGGGCCGTCCGTACGGTCGAGGCATGTCTCCCGCCAGTACCGGGGCGTCCACCCGCGTGGGCGCCGCCTCACCCGTTCCCCCTTCCGGCTCCGACTCCCGTACGGCCCCGGGCGGCCCCGGCTACCGCCGGATGAGCCTCGCCCTCTTCCTCGCCGGAGTGGCGACCTTCGCCCTCCTCTACTCCACCCAGGCCCTGCTGCCGCTGATCTCCGGCGAGTTCGGGGTCACGGCGAGCGAGGCGAGCTGGACCGTGGCCGCGGCGACCGGCGGGCTGGCCCTGTTCGTGCTGCCGATGAGCGCCCTGTCGGAGCGCTTCGGCCGCCGTACGGTGATGACGGCCTCGCTGGCCGTCGCCGTCACGGTCGGCCTGCTCGTGCCGTTCGCGCCGTCGCTCGGCGCGCTGGTGGTGCTGCGGGCCGTGCAGGGCGCCGCGCTGGCCGGGCTCCCGGCCTCGGCGCAGGCCTACCTGGCCGAGGAGGTGCAGCCGAAGGCGCTGGTCACGGCCATCGGGCTGTTCGTTGCGGGCAACAGCGTCGGCGGGATGAGCGGCCGGGTGATCACCGGCTGGGTCGCCCAGGAGTGGGGCTGGCGGATCTCCGTCGGCGTCATCGGCGTCCTGGCGGTCGCCTGCGCGGTGGCGTTCCGGCTGCTGCTGCCGGCGCCGCGGCACTTCACGGCGGGCTCACTGCGCCCGCGGGTGCTGCTCGGCACCGTCCGCGGCCACCTCGGCAACCCGCTGCTGCGCCGCCTGTACGCGATCGGCGCGCTGTTCATGACGGTGTTCGGCGGCGTGTACACGGTGATCGGATACCGGCTGACCGCCGAGCCGTTCGGGCTGCCGCAGGGCGTCGTGGGCTCGATCTTCCTGGTGTACCTGGTGGGCACGGTCTCCGCGTCCACCGCGGGCCGGCTGGTGGGCCGGTGCGGCCGCCGGGGCGCGCTGTACCTGGCGGGCGGCACGACGGCGGCGGGCCTGCTGCTGTCCCTGACCGCCTCCCTCCCGCTGGTCCTGCTGGGCCTGGTGCTGATCACGGCGGGCTTCTTCGCCGGGCACGCGGTCGCCTCCTCGGCGGTCAGCAGGACCGCCGCCCGGGGCCGCGCGCAGGCCTCGGCGCTGTACCAGTCCGCGTACTACATCGGCTCCAGCGCCGGCAGCACGGCCGGCGCGCTGGCCTTCCGCTCGGACGGCTGGGCCGGCACGGTCGGCGTCGGCCTCCTCGCGGTCCTCGGCGTCGTCGCGATCACCCTGCTCGGCACGCGGGCGGCCCGTTCGGCGGGCCGGCCCGAACCGGCGGGCGCGCGCTGACCCGGCCGCTCCTGCCGTCGGGACCGACGTCCTGAGCTGCGCCTTCTCCGCTCGCCGGGCCGTTGTCAGTGGGCTGGGGTAGCTTCCTGAGTGCTGGGGCGCGACGACGCGCGGACAGGACGGCCACAGGGGCGGGTGGACGATGGGCGAGACCACGGCGACGGCGGACATCGACGTCGCACTGGAGAAGCACCGGACCGAGCTGACCGGGTACTGCTACCGGATGCTCGGGTCCTCCTTCGAGGCCGAGGACGCGGTGCAGGACACCCTGGTGCGGGCATGGCGCGGCTACGGCTCGTTCGAGGGCCGGTCCTCCCTGCGCTCGTGGCTGTACCGGATCGCGACGAACGTGTGCCTGGACATGCTGGCGGCGGGCAACAGGCGGGCCAGACCCATGGACCTGACGGAGTCCACCCCGCTCGCGCAGGCGGCGCTGTCGCCCCGCCCGGACCACACCTGGCTGGAGCCGGTGCCGGACGCCCGGGTGCTGCCGGCCGTGACCGACCCGGCCGAGGCCGCCGTCGCCAAGGAGTCCGTCCGGCTGGCCTTCATGGCGGCCCTGCAGCAACTGCCGCCCAAGCAGCGGGCGGTGCTGATCCTGCGCGAGGTGCTGGCCTGGAGGGCGAGCGAGGTCGCCGAGCTGCTGGGCACCACGGTCGCCTCGGTGAACAGCGCGTTGCAGCGGGCCCGGGCCACGCTGGCCGCTCGCGGGGACGCGGGGGCCGAGGGGGCGGTGTCCGACCCGCTGGACGAGGAGCAGCGCAGGCTCCTGGAGCGCTACGTCAAGGCATTCGAGGGGTACGACATGACGGCGCTGACGGCGCTGCTGCACGAGGACGCCGTGATGACGATGCCGCCGTTCGACCTGTGGCTGCGCGGCACGGCGGACATCACCGGCTTCATGACCACGCTCGGCGCCTCCTGCGCCGGCTCCCGTCTGCTGCCGGTCGAGGCGAACGGCCTGCCGGGCTTCGCCCAGTACAAGCCGGACCCGGACAGCGGCGGGTTCACTCCGTGGGCGGTGCAGGTGCTGGAGGTCTCAGACGGCCGGATCACCGGTTTCCACTGCTTCCTCGACACCGGGCGCTGGTTCCCCCTCTTCGGCCTGCCCCTCCACCTGGAGGCGGAGCCCGACCAGGTCCAGCAGGGCGCATAGCGCGGGATCGGGGTTCCGCAGCCGGATCCGCCCGCCGGCCCTGCGGGCGGTGAGCTGGAGCCGGGCGAGCAGCTCGACGGCCGCCAGCCCCGGCGGCCCGAGCCCGCCCACGTCGCACACCACCACCCCGGCGCCGCCGCCCTCCAGCAGCGCCCGCAGGCCGGCACAGAGCCGTGCCGCCTCCGCACGGCCGACGGGACCGGGCAGCACGAGCACGGCGGGCTTCTCGGCATCCACGTGCGGTAGACCGGCGGCCCGGCCGGAACTCATCGCGACCGGCCCGTCACCGCCCCGCCCGCACGGCCGTGGCCGCCCGGTCCGGGCCGCGTGGGCGGGCTGTGCGCCCGGGCGGCGCCGGGCCGGCCGGCAGGGCTCCCCAGCCGTCGGGGAGCACGAAGGGGACCGGTGCGCAGACACCGGTCCCCTTCGCCCCGAGCGGGAGTCGCGCAGGTCAGGCGATGCGCTCCAGCACGACCGGCGTGGCCTGGAAGGCGGTGCCCGGCGCCGCGATGTCGTAGGAGCCCTCCACCGCCTGCAGCGCGTAGTCGAAGCGCTCGGGGGTGTCCGTGTGCAGCGTGAGCAGGGGCTGGCCCGCGGTCACGGTGTCGCCCGGCTTGGCGTGCATCTCGACGCCCGCCGCCGCCTGCACCGGGTCCTCCTTGCGGGCGCGGCCCGCGCCCAGGCGCCAGGCGGCGATGCCGATGTCGTAGGCGTCCAGGCGGGTGAGCACGCCCGAGGCCGGGGCCTTGACCACGTGCTGTTCCTTCGAGGTGGGCAGCGGGGCGTCGGGGTCGCCGCCCTGCGCCGCGATCATCCGGCGCCACACGTCCATCGCCGAGCCGTCGGCCAGGGCCTTCGCGGGGTCGGCGTCCTCGACGCCGGCCGCGTCGAGCATCTCGCGGGCCAGGGCGATCGTCAGCTCGACGACGTCCGCCGGGCCGCCGCCCGCCAGGACCTCCACCGACTCGCGGACCTCCAGGGCGTTGCCCGCGGTCAGGCCGAGGGGGGTGGACATGTCCGTGAGGAGCGCGACCGTCCGCACACCGTGGTCGGTGCCCAGGCCCACCATCGTGGACGCCAGCTCGCGGGCGTCCTCGATCGTCTTCATGAAGGCGCCGGTGCCGACCTTCACGTCCAGGACCAGCGAGCCCGTGCCCTCGGCGATCTTCTTCGACATGATCGACGAGGCGATCAGCGGGATCGCCTCGACCGTGCCGGTGACGTCGCGGAGCGCGTACAGCTTCTTGTCCGCGGGGGCCAGGCCGTCGCCCGCCGCGCAGATCACCGCGCCGGTGGTGTCGAGGACGTGCAGCATCTCCTCGTTCGAGAGCAGGGCGCGCCAGCCCGGGATCGACTCCAGCTTGTCCAGGGTGCCGCCGGTGTGGCCGAGGCCCCGGCCGGAGAGCTGGGGCACGGCCGCGCCGCAGGCCGCGACGAGCGGGGCCAGCGGCAGGGTGATCTTGTCGCCGACGCCGCCCGTCGAGTGCTTGTCGGCGGTCGGGCGGGACAGCGAGGAGAAGTCCATGCGCTCACCGGAGGCGATCATGGCCGCGGTCCAGCGGGCGATCTCGCGGCGGTTCATGCCGTTCAGCAGGATCGCCATGGCGAGCGCGGACATCTGCTCGTCGGCGACCTCGCCGCGGGTGTAGGCGTCGATGACCCAGTCGATCTGCTCGTCGGTCAGCTCGCCGCGGTCCCGCTTGGTGCGGATGACGGAGATGGCGTCCATGGCCATGGCTGAGGGCTTCCTTCCGGGAGGTGCGAAGTGCACGGCCCCCCTGGGCGGGTCAGGGGGGCCGTACGGGAGTTACTTGGTGAGATGGTCCGGGCCGAAGGCCTGGGGCAGCATCTCGGACAGCGGGAGGATCCCCGCCGGTGTGTCCAGCAGCAGGCCGGGGCCGCCGAACTCGTGGAGCAGCTGGCGGCAGCGGCCGCACGGGACCAGCAGGGCGCCGTCGCCGTCCACGCAGGTGAAGTGGGTGAGCCGGCCGCCGCCCGTGCGCTGCAGCTCCGAGACCAGACCGCACTCGGCGCACAGGGAGAGGCCGTAGGAGGCGTTCTCCACGTTGCAGCCGGTGACGGTGCGGCCGTCGTCGACCAGGGCGGCGACGCCGACCGGATATCCGGAGTAGGGGACGTAGGCGTGGGACATGGCCTCCCGCGCCGCGGCGCGCAGCGCGTCCCAGTCGAACGCGGCCGTGTTCTGCGTCACTTGCCCTGACCCTTCCGGTAGCGCATGCCGTCCGCCTTCGGCATCCGCAGGCGCTGCGCGGACAGCGACAGCACGAGCAGCGTGACGACGTACGGCGTGGCGCCCACGAAGTCGCTCGGGACCTCGTCGGTGAGCAGGTACCAGACCAGGACCAGCGCGGCCGTGACGGCGCTGACCACGCCCGGCACGAGGGCCTTCTTGTACAGCTTCCAGCCGGCCAGCAGCGCCAGCAGGACGACGAGCAGCAGGAGCAGCGCGTGGACGGTGACACCGCCGTTGCGCAGCTGCAGCGCGTCGGAGTAGCCGAACAGGCCGGCGCCCATCGCGAGGCCGCCCGGACGCCAGTTGCCGAAGATCATGGCCGCGAGTCCGATGTAGCCGCGGCCTCCGGTCTGGCCCTCCAGGTAGGTGTGCGAGGTGACCAGCGCGAGGAAGGCGCCGCCGAGGCCGGCCAGACCGCCGGAGACGGCCACGGCGGCGTACTTGTAGCGGTAGACGTCGACGCCGAGCGACTCCGCGGCGACCGGGTTCTCACCGCAGGACCGCAGCCGCAGCCCGAACGGGGTGCGCCACAGCAGCCACCAGCTCCCGGCGAACAGCAGCACGGCGAGGACGGTGATCACGGAGAGGTTGGTGACCAGGCCGCCGATGATGCCGGCGAGGTCGGAGACCAGCAACCAGTGGTGCTTCTCGATCGACGCGAGGCCGTCCGACAGGCCGGGGACGGTGACGTGCGGCAGCGACTCCACGGGCGGGGACTGCTTGGGGTTGCCGCCCTCCTCGGCCGCGTGGCCGTCCGCGAAGAACAGCTTGGCGAGGTACTGGGTGGTGCCGAGCGCGAGGAGGTTGACGGCGACGCCGGAGACGATGTGGTCGACGCCGAAGGTGATGGTGGCGACGGCGTGCACCAGGCCGCCGAGGACACCGAAGCCGATCCCGCACACCAGGCCGAGCCAGGGGCTGGACTGCCAGCCGATCCAGCCGGCGCCGAAGGTGCCGAGGATCATCATGCCCTCGAGGCCGATGTTGACCACGCCGGCCCGCTCCGACCACAGGCCGGCGAGACCGGCGAGGCCGATCGGCACGGCGAGGCCGAGGGCGGCGCCGACCTGTCCGGCGGAGTCGAGCTGGTCGGCGCCGGTGATCACGCGGACCGCGGCCAGGAGCAGCAGCGCACCGGCGACGATCATGAGGACCATGCCGGTGGAGCGGCCGGGACGCGGGGCGGCGCCGGCCGTCTTGGGGGCCGCGGGCGGCGGCGCGTCGGTCATCGTGGCAGTCATCACGCCACCTCCTGCTTCTTCGTCGGAGCGGCGGCCCGGGCGGCGAGTTCGGCGCCGACCCGCTGCTGCTGGCGCTTCATCCCGAAGCGGCGTACGACCTCGTAGGCGATGACGACGCACAGGACGATGACGCCCTGGATGACGCCGAGGATCTCCTTGTCGTACCCCTGGAACTCCAGGTGGTTGGTGGTGCGCTCGAGGAAGCCCCAGAGCAGGGCGCCGAGCGCTATGCCGACCGGGTGGTTGCGGCCGAGCAGCGCGATGGCGATGCCGGTGAAGCCGACGCCGGCCGGGAAGTCGTTGCTGAACTGGTGGCTGTCGTTGAGCAGGGTCGGCATGCCGATCAGGCCGGCCACCGCACCCGAGATGATCATGCTGGTGGCGACCATCTTCTTCACCCCGACACCGCTCGCGGCGGCGGCGGTCTCGGACTGGCCGACGGTGCGCAGGTCGAAGCCGAACCGGGTGCGGCCCAGCACGAACCAGTAGGCGATGCCGACGAGCACGGCGACGACGACGAAGCCCCACAGCTCGCCGGCCGGGCCGGTGTCGAAGCTGAAGAAGTAGGAGGACGACGGCAGCGGCTCGGTGGAGACGAGGGTGCCCGCCTGGTCGAGCCGGCCCAGTTTCCCGGGCTGCAGCAGGTAGGCGATGATCGCGGTGGCGATCGAGTTCAGCATGATCGTCGCGATGACCTCGCTGACGCCGCGGGTCACCTTCAGGACGCCGGCGATGGCCGCCCACAGGGCGCCGGTCGCCATGGCGCACAGGATGATCAGCGGGATGGCGAGCCAGCCGGGCAGGCTGAGCGCCCCGCCGAGGACGGCGGCGATGAACGCGGCGAGCCGGTACTGGCCGTCGACGCCGATGTTGAACAGGTTCATGCGGAAGCCGACGGCCACCGCGACACCGGCGAGGTAGTACGTCGTCGCCTTGTTCAGGATGTAGACCTGGCTGTCGCTGGCGAAGCCGTACGTCACCATGTCGCTGAAGGCGTCGCCGGGGTTCTTGCCGGTCGCGAGGATCACCAGGGTGGTGACGACGAGCGCGGCGACCACCGCCAGCAGCGGCGCGGCGATGCCGAGGGCCAGCCGCTCCTTGTCGATCCGTGAGGTCAGCTTGTTCATCGCGCGTCGTCCTCTGCGTGCTCCAGGTGGCCGGTGGCCGCACCCGTCATGGCGGAGCCCAGCTCCTCGGGGGTGATCGTGGCGGGGTCGGCGTCGGCGACCAGGCGGCCGCGGTACATCACCCGCAGGGTGTCGGAGAGCCCGATCAGCTCGTCCAGGTCGGCGGAGATCAGCAGCACGGCCAGACCCTCGCGGCGGGCCTCGCGGATGTGGTCCCAGATCGCGGCCTGCGCGCCGACGTCCACACCGCGGGTGGGGTGGGCGGCTATGAGCAGCTTGGGATTGTGGCTCATCTCACGGCCGACGATCAGCTTCTGCTGGTTGCCGCCGGACAGGGAGGCGGCGGTGACGTCGATGCCGGGGGTGCGCACGTCGTACGCCTCGACGATGCGCTGGGTGTCGGCGCGGGCCGCCTTGGGGTCGAGCAGTCCGCCGCGCGAGTTGGGCTTCTCGGTGACGTGGCCGAGGATGCGGTTCTCCCACAGCGGCGCTTCCAGCAGCAGGCCGTGGCGGTGGCGGTCCTCGGGGACGTAGCCGATGCCGGACTCGCGGCGGTCGCGGGTGGGGGCGTGGGAGATGTCGGCGCCGTCGAGGGTGACGACACCGGCGTCGGGCCGGCGCATGCCCATGATCGCCTCGACCAGTTCGGACTGGCCGTTGCCCTCCACACCGGCGATGCCGAGGACCTCGCCCTTGTGGATGGTGAAGGAGATCTCGTCCAGGATGACGCGCTCGACGCCGTCGAGGTCGGTCTGCGTCAGGTGCAGGCCGTCCACCGTGAGCATCGGCACGTCCGTGACCGTGGACTCCTCGGTCTCCGGGGTGGGCAGTTCGCTGCCGACCATCAGCTCGGCGAGCTGCCGGGGGGTGGTGCCGCGCGGCTCGACCGTGCCGACGGTGGTGCCGCGCCGGATGACGGTGATCTCGTCGGCGACGGAGAGCACCTCGCCCAGCTTGTGGGAGATGAAGATGACGGTGAGGCCCTCGGCCTTCAGCTCGCGCAGGTTGTCGAAGAGGGCGTCGACCTCCTGCGGCACCAGGACGGCCGTGGGCTCGTCCAGGATGAGGGTCTTGGCGCCGCGGTAGAGGACCTTGAGGATCTCCACGCGCTGGCGGTCGGCGACGCCGAGTTCCTCCACGAGGGCGTCGGGCCGCACGCCGAGGCCGTAGGCGTCGGAGATCTCCATGATCTTCGCCCGTGCCCTGCCCCCGATGCCGTGCAGCTTCTCCGCGCCGAGGACGACGTTCTCCAGCACGGTGAGGTTGTCGGCGAGCATGAAGTGCTGGTGCACCATGCCGATGCCGCGGGCGATGGCGTCGCCGGGGTTGTGCAGGACGACCTGTTCCCCGTTGACGGTGATGGTGCCCTCGTCCGGCTGCTGCATGCCGTAGAGGATCTTCATCAGGGTGGACTTGCCGGCGCCGTTCTCGCCGCACAGGGCGTGGACGGTGCCCGTGCGGACCGTGATGTCGATGTCGCGGTTGGCGACGACGCCGGGGAAACGCTTGGTGATGCCGCGCAGTTCGACGGCAGCGGGAGGGCTGGACGCGTTGATGGCGCACTCTCCTCGGGGAAGGGGGCTGCGGGGAGGGGGCAGGGCGTCGGCGACGCTAGCGCGGCAACTCCACGCTACACGCGTAGAGTTGACACATTGTTATGGCTCGGCGGGGGGCTCCGTCAGGCGCCCCCGCGCCGAGCCTGGGTCGGACGGGACCCGTCAGGTCACGGGGTGGTCTTGACCTTGATCGAGCCGTCGACGATCTTCTTCTTCGCCGCGTCCAGCTTGGCCTGGATGTCGTCGATGAAGCCGCCGCTGGTGGCCAGCGAGACGCCGTTCTTGGCGAGCGAGTAGCTGTTGGTGCCGGTCAGCGGCTTGCCCTCGTGGACGGACTTCGCGAAGTCGTAGACACCGACGTCCACGTTCTTGACCATCGAGGTCAGGATCGCGTTCTTGTACTTGGCCAGACCCGGGATGTTGTACTGATCCGAGTCCACGCCGATGGCCCAGGCGCCCTTCTTGCCGCTGACGGCCTCGATCGCGCCGTTGCCGGAGGAGCCGGCCGCCGAGTAGATCACGTCGGCGCCGTTGTCCAGCATGCCCTGCGCGGCCTCCTTGCCCTTGTCGGGGCTGGCGAAGCCGGAGGTGTCCGAGCCGTGGGACAGGTACTGGGTGTCGACCTTGATCTTCGGGTCGGTGTCCTTGACGCCCTGCGCGAAGCCCGCCTCGAACTTCTTGATCAGCGGGACGTCGACACCGCCGATGAAGCCGACGTGCTTCGACTTGGTCTTCAGCGCGGCGGCGACGCCGGCCAGGTAGGAGCCCTGCTCCTCGGTGAAGGTGATGCTGTCGACGTTCTTGGCGTTTACGACCGAGTCGACGATGCCGAAGCTGGTCTTCGGGTACTTGGCCGCGACCTTGGTCATGGAGGCGGCGTAGGCGTAGCCGACACCGATGATCGGGTTGTAACCGGCCTCCGCCAGGTCCGACAGGCGCTGCTCGCGGTCGGCCTCGGTGTCGGAGGTCTTGGCGGTCAGTTCCTTGATCTCGCCGCCGAACTCCTTCTTCGCCTTGTCGGCGCCGCGCGCGGCGGAGTCGTTGAACGAGCGGTCGCCGCGGCCGCCGACGTCGAAGGCGAGACCGATTCTGACGCCCTTGCCGTCACCCGAGGAGGACGAGCCGGACTCGTTGTCGGAGGAGGTGCTGCCACAGGCAGTGGCAGTCAGTGCGAGAGCTGCGGACGCGATACACGCAGCGGAAAGCTTGGCTACCCGGCGCACGGGAAGGCTCCTTCACCTGACCTGAGCGCCTTGGAGGCGCTTGATGGGAGCACCGTGACGGCGCTCCGGCCGAGACGCCCCTTCGGCGTCGGCTTCGCGGCATCGTAACGCGCGTAGATGTCGCAAAAAACCCTCTCGGGAAGCCGTTATCGATTCGAGGCAAACACTGTCTGAACTCGAATTGTGACGCTCCTCGCGGCACGGTTGCGGACAGTGCACGATTGGCTTGTATCCGTGTTGCGCCGGAAAGGGGGACGGCCCCCAGGGGGGGCCGCCCGGTCAGCCGCGGGGACCGTCGGCGTCCAGGAAGGCCGCCGCGGTGAGCAACTCCACACCGACGGTGATCGCGTGCTCGTCGGCGTCGAAGTCGCCCTGGTGGAGGTCGCGGACGGTGCGGTCGCCCGGCCGGCGCACGCCGAGGCGTGCCATCGCGCCGGGCACCTCCTCCAGATACCAGGAGAAGTCCTCGCCGCCCAGGCTCTGCTCGGTGCTCTCGACGGACTTCATGCCCCGCCGGGCGACCATGGCCCGGCGCAGCAGTTCGGTGGACTCCCGGTCGTTGACGACCGGCGGCACCCCCCGCATGTAGGTGATCTCCGACTTGGCGCGGTGCAGGGTGGCGACCTCGTCGATGGCCGCGTGCACGATGTCGGGCGCCTCCCGCCAGGCGTCGATGTCCAGGCAGCGGATGGTCCCGGACAGCTCGGCGTGCTGCGGGATCACGTTCGGGGCGTGGCCGGACTCGATGCGGCCCCAGGTCAGCGCGAGTCCGGCGCGGGTGTCGACGCGCCGGGCGACGAGCGCGGGGACGTCCAGGGCGACGCGGGCGGCGGCGGTGACCAGGTCGGTGGTCAGATGGGGACGGGCGGTGTGCCCGCCGGGTCCGTCCAGGGTGATCTCCAGCCGGTCGCAGGCGCTGGTGATGGGGCCGTGCCGCAGACCGATCCGGCCCGCTTCGACCTTGGGGTCGCAGTGCAGGGCGAGCATCCGGCCGACCCCGTCGAGCGCGCCGTCCGCGATGGCGCCGAGGGCGCCGCCGGGCAGCACCTCCTCGGCGGGCTGGAAGAGCAGCCGCACCGGACGGGAGAGCAGCCCCTTGGCGTGCAGGTCGGCGAGGACCAGCCCGGCGCCGAGGACGACGGTGGTGTGCACGTCGTGGCCGCAGGCGTGGGCGCGGTCGGGCACGGTCGACCGGTACGGGCAGTCGGTCTTGGTGTCCGGGATGGGCAGGGCGTCGATGTCCGCGCGGAGCGCCAGGAGCGGCACGGCCGGGCGCTCGCCCTCCGTGGCCCCGATGTCGCACAGGAGTCCCGTCCCGGTGGCGAGGACGCGGGGGCGGAGCCCTGCCTGCTCCAGCCGCTCCTTGATCGCGGCGGTCGTACGGAACTCCTGGTTGCCCAGCTCGGGGTGCATGTGCAAGTCGCGACGGAAGGCGATGAGTTCGGCGCGCAGGGACTCGCTCAGCACTCCGGGGAGCGCATCCCCCGCGAGGCCGGCCTCGGACTCTAGGGACATCAATTGCTTCACCCTCTGAAGGGTAGGACGCCCGGCTGGTCGACTACCCCTCGTTCAACGAATCTTCAGCCCGTTAGGGGAAGAAAAAGTGACCGGCGGACGCATGGCGGTGGACTCTGGTGGGTAAGACCTCTGTTTTCTCCCTCCACGCATACCACGCCTGACCGCGATCACGCGCGCGATGTCCAGGAACCGGGACCGCGGCCCCTCGCTTCCGGTAGAGTCCGCCGGCCTCGCCGGGCGCGGAGGGGTCCGCCGGGCTGGCCGCGGGCGGAGGGGTCCGCCGGCCTCGCCGCGCGCGGGGGTCAGGCCGGGCGGACCGTCGCCGTGAGCCGGTGGACGTCCCGGGCCGTGCCCGTCACCCCCGACAGGAACCCCTGGGCCCGGGGCGAGGCCGTGCGGGTGAGCCAGGCCGGGTCGATGTCGCAGACCGCGACCCGGACGCCGGTGCCGGCCAGGGCCAGCGGGAGGGTGTGCACGACCGTGCTGGGGAAGCTGAGGATCGTACGGCCGATCGGGCCGCGGCGGGCGATGAGCTCCAGGGGCAGATCCGGGCGGACGATCTCCAGACCGGTCTCGGCGGCCAGGCGGTGGAGCTTCTCGGCGCTCTCCCGGCGGTGGGCGAAGTAGCGGGTGGCGCCGTGCGTCCCGGCCAGGGCGCGGACGGCCTGCAGGTAGCGGTCGCCGTCCACGACGCCGGTCTCCACCAGGGAGGTGCCGACCAGGTCCGCGCCGCCGGTGATGCGCGGCGGGCCGAAGCGGGCCCGGGTCCACGTGAAGTCGTTGGCGGTGACGGTGACGCCGTCCGGGACCTCGGTCACCGGCATCGAGGAGAAGACCTCGACCCGCCGGTGCGCGCTGGGCGTCAGCCGGCGGCGGGCGGAGGCGGACACCGGCGCGAAGAGCAGGTCGCGGGCGCCGGGGCGGCCGCCCTTGCGGTGCCAGCGCACCAGGCGTTCGCCGCGGGCCAGCTGGGCAACGAACTCCATCGTCGCGGTGCCGTCGTCCACGACCACCAGGTCGCGGGCGCGGGTGATGGTCAGCAGGAGCTGGACGTAGCGGGAGAACGGGTCGCCCATGACGATGCGGTCGGCGCGGCGCAGCGGGCCAGCCAGGCCGCCGACGGTGTGGAAGGGCGCGGTCGTGCCGCCCCGCGCCTCCTCCCAGCGCACCCGGTGTCCCTCGTCCCGGGCCAGGTCCGCCATGCGGCGCAGCTGGCCCCGGGTCATGGGGTCGGTCGGGGACAGGACGACGACGGTGAGCTCCGCGCCGGCCTGCGGCGGCCCGGCCGGCGCCGCCGCGGGCGACGGCGGCCCGGCGGGCTGCGCCGGCGGGACGGGCGGCGCCCCGGCCGGTGACCGCCGCGCCTGCGGCGGCACGGCCGGCCGGGTCCGGCCGGCGGCGCCGCGCAGGCCGCGGACGTGCGCCCACTCCAGTACGTTCAGCAGCTGTACCGGGCTCTCCACGAAGGCGAGCGTGCGGGCGGGGTGGCCGGCGTGACCGGCGCGGGGGCTCATCGGCGTTACGACCGTCCCGTCGTCAGTGACCTGGATTCACACCGCGACCGGTTCGCCCGCCGCCGCGGCGATCTCCGCGTCGGCGACGACGCCGGCGACGCGGCGCAGCTTCTTCATCGGGCCCAGCTCGGAGTCGTAGACCTTCTTGACGCCGTCGCCGAGGGAGGCCTCGATGGTGCGGATGTCGCGGACGAGGCGGGTGAGGCCCTGCGGCTCGACGGAGGCGGCCTGGTCGGAGCCCCACATGGCGCGGTCGAGGGTGATGTGGCGCTCGACGAACACGGCGCCGAGGGCGACGGCGGCCAGGGTGGTCTGCAGGCCGGTCTCGTGGCCGGAGTAGCCGATCGGGACGTTCGGGTACTCCTTCTCCAGCGTGTTGATCATGCGCAGGTTCAGCTCCTCGGCCTTGGCCGGGTAGGTGGAGGTGGCGTGGCACAGGAGGATGTTCTCGCTGCCCAGGACCTCGACCGCGTGCCGGATCTGCTTCGGCGTGGACATGCCGGTGGAGAGGATGACGGTGCGGCCGGTCGCGCGCAGGGCGCGCAGCAGTTCGTCGTCCGTGAGCGAGGCGCTGGCCACCTTGTGGGCGGGGACGTCGAACTTCTCCAGGAAGGCGACGGCCTCGGTGTCCCACGGGGAGGCGAACCAGTCGATGCCCTTGCGGCGGCAGTAGTCGTCGATGGCGCGGTACTCGTCCTCGCCGAACTCCACCCGGTGGCGGTAGTCGATGTAGGTCATCCGGCCCCAGGGGGTGTCGCGCTCGATGTCCCACTGGTCGCGCGGGGTGCAGATCTCCGGGGTGCGCTTCTGGAACTTCACGGCGTCGCAGCCGGCCTCGGCGGCCGCGTCGATCAGCTTGAAGGCGTTCTCCAGCTCACCGTTGTGGTTGATGCCGATCTCGCCGCAGATGTAGACGGGACGGCCGGGGCCGACCTCGCGCGAACCGAACGTGCGCAGACGGGAGTGGGTGCTCATCAGGGTCGTCCTTACTTGGGGAGGGATTCGAGAGAGGGGCCGAGGATCCAGCTGGCGATCTCTCGGATCGCGCCGTCACCGCCGGGAACGGTGGTGACCGCGCGTGCGGCGCCGCGCACGACGTCATGGGCGTTCGCGACCGCCACGGGCCAGCCGACGAGGGCGAAGCACGGCAGGTCGTTGACGTCGTTGCCGACGTAGAGCACGCGCTCCGGCGCGATGCCCTGCTCCTCGCACCACTGCTTCAGCGCGAGGTCTTTCCGGTCGATGCCGTGCAGCACGGGAATTCGTAGCTTCCGTGCGCGGGCGGCGACGACCGGGTTCTGTTCCGTGGACAGGATCAGCATCCGCAGGCCGCTCCGGCGGAGGGCCGCGATGCCGAGTCCGTCGCCGCGGTGCACGGCGACGAGCTCCCGTCCGTCGGAGTCGATCAGCACCCGGTCGTCGGTCTGGGTGCCGTCGAAGTCGAGGACCACGGCGTCGATGTCGTCGTGGGCGGGCAGCGCGCCGGGGCGGGCCGCGTCGAAGAGCGGGGCGAGGGCCCGGGCGCGGGCCAGGTCGTGCGGATCGTCGATCTCCAGCACCCGGGCCGGGTCGGTGCGCACCAGCTCGGTGCGGCCGAAGAAGCGGTGGCGGTGCTCGCGGAAGCCGGCGGCGTCCATCGCGTACGCGGCGCCGGTCTCCAGCAGGTCCTGGGGGCGGTCCTGGCGGCGGGGCCGGAACGACGCGTCGTGGTTGACGCCGTACGCGCCGTCGCCGCCGGCGTCCTCGCCGTCCCGCCAGAGGAAGCCGTGGAAGGGGGCCACGGTGACGGCGGTGTCCGCGCCCTTCTCGGCGACGGCCGCGGCCACCGCGTCGACGTCCTCGCGGACCAGGAACGGGCTGGTGCACTGCACCAGCAGCACCACGTCCACGGCGGCGCCGTGCAGCGCCTCGTGGGTGTCCACGGCGTGCAGGACCGCGGCCTCGGAGGTGGCGGTGTCCCCGGCTATGGCGGCCGGGCGCAGCACGACCTCGGCGCCGGCCTCCCGGGCGGCGGCGGCGATGGCCTGGTCGTCGGTGGACACCACCACGTCGGTCACCAGCCGGGCCGCCCGGCACTCGCGCACCGCGCGGGCCACCAGCGGGACGCCGCCCACGGGGGCGAGGTTCTTCGCGGGGACGCCCTTGGAGCCGCCGCGCGCGGGGATCACCGCGAGCACCCGGCGGACCGGGGCGCCGCCGCCCGCTTCCGAGTCGGTCATGGGGTCTACTCCTGGGGGGAAGCGTCGGGATGAGGTCACAGCTCGCCCATCCGCCGGATCACCGGGGCGACCCGCTGGACGCCGTGGCGGTAGGCGCCGCGCGCGGCCCGGCGCACGATCTGGCGGACGGGGCCGGGGGCCTTGTCGGCGGCGGGCGCGCCGGGCAGCGGGGCGCCGTCGGGGCCGAGGTGGTGGCGGGCGAGGATGCCGGGCAGGTAGCCGGGCGCGGTCTCGGGGGTGTAGTAGGGGGCCAGGGGCGGCAGTCCGCCGGGCCGCTGGAGCAGCTCGGCGATGCGCTCGCGGGCCGCGTCGAAGGCGGCGGCGTACGAGTCCGTCCCGGACGGGTCGCCTCCCGGCCCGCCCGCCGCGGCCACGCCCTGCCGGGCCATCCACTCCTCGTCCGGCACCGGACGGTGCCCGGCGTCGAGCTGGTCCCAGGAGGCGAGGCAGCCGGAGCCGATGAAGTGGTGGTTGCCGAGCGCTTCGCGCACCCCGAGGTCGGTGAGGACCGCGGTGGGGACACGCCGGTGCAGGGCCTCCAGCGCGGCGGTGGAGCTGACCGTGACCAGCAGGTCGGTGCGGTCCAGCACCTCGCCCATGTGGCCGTACACCAGCCGGAAGTTGGCCGGCGGCCGCATGCCCTGGACCAGCTTCTGGTACGGCAGTTCCTCGATGTGGGTGGTGTGTTCGCCGGGCCGGGAGCGCAGCTTCAGCAGCACCTCCGTGCCGGGGTGCCGGCGGGCGTGCCCGACGAGCCGCTCCAGCAGGTAGGCGCGGTCCCGGCGGTTGTCCGGCACGGACGGCTGGGCCGCGAACACCACGGTGCGGGGCTCGTGGCCGCCGGTGTAGGGCGCCCCGCCGAGGAAGGGCAGCGCGACCTCGGTGACCGCGGAGGCGTCGGCGCCCACCCCTTCGTACACGGCCCGGAACCGGTCCGCGTCGTGGCGGGAGTTGGCGAGGACGAGGTCCGCGCCGTGCCGCAGCAGCAGTCCGTCGGCGAGCTTCTCGTAGACGACGCCGACGTACCCGGTGACGACGACGGGGCGCCGCGGGGAGCCGGCCCAGGCGTTCCGCAGCCCGTGCAGCATCGCCTGCACTCCGCCGCCGACCAGGGCGAGGACGAGCACGTCGTACGGGTCCTGCGTCATCGCGCGCAGGAACTCGACGCCGGTGACCTCGCGGAGGCTGTCCGCCCGGGCGCCGACTTCCCGCAGCTGGCGGGGGGTCGGGGTGGCGCGCCCCCGCAGGAGGTAGCCGTCGAGCCGGGCCTCGGCAGCCGCGGGGGTGAGGCGCTGCGCGGTGAGCGCGCCCCATTTCCACCGGGTGTCGGAGTCCGCGAGAACGGCGATCCGCAGGGATTTCTTCGCACTTGCTGGCACGCCGATGACGCTAGGAAGCCATGGAGAGGTTCCGCCCAACCGGAATGCAACAAACGGTTAACAGCACATCGCCGGACGGCGAATCGGGCCGGGATCGCCCTGGGAAAAAGCCTGGTTCACGGCTTCGCCACGTGCCGTTCACCCGTCATCAAACGGGGCGTCAAGACGAATGACGGGCTGCCCGCTTAACGTCCCTGACGTGGTCAAGCTCTCCGTCATCGTGCCGTTCTACAACGTGCAGCAATATGCGCCCGACACACTCAGGAGCCTGAAGGCGAACGCGCGTGAGGACTTCGAATTCATTCTCGTCGACGACTGTTCCCGCGACGGGACGCCAGAGATCCTCGCGCGCGCGGAGCGCGAGCTGCCGGGCGCGGTCCTGGTCCGGCACGAGCAGAACGGAGGGCTGGCCACCGCGCGCAACACGGGCATCGACCGGGCGCGCGGCGCGTACCTGACGTTCCTGGACGGCGACGACTGGCTGGCCCCCGGCCACCTCGCGCGGCTGGTCGCGGCCATCGAGGAGCTGGGCTGCGACTTCCTGCGCACCGACCATGTGCAGTGCACCGCCCGGTCGCGCAGCGTGCACCGGGTGCCGGTGGGGCGGCGCGGCACGGTGCTGAACCCGCGGGAGGCGATCCTGCCCGCCGACCGGTCCACGTCCGTGGACTACGCGTACGCGTGGGCCGGCGTCTACCACCGCCGGCTGCTGGACAGGGGGCTGCTGCACTTCACCGACGGGCTGCGCACGGCCGAGGACCGGCCGTGGATCTGGAAGCTGCACCGGGAGGCGGAGTCCTTCGCCGTGGTGAACCTGCTCGGGGTGTTCTACCGGCGCGGGGTCGCCTCGTCCCTCACCCAGATCGGCGACGTCCGGCAGCTCGACTTCATCCGCGCCTTCGACCAGGTCGTCGCGGAGACCGCGGCCGACCGCGACGCCGCGGCGCTGCTGCCGAAGGCCGTCCGCACCTATTGCGCGATCATCTCCCATCACCTGGGATCCATCGAGAGGTTCGAGCCGGCGGTGGCGAAGAAACTGAAGTCGCTGAGCGCCGCCGCCCTGCGGCGCATGCCGCAGGACGTGCTGGACGCGGCTCTGGACTCCATGGACGTCCAGCGCGCCACCCGGCTGCGCCGGCTGCGCCGCCGTCCCGTCCCCGCGGGAGCCGCCGCGTGACCACCCAGATCTTCCAGGCGTCGACGCTGTACGGCACGGCCACGCTGGCCGCCGCCCTCGACTCCGGCTGCTTCCGCCCGGCCGACCGGCGGATCCTGCTGGTCTGCAACAACGCGGCCGCCCCCGAGACCACCCCCGCGCTGGACGGCATGCCGGGCTTCGACCGGCTGCGGGACCGGTTCGACGACGTGGTGTCGTACAACGAGGCGATCTTCCCGTTCCACCCGGGGGGCTGGTCGCCGCGGGGGGACGATCTGCCGCTGTGGGAGCGGTACCTGCGCCACGAGTGGCGGCTCGGCGCCGACGACGTGGAGCTGGCCGTCGAGTCGATCCAGGTCAACCCCTCGCTCGCGCTGGCGCAGATCTTCACCGGCGCGCCGGTCACCGTCTACGCCGACGGCCTGATGAGCTACGGCCCCACCCGCAACAAGATCGACCCGCTGGTCGGCACCCGCGTGGACCGGGTGCTGCACCTGGACCTGGTGCCGGGTCTGGAGCCGCTGCTGCTCACCGAGTTCGCGGTGCCGGGCGAGACGGTGCCGACGCCCGCCTTCACCAAGGTCCTCGCCGAACTCGCCGCCGCGGCGGACGGGTTGCCGGCGGTCGAGGAGCCGGCGCTGCTGCTCGGCCAGTACCTGTCCGCGCTGGACATCCTCACCGCCGAGCAGGAGGAGGACCTGCACGTGCGGATGCTGGAGGGCGCGGCCCGGCTCGGGCACGGCACGGTGGTGTTCAAGCCGCACCCGTCCGCCCCGGCCCGGTTCACCCGCTCCCTGGAGGGGGCGGCCGAGCGGCTCGGGGTGGAGCTGACCGTGCTGGACACGCCGGTGCTGGCGGAGGTGCTGTACCAGCGGATGCGTCCCGCGCTGGTCGTCGGCTGCTTCTCCACCGCGCTGCTCACCGCCTCCGCCCTGTACGGCCTGCCCGTCGCCCGGGTGGGCACCGAGCTGCTGCTGGAGCGGGTGACGCCGTACGAGAACAGCAACCGCGTCCCGGTCACCCTGGTGGACGCGCTGCTGCCGGACCTGTCCGACCGGGCGGCCGTCGTCGAGCAGCGCCGGGGCATGGACGTGCAGACGCTGGGCGCGCTGGTGCGCGCGGTGGGCTTCGCGATGCAGCCGAGGATCCTGCCGGGGCTGCGCGCGGAGACGGAGCGGTGGCTCGCGGCGAACCTGGACGAGCGGACCGTCAAGTACTTCAAGCGCAGGCGGCTGACCTCGCTGGCGCTGCCCGGCGGGGTGCCGGCCCAGCTGTCGTTCATCCCGCGCAACGCCACCGTCCGCCGGGTGGCGCGCACCGCGCGGAACCTGCGCCGGTCCGTGCGCCGGTGAGCGCGCGGGCCGGCGGCGGCCCGCGGACACGGGCTCAGCCGAGCCCGTAGCGCGCCGCGATGCCGGCGACGACCAGCGCCAGCCCCTCCTCGAACTGCTGGTCGTAGTCGTCGAAGAGCAGGCTCCCGGCCTCGGCGGCGAGCGGGTAGCCGGCCAGGCGCCGGGCGCGGTCCTCGATGCCGTACCCCTCCCGGCGCTCGTCCGGGAGGGGCCGCACGCCCTGTTCCTCGGTGACGAAGCCGATGGTGTAGGCGTGCGCCGTCCGGCCGGCGTGCACCGCCTGGGCGAGGGTGAGTCCGGCCTCCGTCAGCAGCCGCAGGTTCGCCTCCAGGGCGGGAGCGTGCTCCGTGCCCGTGAAGCGTGAGCCGCTGAAGACCCGGGCGCCGTCGCGGTAGCCGAGCAGCGCGGACCGCAGTCCCCGGTTCATGCCGAGCAGCCTCTCCCGCCAGGTGTCGGCGGGATCGAGGGCGACCCCGGCGGCCATCCGCCGGTACATCTCCGTGGCCATCTCGTCCAGCAGCGCCTGCTTGTCCTTGAAGTGCCAGTACAGGGCGGGCGCCTTGACGTCCAGCTCCTTGGCGATGGCGCGCAGTGTCAGTCCGTCCAGACCGACCTCGTTCAGCAGCCGCAGCGCCGTGTCGGCGACCCGTCGGCGGTCGAGGGGCGGGCGTTTCTCCGTACTCACGTCGGACAGCTTGACAGCTTAACAACGTTAAGGGCAGGCTCGTCGGCGGCAGCACTTAACGACGTTAAGGAGATAGGTCATGGATGTCCTGATCGTGGGCGCGGGCCCGACCGGACTCACCCTCGGCATCGACCTCGCCCGGCGCGGGGTGGAAGCGCTGGTGGTGGAGCGGGCGGAGGGCCTGTTCCCCGGGTCGCGCGGCAAGGGGATCCAGCCGCGCACCCAGGAGGTCTTCGACGACCTTGGCGTGCTGGACGCGATACGGGCGGCGGGCGGCCCGTACCCGCACCGGATGATCTGGAAGAACGGCGAGCGCCTCGGCGAGCAGTCGCTGTTCGAGGCGGTGGACGCGGACGAGGGCACGCCGTACACCGAACCGCTGATGATCCCGCAGTGGCGCACCCAGGAGGTGCTGTACGCGCGGCTGACACAGCTGGGCGGGAAGGTCGCCTTCGGGCGCGAGGTGACGGGCCTGACCCAGGACGCCGACGGGGTGACCGCGCGGTGCGCCGACGGCACGGCGCTCCGCGCCCGGTACGCGGTCGCGGCCGACGGCGGACGCTCGGCGGTCCGGCGCGCGCTGGGCGTCGGCATGACCGGGGAGACCGTCGACCCGGCGCCGTTCGTGGTGGCGGACCTGCGGCTGAGGGGCCTGGACCGCGACCACTGGCACGCCTTCCCCGCGGACGGCGGCGGCTTCCTCGGGCTGTGCCCGCTGGCCGGCACGGAGGACTTCCAGCTCGCGGCGCGCCTGCCGGAGGGAACGGAACCGGACCTGTCCCCCGACGGCGTCCGCGCGCTGGTCGCCCGGTACACGCACCTGGACGCCGAGGACGTGACCCAGGTGCGCTGGGCGTCCGACTTCCGGCCCCGGGCCGCCCTGGCCGACCGGTTCCGGGTGGGCCGGGTCCTGCTCGCGGGCGACGCCGCGCACGTGCACTCGCCGGCCGGCGCGCAGGGCCTGAACACCAGCGTGCAGGACGCCTACAACCTGGGCTGGAAGCTGGGCGCGGTGCTGCGCGGCGGGGCCCCGCGGACGCTCCTCGACACCTACGAGGAGGAGCGGCGGGCGAACGCCGCGGCGGTGCTGGAGCTGTCGACCGGTGTCCACCGCGGGCAGGTGCGGCGCGGCGCGGCGACGGTGCAGCTCGGGGTGGGCTACCGGGAGTCGTCGCTCAGCGTCGACACGCGCGGCGGGACCGAGGGGCTGCGGGCGGGCGACCGCGCCCCCGACGGCACGGTGGCGGGCGTGCGGCTCTTCGACGCGTTCCGCGGGCCGCACTGGACCCTGCTGGGCGCGGCGCTTCCCGGGCTGCGCTCGCTCCCCGCGGCCCCGGAGTCCTACGGCCCGGGCGTCTTCCTGGTCCGCCCGGACGGATACGTGGGCTGGGCGGGCGGCACGACCGAGGGCCTGCGGGAGTACGCGACCCGGACGGGAGCCCTCCCGGCAGCGTGAGCGCGGCGCCGCACGGGGCGCGGGCGACGGCGCGGCCGGCCCCGCCCACCCGCGCCGCGCAGCACCCCCGCCGGCCGCGTCGGGCCCAGCGTCACGCGCCGGCCAGCGACAGCTTCACCGCGAACCCGAGGAACAGCGCGCCGGCCGCCGAGGTGGCCGTCGCCGACAGCACCCTGCGGCGCCGGAACGCGGCCGCGAGACGGGTGCCGCCGAAGATCAGCGCGCTGAGGTAGAGGACGCTGGCCAGCTGGGCGAGGACGCCGAGCACGACGAAGGAGAGGGCCGGGTAGGCGTAGTCCGGGTCCACGAACTGCACGAAGAAGGCGACGAAGAAGAGGATCGCCTTGGGGTTGAACAGGCTGACGACCAGAGCGCGCCGGAACGGCCGCTCGGCGCCGGCCGCCGCGGCCGGCGCGGGCGCGGCGTCCTGCGCCGCCTCCTCCCGCCGGTCCCGCCACATCCGCCACGCCGCCCGCAGCATGCCGACCGCCAGCCAGGTCAGGTACCCGGCTCCGGCGTACTTCACGATCCCGAACAGCAGGGCGTTCGCCTGGAGCAGGGAGGCGACCCCGGCGGCGGACAGCGTCATCAGCACGGTGTCCCCGCACCACACGCCCGCGGCGGCGGTGTAGCCCGCCCGCACCCCGCGGCGGGCGGCCACGGACAGGACGTACAGGGAGTTGGGACCGGGCAGCAGGACGATCAGGATCAGGCCCGCGAGGTAGGTGGGGAGGTCGATCACACCGAACATGACAAGGAGTGTGACACGCCCCCGGTCATCCTTTCGGATGTGACGATCACCCTGACCGGAGGGTGGCCGGTCCGGCGAGGGTCCGGAAGGGGCTCAGAAGGCGTCCGCGGGCTCGTAGGTCCCCCACACCTCGCGCAGCGCCCCGCACACCTCGCCGACCGTCGCGCGCAGCCGCAGCGCCTCCTTCATCGGGTACAGGACGTTGTCCTCCCCCTGCGCCGCCTTCTTCAGGGCGTCCAGGGCGGCGTCCACCGCGCCCCGGTCCCGGCCGGCGCGCAGCCGCTGAAGCCGTTCCGCCTGCCGGGCCTCGATCGCCGGGTCCACGCGGAGCGGCTCGTACGGCTCCTCCTCGTCCAGGCGGAAGCGGTTGACGCCCACGACGACCCGCTCCCCGGAGTCGGTCTCCTGCGCGATGCGGTACGCGTTCCGCTCGATCTCGGCCTTCTGGAAGCCGCGTTCGATCGCCGCGACCGCCCCGCCGAGGTCCTCGACCCTCCGCATCAGGCCGACGGCCGCCTCCTCCACGTCGTCGGTCATCCGCTCGACCGCGTAGGAACCGGCGAACGGGTCCACCGTCGCCGGCACGTCGGTCTCGTGGGCCAGCACCTGCTGCGTGCGCAGGGCCAGCCGCGCGCTCCTGTCGGTCGGCAGCGCGATCGCCTCGTCGAAGGAGTTGGTGTGCAGCGACTGGGTGCCGCCCAGCACCGCCGCCAGCGCCTGGACCGTCACCCGGACCAGGTTCACCTCCGGCTGCTGGGCCGTCAGCTGGACCCCCGCCGTCTGGGTGTGGAAGCGCAGCATCAGCGACCTGGGGTTCTCCGCCCCGAACTCCTCCTTCATCACCCGCGCCCAGATCCGGCGTGCGGCACGGAACTTGGCGACCTCCTCCAGCAGGGTCGTCCGGGCCACGAAGAAGAACGACAGCCGGGGTGCGAAGTCGTCCACGTCCATGCCCGCCGCCACCGCGGTGCGCACGTACTCGATGCCGTCGGCGAGGGTGAACGCGATCTCCTGGACGGGGCTCGCACCCGCCTCGGCCATGTGGTAGCCGGAGATCGAGATCGTGTTCCACTTCGGCATCTCGGCGGCGCAGTACTTGAAGATGTCGGCGGTCAGCCGCAGGGAGGGCTTGGGCGGGAAGATGTACGTGCCCCGTGCGATGTACTCCTTCAGGACGTCGTTCTGGACGGTGCCGGTCAGCCGGTCCGCGGGAACGCCCTGTTCCTCCGCCACCAGCTGATAGAGGAGGAGGAGCAGGGCGGCCGGCGCGTTGATCGTCATGGACGTCGAGACCTGATCCAGCGGGATGCCGTCGAACAGCACCCGCATGTCCTCGACCGAGTCGACGGCCACGCCGACCTTGCCGACCTCGCCGTGCGCAAGGGGAGCGTCGGAGTCGTGGCCCATCTGGGTGGGCAGGTCGAAGGCGACCGAGAGCCCGGTGGTGCCGTGGGCGATCAGCCGGCGGTAGCGCGCGTTGGACTCCGCCGCCGTGCCGAAACCGGCGTACTGGCGCACGGTCCAGGGGCGGCCGGTGTACATGGTCGGGTGGATGCCGCGGGTGAACGGGTACGCGCCCGGCGCGCCCAGCTTCCCGTCCGGGTCCCAGCCGGTCAGGTCGGCCGGCCCGTACACCGGCTGGATCGGCAGGCCCGACTCCGACTCACGTGCCATGGATGCCTCCGCAGGACGACCGGTACTCCCACCATGCCCTGTAGTTCGGCGCCGGTCACGCGGGGAAGCATTCCCGGCATGAGGATCCCGGGGAGACCTGCCGTCCTGCTCGCCTCGGTCGCCGCGCTCGCCGTGCTCGTCCCGCTCGGCGGATGCACCGTGCAGCCGGCGGACGCCGGCGGGGGACGTGGCCTGCCGGTCCGCGTCCAGGTGCCGGGCAGCCGCACTCCCGCACCCGCGGGGCACGCCCCCGCGCCCGCGCCCGCGCCCGCCCGTACGGCACCGGGCGCCGCCCAGCCGCCGCGCGTGCTGTGGGCGCGCGGGGACAGCGGGGCGGGGGTGCGGGAGCTGCAGGCGCGCCTGCGGCAGGTGGACTGGCTGGCGGACGGTCCGACGGGTTCGTACGACGATCTGACCGAGCAGGCGGTGCGGGGCTTCCAGGGCAGGCGCGGGCTGCCGCCGACCGGCGCGACGGACACCGTGACCTGGCAGCGGCTGGTGGCGATGACCCGTCCGCCCGGCACGTGGGAGCTGTACCGGATGGGCGGCCAGCCGGCCGCCGCGCCGGATCCGCGCTGTCTGACCGGACGGGTGCTGTGCGTCAGCAAGACCAGCCGGACCCTGCGCTGGATGATCGACGGGCGGACCCTGTCCGTCCTGGCCGTGCGCTTCGGCTCGCAGTACAGCCCCACCCGCGAGGGTGTGTTCCGCATCTACTGGAAGTCACGGCACCATGTGTCGACCCTCTACGACTCGCCGATGCCGTACGCGATGTTCTTCAGCGGCGGCCAAGCGGTGCACTACTCGTACGACTTCGCGGCCCGCGGTTACGCGGGCGGCTCCCACGGATGCGTGAACGTCCGGGACGAGACGGCGATCGCCCGGATCTTCGCGCAGGCGCGGGTGGGCGACAAGGTCGTCGTCTCCTGGTGACAGTGGTGGAGAGCAGGGCGCGGGCGGGACCGGGGGAACGTGTCCCGCCCGCGCCGGGTGCACGAGCCGTGGGTACGGGGGGAACCCCGGCTCCGTGCGACGGCCGATGACCAGTCGGCTCACTCAGTACTGCGTCACGGGCCCCAGAAACGTCACACCTCTCGCCTGAAAACTTTCGCAGCCTACGAAACCGCAGGTCACAGGGCTTCTCTAGGCGGAGGGCCCGGGAGAGGCGGCGGAGGGCGCGGGGGCGGTGGCGGCGGCGCCCCGGTGCCGGCCGCCCGCGCCGGAGGAACGGCCGCCGCCCTTGCCGGTCCCGTCCTTCTCGGCCTTGCCCTTGCTCTCGGCCTTGGCCTTGCTCTCGGCCTTGGCCTTGCTCTTGGGCTTGCCCTGGTTCTGTGTCCCGGTCCCGTCCTCGGCCTTGGTGTTGGCCTTGGCCTTGTCCTTGTCCTTGCCCCGGGACTTGGGCTCGTCCTTGGCCTTGTCCTTGCCCTGGCCTCCGGGCTCGTCCTTGACCTTGTCGTCCGTGCCCTTGTCCTCGGCCTTGTCCTTGGCCTTGGCCTTGTCTTTGCCCTTGTCCTTGTCCTTGTCCTGTCCCTGGCCCTGGCCCTGGCCGTGACCCTGGCCGGCACCGCCGCCGCCCGCGGTCTTCCCGCCGTCCGTGCCGCCGTCCCCGGCGCCGGAGGGGTTCCCGGCCAGCACGACCTTGCAGTACGTGGTCACGCGGGCGGAGCCGCCCGCCATGTGCTCCAGCGCGCGCCTGCGGCCGGCCTCCAGGGTCCGGCCGTCCCGGAGGGCGCGGCAGGCCTCCGCGGCGCCGGTCCATCCGCTGCCGGAGGTCGCCGACGGCGCCACGGCGCCGGGAGCCGTGCCCGGGCCGGCGGCGTCGCCGGAGGGGTCGTTCGCTGTGGGGTGCGGGGACGCCGGGCCGGACGGCCGCCCGGCGGTCTCGTCGGCGGAGACGGACGCGGAGGGACCGGGGCGCTCGTCGTCGAACAGCGTGGGCAGCACCCCGCTGCCGGCGGCCACGGCGACCCCGCCGAGGGTGCCCGCGGCCACCACCGCGGCGAGCGCCAGCCGCGCCGGGCGGGCCCAGCGGGGGCGCCGGAGCGCGATTCCGGTACGGGCCGCGGCGCCGATGCGGACCAGGCGGGAGTCGGCGCCGGGCGCCGGGGTCCGGGCGCTGCCGGAGCCGTGCGCGGCGGCGGTGCGGTCGGCCTCGGCGGCCTCGCGAGCCTTGCGGAACGCGGCCAGGGCGGCCTGCTCACCGGGCAGTTCACCGGTCGCGGGGGCCGCCTGCGCATGCAGTTCGCCAAGGGCCCGGGAGAGGCGTTCGGCCTGGTCACGAGCGGAGGCGTCGACGGCTTCCAGCGGCTCGCCGCGCAGCAGACGTTCCGCCGTCTCGCGGTCCAGCCACCTGTACTGCTCGTCGGCCATCACATGTCCTTCTGCGTCCGCGTACGCGTATGCGTCACACTTGCGGACGTCACCGCGCCGCGGCCAGGTTCTCGCTGGGGCGGAAGCGCGTCGAGCCCGCCCGTCGATTCCGGATCAGCGCCGATCAGCTCCGCGAGCCGTTTCAGACCGCGGTGCGCGGCGGTGCGGACGGCGCCCGCGCGCTTGCCCAGCGTCTCCGCGGCGGACTTGGCGTCCAGGCCGACGACCACGCGCAGCACGACCGCCTCGGCCTGGTCCTGCGGCAGCCGGGCGATCAGCGAGAGGGTGCGGTCGGTGGTCAGGGCCTCGATGGCCTCGCCGGCGGTGTCCGACTCGGCGGGCCGGCCGGTCAGCTCCGTCTCATCACCGCCGATGGCCGGACGCCGGCCGCGCATCCGGATGTGGTCCAGCGCGCGGTTGCGGGCGATCCGGGCGGCCCAGCCGCGGAACCGGTCGGCGTCGCCGCTGAACCGGTCCAGGTCCCGGGCGATCTGCAGCCAGGCCTCGGACGCGACGTCCTCGGCGTCCGGATCGCCGACCAGTGTGCGCACATATCCGAGCAGCCGCGGATGCACCGCGCGGTACACCGTACGGAACGCGGTCTCATCACCGGCCTGCGCCGCACGCACCGCGGCGGTCAGCTCCGCGTCGTCCCCCAGCACCGCACTCCCTTTACGCCTGTCTTCGGTCGGCGCGAATGGCACGTTACGGCGTGAAACCCCTCCTCGTCCACGTCCGTAGAAGATGCAACTGACTCGTGACCGCGTGGGGATGTGCGCAGCGTGAGGACCTGCGTGGCGGGGTGTGACAGAAACCGCGTGCACAACGCTGAAGAGAGTACGGGCCGCACGCGGTCCGCCAGCGCGACGGCCGGGGCCTCTCCTGTGGGGGGTGGCGGCCCCGGTCGTCGCCTCCGACGTCGCCACTCGGACCGGCGGCGCACGCGGGATCGGTGACCGACGCGGCCGGGCCGTCGGTTCTCGGGGCCGTTCGGCCCGGCGCTCGCCGTGCTGCGGGTACGCCCAGGCCAGGATCGCCCACATCCGGCGCGTCGAGGACGGGACCGGGGCCCCGCCGTCCACGTCCACGAGCTCGACACCATGACCAGCGCCCACGTACCCACCGGCATCCACGTGCGGGCCCGTGGGCGGATCACGGCCTTCCGGGCCGCCAGTCGTCGCGGGCGCGCGTCCGCGCGCCGCCCGGGCCCGTCTCACGGGCGGCCCGGAAGGCGGTCACGGCACGGCGCTCGGCCTCCGGGTCGGGGCCGCCGGCGCGCAGGGCGGCGCCCAGCCGCGCCTCCCACCCGGGGGTCCGCTCGGGCGCGACTGCGGCGCCGCGTCGGCGCGCGCGCCGGCGGCCGGGCGGCTCCTCACCGCCGTGCGGTTCACCCATGTCGGTTCCCGTCCTCGTCAGGCCCTCACGGCGGTCCGTACCCGTCGTCGTACGCGCCCACGGCACCGCGGCCCCGGCCCGCGCCCCGCGTGCCGGGCCGCTCACCCCGAGTCCCACCGCGCCGGCGGCTCGCCGTGCGCGCCGAGCCGGCGGGCCAGGCGGCGCAGCCCCCGGTACGCGGCGGTGCGGACCGCGCCGGGGCGCTTGCCGAGGACCCGTGCGGCGGCCGGGCCGTCGAGGCCGACGACCACGCGCAGCAGCACCGCCTCGGCCTGCTCCCGGGGCAGCGCGCGCACCAGCTCCAGCGCGCGTGCCGTGGACAGGGACTCCAGGGCCTGGTCGGGGGTGCTGTGCCGGCCGGGCAGTTCCAGGGCGTCCTGTTCGAGCCCCGCCGCCCGGGGCCGTACCCGCTGCCGGCGCAGATGGTCCAGGGCGCGGTGCCGGGCGATGGTCGCGGTCCAGCCGCGGAAGCCGGCGCCGTCGCCGCGGAAGCGGCCGAGGTCGCGGGCGATCTCCAGCCAGGCGTCGGAGGCGATGTCCTCCGCGTCCTCGCCGACCAGGCCCCGCAGATAGCCGAGCAGGCCGGGCTGCACGATCCGGTAGGCCAGCGCGAAGGCGCTCTCGTCGCCGTCCTGGGCCCGCGCGACGGCCGCGCCCAGCTCCGCGTCCCGCGACTGCGGGCGGCGGGGATTCCCTCCCTGGCCCAAGACCGTCCTCGTTCGTGCCGAGTTCCTGGCCACTGCGTGGCGCCTGCCGCACGGCCCGGCGTGCTCCGGCCGTGTCACCGCCCCCTCACGATCATCAGCGTCGGCCCGGACAAAAGTGTCACTGCCGGACGCGGCGACCGGGACGAGCCCGACCGCCCCGCGCCCCTAGGCGTCCGCCCCGGTAGGCGCGGGAACCTAGTCAGCACCGCCGGCCCGGTCGGCACGGGAGCCCCCGGGCGATGTCGCGACACCGGGCGACACGGGCCCCAAGTCGGCACGGGCGGCCCCGGTCGGCACCGTGACACCCCTCGGCACGGCGACTTCGGTCGGCACCGCAACACCGGTCGACGAGGACCCGGTCGGCACCGCGAGCCCGCTCGGCACCGCGACACCGGGCGGCACAGGGCACCCGTCGGCACGTGCGACCCCAGTCGCCACTGCAAGCAGGTCAGCACGGCGGCGCTGGTCGGCACCCAGGCCCCCTCGGCGTGCGCTCCGGTGGGCACCATGAGTCCACTCGGCGTGCGCCCCCGCTCGGTATCCCCCGGCCGGCACGGGGCACCCCGGTCGGCACGTGCGCCCCCGCTCGGCACGGCACCCCCGTCGGCACGGCACCCCCCCATCGCCACCGCGGGCCCAGTCGGCACCGTGACACCGGTCGACGGGGACCCGGTCGGCACCATGAGCCCCCTCGGCGTGCGACCCCGGTCGGTGTCGCGACACCGGGCGGCACGGGGGGGAACCCGGGCGGCGGGGAGCGGGTGGTCGCGGGCAGGACAGCGGCCCCGGCGGCACAGGAGCCCGGTTCAGTCGCGGGTCGTCGCGTCGCGGCACAGGAGCCGGAGCGAGCCGTGGCCGCGGAAGCAGCGGCGGGCCTCGTCGATGGGGTCCCACAGCCGGCCGTCGGGCGTGCGCACCCAGTGCTCGCCGCCGGTCGCCCACCACTCCGCGCCGGTCTGGCGGACGATCACCTCGCCGGCGTAGGCGCCGAGGCCGCGCAGCACGCTCTCGACGGCGGCGTACGGCGGTCCCTCACGGCGTATCTCTTCGATCATCCGGTCCACCCGCCACAGGCTCTGCGCCGAGTAGTCGAGCCGGACGCGGGCGCCTTCGCGCATCGTCGCCACGGCGTCCGCCGCCCACCGCACGGGCCTGGCCGCCGCCTGCGGCCTGGTCTCCTGCGGGGTGGTCTCCTGCGGGGTGGTCACGTCCGGGCCTGTCGCATGGGCTGTCATATGGGTCACGTAGGGAAAAGCGTGCCGGGCCGGGCTTCCGTCACCCGGATGCGAAACGTTTCTCCAATGGTCGCAGGACCACCCCACTCCCACCCCAGGACGGTCACAGGCCCTCCTCGCTCCCCGGCTCCGCGGCCCGCGCCCGGCGGGAGACCACCGCGCGCAGCACCCGGCGGCCCTCGACCGACACCTCCAGCGCGCCGCGCAGCCCGTTCGCGCCGTGCCCGGCGAGCAGTTCCAGCACCGCGGCCTGGCGGCGCAGCTCGGCGGCGACCAGCGGGGGCAGGTCCGCCGTGTCGCCCGCGCGCCCGGCGTCGAGGCCGTCCGGGTCGGCGCCGTCCGCCGCGGGGTCGAGCAGCCCGTGGACGCGCAGCGAGGCGACCGAGCAGGCGTCGGCCCAGGGCCGCAGGGCCTCGGCGGTGCGCTCGGCCGGGGCGGCGTCCAGCATGCGGCGGGCGAGCTGTGCGGCCTCCTCGGCGGCGGGCTCGGCGGCGTGGAGCGCGGCGCGGGCCCGCTCCAGGCTCCCGCCCCAGTCGGCGCCCTCGGCGAGGCTCGCCCAGAGCGGGCGCAGCAGCTCGTCGTCGACGCCGAGCAGCGGCAGACACCGATCCGAACAAGCCAACCCGCTGGCGGCCAGTCCGCGTTCGTCGGCCTGCGCGATCAGGTCCACCAGGCTCATGCATGCCTCCCTCGCCAGGGCGCCGACCGGTACGGAGCCCGCACTTCCCCTTACTGCGTGCGACGGCGCGGGAGTGTCACAGCCACCGGGTTTCGGCCAACGCCGGGGGCGGCGGCCCCACGCGACGGGACTGCGCGCTCCCGCATCCGGGCCGGCGCCCCGTGCGTCCGCCGGACGGCTCAGTCCAGCCGGTCCGCCAGCTTCCTGAAGTCCGCCCAGGACAGCGCGGGCCGGCGCGGGTCCCACAGCTTCTGCACGGTGGCCCGCAGCGGCATCCGGATCCCGGCGGCGACCTGCCCCTGCGTCTGGGCGCCCGCGAGGTCGCACCACACCGCGAAGGACCCGCCGAGGATCTGCCCGTCGTACCGCGCCGGGACGGCGGCGGTGCCGCGCAGCACCCGCGGGTTCCACTGCTCGTAGATGCGCCGGCCGGTGGGGTAGACGAAGGTCTGCGGCTGGCCGAGCACGTAGTACAGGAACTCGTCGTTGTAGTTGAGCACCTTGCGGCCCGCGGCCAGGTACTCCGCCGGCTGCCGGGCGCCGATCTCCTTGCCGGTCCAGTAGGCGACCTGCAGGTCCTGGGCGGGACGCACGGAGGTGGTGCGGAAGAAGCCGTCGTTCCAGGCGCGGGCGGTCCGGCCGTGGGCGCGCACGGTGTCGGCGCGGTCGTCGAGCCAGCCGGTGGCGAGGTCGGCGACGGTGCCGCCGGAGCCGTAGGCCCGCCGGGCGGCGGCGGCCAGCTGCGGGTAGGACGCCTGCGGGTCCTTCACGGTCAGCGCCTGGTACTCGTCGCCGCCGAGGTGCCAGCGGCTGCCGGGGAAGAGGCCGGCGTACTCGTCCAGCAGGTCGTCGACGAGCTCGGCGGAGGCGTCCTCGGAGATGTCGACGGCGCCCCGCGTCGGGGCCCCGCTCGCGTTGCGCAGCTGCAGGTCGGGGTGGGCGGCGATGACGGCGCCCAGGTGCCCCGGCGAGTCGATCTCGGGGACGACGGTGATGTGCCGGCTGCCCGCCAGGTCCACGATCCGCTTGACCTGCGCCTTGGTCAGGTGGTCCCGGGCGACGATCTCCGGGTGGCTGGCGGACTCGATCCGGAAGGCCTGGTCGTCGGAGAAGTGCAGACCCAGCTCGTTGAACTTCAGGTCCCCCAGCTCGCGTATCCGGTCCTCTATCCAGGACGCGCTGAACGGCTTGCGCGCGATGTCCAGCATGAACCCGCGCACCGGCTTGGCCGGCTGGTCCCGGACCACCCCCTCCGGCGCCGTGCCGCCGCCGCGGACCTCCTGCTTCAGGGTGCGGGTGCCGTAGAAGACGCCCGCCTCGCCGGGCCCGCTGATGTCGACCCGTCCGCCGCGGACGGTGATCGTGTACGACTCCGGGTTCCCGGACCCGCCGACGGTGAGCCGGACGTCGCCCGCGCGCACGTCGTCCTTCTCCCCCGCGTACGTCAGCCCGAGCTCCCCGGCGGTCAGCCGTCCCTCGTCGGCCAGCCCGGGGTCGCTCACCACCAGCCGCGCGCCGGGCCGCGGCTTCCAGCCGGGGCCGCGCGCCGGGGTGTGGGAGCGCACCGCGGGTATGGTGCGCGGGGCCTGCGACAGCGGGTAGGAGCGGCTGGACGACGGAGCCGCCGGCGTGGTGGCCGCCCTGCCGGCGTCGGCGCCGGGCGCCCGCCCGGACGCCGTCCGGCCCGCCGCCCCGTCCGTCGTGCCGGCGCCCCCGTCGGAGGAGGCCCACACACCGACGCCGGTGCCGAGCGCCACCGTCCCCAGGAAGGCGGCGGCCACCACCGCCCGCTTCCGTCCCACCTGCTGTGCCGTTTCCCGGCGCCTGTGCTGGCTCACTCTGCCAACGTACGACCGTTCCCCCGCTCGGCCGTCATCGAGGCGTTCCCAAACTCTCCCGTCCGAGTGAAATTCGGGCATCACGCGGACACAGAGTGACCACACTCGATAACCTGACGACACACCTTTCACAGCATCCCCTGCCACGCCACATGTGACGCGAGGACCCACGCTGCCCGCCCACCGCCTGCCGCATCTCCCCCAGCCTCTCGACGCGTTCAACACCGCTTCCGCCGACGAGGCCCGCACCCTGCTGCTGCGCTGCCTGCACAGCGTGTGCTGGGCGCACCGGATCGCGGACCACCGCCCCTTCCCCGACCTCGACGCCCTGCTCGCGGCGGCGGACGAGGCGGCGTACGACCTCGCCCCCGGCGACCTGGCCGAGGCCCTGGCGGGCGAGTCCCTGCCGCAGCTGCCCGAGGGCGCCTACTCGGCGGCCCACACGGCCCTGAGCGCGGCGCACGCGGCCTACGAGGCCCGCTTCGGCCACGCCTTCGTCATCTACCTGGGCGACGTCCCGGCGGACGAGGTCATCGACCGC
The DNA here is from genome assembly GCF_040613915.1 of Streptomyces sp. NPDC006193. NCBI lineage: Bacteria > Bacillati > Actinomycetota > Actinomycetes > Kitasatosporales > Streptomycetaceae > Streptomyces > Streptomyces sp. NPDC006193. The sequence continues at coordinate 114,485 of NZ_JBEXTB010000014.1, forward strand.
GTCCTCGAAGCGATCCGATCACGATTGACGAACGATCCGGAAGAGGAACGGGTGGTGACGGCGGAGGAGCTCCGCCGCCTGGCGCGGGGCAGGCTGGCCGCGTTCCTGGGGGGCGCGGGGAGGTGCGCGACCAGCCCGAACGCGCCCGTGCACGGCCCCTGACCGGGTTCTCGGGCCCGGGAGCCGGCCCGCTAGCCCAACCGCGTGCCAAATAGATCACACAAGGTAGGCCCCCTGTAAGCGCCGCCGCGGCACGTGGATACCATGCAGAGGGCCGGTGGACCGTACCCGGCCGGGCCCGACCGACAGTGAAGCCGGCGCGGCCCTAGTCCCCGCTCCCGGAGGGTTCTTCCGTGCCGGCTGGAACGCTGTACCGCGGCCGGGAAGGAATGTGGTCCTGGGTGGCTCACCGAGTCACCGGCGTCCTCATTTTCTTCTTCCTGTTCGTTCACGTGCTGGACACCGCTCTCGTGCGTGTCTCCCCCGAGGACTACGACAAGGTCGTAGCCACGTACAAGACGCCGATCGTCGCGCTGCTGGAGTACGGCCTCGTCGCCGCCATCCTCTTCCACGCGCTCAACGGTCTGCGCGTCATCGCCGTCGACTTCTGGTCGAAGGGCCCGCGCTACCAGAAGCAGATGTTCTGGGCCGTGATGGGTGTCTGGATCGTCCTGATGGCGGGGGCGATCTACCCCGTCCTCGGCCACGCCGCTCGTGTCCTGTTCGGGAGCTGACCCCCATGTCCACGACTGAAACCACCGCGTCCGGAGTCGGCCCCGTCGAGGGCGCCCCCGTCTACACCGTCGACAACCCGGCCCCGCTCATCGAGGCGCCGCGCAAGCGCACCAAGAAGTCCCCGAAGTCGACCCGGGGCAACTTCGAGCTCGCGGCCTGGCTGTTCATGCGCCTGTCCGGCATCGTGCTGGTCGTCCTCGTCCTCGGCCACCTGCTGATCCAGCTCGTGCTGGACGGCGGTGTCTCCAAGATCGGCTTCGCCTTCGTGGCCGGCCGCTGGGCGTCGCCGTTCTGGCAGGTCTGGGACCTGCTGATGCTGTGGCTGGCGATGCTGCACGGCGCCAACGGCCTGCGCACGATCATCAACGACTACGCGGAGCGCCCGAACACCCGCCTGTGGCTGAAGGCTCTGCTCTACACCGCCACGGTGTTCACCATCCTGCTGGGCACGCTGGTGATCTTCACCTTCGACCCGAACATCCGCTAGGCACGGGGCTGCGAGAATCATGAAGATCCACAAGTACGACACCGTCATCGTCGGCGCCGGCGGCGCGGGCATGCGCGCCGCCATCGAGGCCACCAAGCGCAGCCGCACCGCGGTCCTGACCAAGCTCTATCCCACCCGCTCCCACACGGGCGCCGCGCAGGGCGGCATGGCCGCCGCGCTCGCCAACGTGGAGGAGGACAACTGGGAGTGGCACACCTTCGACACGGTCAAGGGCGGTGACTACCTGGTCGACCAGGACGCCGCCGAGATCCTGGCGAAGGAGGCCATCGACGCCGTCCTCGACCTGGAGAAGATGGGCCTGCCGTTCAACCGGACGCCCGACGGGACGATCGACCAGCGCCGCTTCGGCGGTCACTCCCGCAACCACGGCGAGGCCCCGGTCCGCCGGTCCTGCTACGCCGCGGACCGCACCGGCCACATGATCCTCCAGACGCTGTACCAGAACTGCGTCAAGGAGGGCGTGGAGTTCTTCAACGAGTTCTACGTCCTGGACCAGCTGATCACCGAGGTGGACGGCGTCAAGCGCTCCGCCGGCGTGGTCGCCTACGAGCTGGCGACCGGCGAGATCCACATCTTCCAGGCGAAGGCCGTGATCTACGCCTCCGGCGGGTGCGGCAAGTTCTTCAAGGTGACGTCCAACGCGCACACCCTGACCGGCGACGGCCAGGCCGCGGTGTACCGGCGGGGCATCCCGCTGGAGGACATGGAGTTCTTCCAGTTCCACCCGACCGGCATCTGGCGCATGGGCATCCTGCTCACCGAGGGCGCCCGCGGTGAGGGCGGCATCCTGCGCAACAAGGACGGCGAGCGCTTCATGGAGAAGTACGCGCCGGTCATGAAGGACCTCGCCTCCCGCGACGTCGTCTCCCGCTCCATCTACACGGAGATCCGCGAGGGCCGCGGCTGCGGTCCCGAGGGCGACCACGTCTACCTGGACCTGACGCACCTGCCGCCGGAGCAGCTGGACGCCAAGCTCCCGGACATCACCGAGTTCGCGCGGACCTACCTCGGCATCGAGCCGTACACGGACCCCATCCCGATCCAGCCCACCGCCCACTACGCGATGGGCGGCATCCCGACCAACGTCATGGGCGAGGTCCTGGCGGACAACACCACGGTCGTCCCGGGTCTGTACGCGGCCGGCGAGGTGGCCTGCGTCTCCGTGCACGGCGCCAACCGCCTGGGCACCAACTCGCTGCTGGACATCAACGTCTTCGGCCGCCGCGCGGGCATCGCCGCCGCCGAGTACGCGGCGAAGGCCGACCACGTCGAGCTGCCGGAGAACCCGGAGTCCTTCGTGGTCGAGCAGATCGAGCGGCTGCGCTCCTCCACCGGCGGCGAGCGGGTGGCGCAGCTGCGCCGCGAGCTGCAGGAGACCATGGACGCCAACGTCATGGTGTTCCGCACCGAGCAGACGATCAAGACGGCGGTCGAGAAGATCGCCGAGCTCAAGGAGCGCTACCGCAACGTGGCGATCCAGGACAAGGGCAAGCGCTTCAACACGGACCTCCTCGAGGCGATCGAGCTGGGCAACCTGCTCGACCTGGCCGAGGTCATGGCGGTGTCGGCCCTCGCCCGCAAGGAGTCCCGCGGCGGTCACTACCGCGAGGACTACCCGAACCGCGACGACGTCAACTTCATGCGCCACACCATGGCGTACCGCGAGGTCGGCGCCGACGGCTCGGAAACCGTCCGTCTCGACTACAAGCCGGTCGTCCAGACCCGCTACCAGCCGATGGAGCGTAAGTACTGATGGCTACCCCTGTTCTGGACAAGGCGGACGCGGCCGGCCGGCCCGAGCCCGGCTTCGCCGACTCCCCCTACATCACGGTCACCTTCCGCATCCGCCGGTTCAACCCGGAGGTCGCGGCCGAGGCGGTCTGGGAAGACTTCCAGCTGGAGATCGACCCCAAGGAGCGGGTCCTCGACGGCCTCCACAAGATCAAGTGGGACATCGACGGCACCCTCACCTTCCGCCGCTCGTGCGCGCACGGCATCTGCGGCTCGGACGCGATGCGGATCAACGGCAAGAACCGCCTCGCGTGCAAGACGCTGATCAAGGACATCAACCCCGAGAAGCCGATCACGATCGAGCCCATCAAGGGCCTGACGGTCCTGAAGGACCTGGTCGTGGACATGGAGCCGTTCTTCCAGGCGTACCGGGACGTCATGCCGTTCCTGGTCGTCAAGGAGACGAACGAGCCGACCCGTGAGCGCTTCCAGTCGCCGGAGGACCGCGAGCGCTTCGACGACACGACGAAGTGCATCCTGTGCGCGGCCTGCACCTCCTCCTGCCCGGTGTTCTGGAACGACGGCCAGTACTTCGGCCCGGCCGCGATCGTGAACGCCCACCGCTTCATCTTCGACAGCCGGGACGAGGCGGGCGAGCAGCGCCTGGAGATCCTCAACGACCGCGACGGCGTGTGGCGCTGCCGCACGACCTTCAACTGCACGGACGCCTGCCCGCGCGGCATCGAGGTCACGAAGGCGATCCAGGAGGTCAAGCGGGCGCTGATCACGCGTCGCTACTGAGGCCGCCGCCGAGCCGCCGTGCGGCTCCGGCCCGTCGGGCCCCGTCCCCGGTCGCACACCGGGGGCGGGGCCCTCGCCGTACAACCGTCCCGCCGCGCCGCGGGTCTCCCAGTGCACGCGATCAAGGAGACACATGCGCACCCACGGAAAGCTCGCCGCGGCGGCGGCCACCGCCCTGGCGCTCGCCGGCACACTGCCCGCCCTCGCCGCCGGCCCCGCCGCCGCGGCGCCCGCGAAGTACGCCGACGACTTCGACGGCGACGGCTACCGGGACTACGCCTCCGGCTGGGGCGGCGAGGTCACCGTCACCTACGGCACGGCGACCGGGCCGGGCCCGAGGACGGTCAGGTTCACCCAGGACAGCCCGAACGTCCCCGGCAGGGCGGGCGACGCCGGAGGGTACGCCGACACCTTCGGCGACCAGGTGGCCGACGCCGACCTCGACGGCGACGGCTACGCCGACCTCGCCGTCGCCGACCGCAGCGAGAAGGCGGGCACGACGGCCGGCGCAGGAGCGGTCACCGTCCTGTGGGGCGCCAGGTCCGGCCTGGGCACGAAGGCCACGCGCATCCCGGCCAGGTCCACGGCCGGGTTCGGCACGGCCCTCGCCTCCGGCGACTTCACCGGCGACGGGAAGCCGGATTTGGCCGTCGCCGACGCCACCGGCACCCTCTTCGTCTACCGGGGCGGCTTCTCCCCGTCCGGTACGACGGGCGCCGTGACCAGGCTGGAGGTCAGCCCGAGCGGCGCCGAGGTGCTGGAGCCGACCGCGATCGTCGCCGGCAGGGTGAACAAGGACAAGGCCGCCGACCTGTACGTGCTCGGCCAGGGCTACCGGAACGGCAGGATGACGCAGGCCGCCTGGTTCGTGCAGGGCGGCGCCACCGTCAAGCGCGGCGCGTACACGACGTACAACGCCACGCAGGCGGACTTCTCCTCGAACGGGGTCATAGCCGACTTCGACAGGAACGGCTACGGCGACCTGGCCGTCAGCGACAGGCCGTACGACCACGGCGCCGGCGCCGTGGTGGTGCTGCGCGGCGGGGCGAGCGGTCCGACCACCTCCTACCGCCTCTCCCAGTCCACCTCCGGGGTGGCGACCGCGGCCTCGAAGGACGACCGCTTCGGCTCCTCCCTCACCGCCGGCGACACCGACCGCGACGGCTATCCGGATCTCGCGGTCGGCGTGACCGAGGAGGAGGCCGGCTCGGCCGGCGACGCGGGGGGCGTGCACGTCCTGCGGGGCGGCCGGAGCGGTCTGACCGGCACCGGCTCGCAGTGGTTCACCCGCGCCACGGCGGGCGTACCCGGCAGCCCCGCCGACGGCGAGATGCTCGGCCTGCACGTCCGCCTGCGCGACTTCGACCGCGACGGGGACGCGGACCTGCTGATGTCGGGCGACTACTACCGCACGGGCGTCCTGCTCCGCGGATCCGGTTCGGGCGTCACCGCCGACCGGGCCGCGGAGTCCGGCCTGGACCCCGGCTTCCCGCAGTAGCCCGCCGGCGCCCGCGCCTCGGAGCCCCGTCGGAGCCCCACCGGAGTCCCTTCCGGTGGGGCTCCTCGCATCGGGGGGCGGCCCCTCTTAATGTGACGACATGTCAGACGAAGAGTCGTACGAACTGCTCGGTTTCGACAACGTGCTGCTCCCCGTCGGCGACCTCGGCGAGGCCGTCGCCTTCTACCGGCGGGCCGGGTTCGCCGTGGGATTCCGGTTCGACGAGGCCGGGATCGCGCTGCTGAAGGTCGGCGGGGAGACGCCCGGCATCCTGCTGCGCGCGGAGGAGGGGCTGGGGCACCGGTCGCCGCCCTGGCCCTCGCCGCGCATCTGGCTGGAGGTGCCGGACGCGCGGGCGGCGGCGCGGGAGCTGGCCGCCGCCGGGATCGCGCCGCTGGACGAGGTGGTCCAGGCGGCCACCGGCTGGACCGTGGAGTTCGCCGACCCCTGGGGCAACGTCCTGGGCCTGACGGACTACACCAAGCGCCCCGCGCTGGGCCGCAGGAGCTGAACACACCGGTCCGCAGGGGCGGACCCCGGCTCGCCCCCCTGTGTTGAACGCGTTCAGAAACAGGTCTACAGTCATCCCCGTCAGCGTTTTTTGAACGCGTTCAAGAAGGGGTGGGGTATGGACCGCACCGTCATCGCCTACGTCATCTACCTGGCCGTCAGCATCGCGCTGACGGTCTGGGTGGCCCGCACGCTCAGCCGCAACGGCCGGATCTTCCTGGCCGACGTCCTGCACGGCGACGAGAAGCTCGCGGACGCCGTCAACCACCTCCTGGTGGTCGGTTTCTACCTGGTCAACCTCGGCTTCGTGGCGCTGTACCTGAGCGGCGACGAGACGGTCCGGGACACCCGCGGCGTCTTCGAGGCCCTGTCGGCCAAGCTGGGCGTGGTCCTGCTGGTGCTCGGCGCGATGCACCTGGCCAACGTGTACGTCCTCAACAGGATCCGCCGGCGCGGGATCATGGAGCGGGAGCAGGTGCCCCCGGTCGCCCCGCAGGGGTGGGCCGCGCCGGCCACCGGGGCGTGACCGGCGTGACCGGCACGCAGGACCGGGGCGCCGCGCGCGTCCCGGTCCGCGCCCTGACCGTCCTGTACGACGCCGAGTGCGGCCTGTGCACGCACCTGCGCCGGTGGCTGGCGCGGCAGCCGCAGCTGGTGCCGCTGGAGCCGGTGCCGGCGGGCTCCGCCGCGGCCCGCGCCCGCTTCCCCCGGCTGGACCACGCCGGCACGCTGGAGGAGATCACCGTCGTCGGCGACTCGGGGCAGGTCTACCGTGGCCCGCACGCCTGGATCGTCGTCCTGTGGGCCCTGCGGGAGCACCGCCCGCTCGCCCACCGGCTCGCCACCCCGGCCGGCCTGAAGCTGGCCCGGGGCGCGGTGCTCGCGGCGGCCAGGTGGCGGGCCGGTCCGCGGCGGGGCACGCGGTGGGGCGGCCGGGCGTACCACCGGGCCGACGGCTGGTCGTACCACCCGGCCACCGGCTGGGTCCACGACCCGCCGTCCTGCTCCGGGGCCGGCCGCGGGACTCGTTAGGCTCTTCTACCGTGCCCGCGAAGAACGACGGCCCCGAGGCGGCCGGCCCCCAGAGCAGCAAGTCCGAGCAGACCCGTGCGCTGATCCTCCAGACCGCGATGCGGCTGTTCCAGGAGCGCGGGTACGACAAGACGACCATGCGGGCCATCGCCAAGGAGGCCGGGGTCTCCGTCGGCAACGCCTACTACTACTTCGAGGGCAAGGAGCACCTGATCCAGGGCTTCTACGACCGGATCGCCGCCGAGCACCAGGCGGCGGTCCGGGAGGTCCTGGACCGGGAGACCGACCTGGAGGCGCGGCTCGCGGGCGTGCTGACCGCGTGGCTGGACATCGCCCGGCCGTACCACGAGTTCGCGGTCCAGTTCTTCAAGAACGCCGCCGACCCCGACAGCCCGCTCAGTCCCTTCTCCCCGGAGAGCGAGCACGCGCGCGAACAGGCCATCAGCGTGCACCGGGAGGTCCTGGCCGGCTCCAAGTCCAAGGTGGCGCCCGAACTGCGGGACGTGCTGCCCGAGTTGATGTGGCTGGCCCAGATGGGCCTGGTGCTGTACTGGATCTTCGACCGCACGGAGAACCGCGAACGCAGCTACCGGCTGGCCCGCCGCGGCGCCCGCCTCACCGCCCGCGGCGTCTCCCTGGCCCGCTTCCGCGTGCTGCGTCCCCTGGTCCTGGAGGTCCACGAGCTGTTCACGGACTTCCTGCCCGGCATGACGAAGGCCCTGCCCGATCCGGGGCGCGAGCGGGGCGCGTGACCGGGCCGCGGCTCACCTGAGCACGCGCCCCTCCCGTCAGGCGCGCGTCGCGGCCAGTTCGATCACCGTCACGTCCGAGGGCGCCCCGACGCGGGTGGGCGGCCCCCAGGCGCCCGCGCCCCGGCTGACGTACAGCTGGGTGTCGCCGTAGCGCTCCAGACCGGCGACGGTCGGGTTGGCCGCGGCGGCGACGAGGCTGCCCGGCCAGAGCTGTCCGCCGTGGGTGTGGCCGGACAGCTGCAGGTCGACGCCGTGCCGGACGGCCTCGTGGATCTGCACCGGCTGGTGGGCGAGCAGCACGCAGGCCCGTGCCGGGTCCCGGCCGCCGAGGGCCCGGCCGAAGTCCGGGCCCTGGCCCTCGCTCTCGCCCTGCAGGTCGTTCACCCCGGCCAGGTCGAAGGCCGGCAGCTCGGTCCGGGCGTTCTCCAGCGGGTGCAGGCCGAGGCTGCGGACCTCCTCGACCCACTGCTCGGCGCCGGAGAAGTACTCGTGGTTGCCGGTGACGAAGTACGCGCCGTGCCGGGCGTCGAGGCCGGCGAGCGGCGCGGCGGCGGGACCGAGGTCCTTGACGCTGCCGTCCACCAGGTCGCCGACGACCGCGATCAGGTCCGGCTGGGTCGCGTTGACGGTGTCCACGACCCGCTGGGCGAAGTCGCGGCCGAGCACCGGGCCGAGGTGGATGTCGCTGACGACCGCGATGCGGAAGCCGTGTGCGGCGCGCGGGAGCCGGGTGAGCGGAACGGTGACGCGCCGCACGCGGGGGCCGCGCAGGACGCCGTAGGTGCCGTGGCCGACGGTGGCGACGGCGGCGGTGGCGGCCGCGCCGGCGACGACGCGGGAGACGAAGAGACGGCGGGACGGCCCGGCGGGGGTCCGCCGGGCCGGGGCGGGTCGTTCGGGGGCCGGCGCCGCGGTCGCCGTGCCGGCGGGCTCCGCCCCCCGGACCGCCGCTTCCGCCCCGCCCGGCGCCCCGCCCGCCGCCCGGCCCTGCGGGCCGGAGGGCGACCCGACGGGGGTCTCGCCCGGGTGGGCGGCGGGCGGTGCGGAGCGGGCGGCACGGGGCTCGCCCGGCCGGCCCGGCGGCAGGCGCCGCAGGAGCGGGCGCACCGCCTCACCCGCCAGCACCCCCAGCAGCAGGTAGAGGGAGAGGGCCATCCACAGGAAACCGGGCCAGGCCAGGATGCGCTGGAGCCCGAAGGGCGCGCCCGCCCGCTCGGCGACCAGGGCCGCGGTCATCAGCACCGGGCCGGCGACGAACACGGCGGTGCCGGCGCGGCGGGCCGGACCCGGGCCGCGCGTGGTGTCGCGGACCAGGCGCCGCCACACGTAGAGGTGCAGACCCGCCACGGCGGCCAGGACGGCCAGGGCGACGAGAGCGAGGACGATGACCACCCCGACCGTTCCCCCCGCCTATGACGTCCGGCGCAGTGCGCGCAGCCCGCGCAACCCGATGACCCCGATGACCGTCCCCCATACGAAGGAGACGACCGCCAGCGCCAGATGCACCCAGAAGTACGCGGTCGGGCGGCCGTCGTCGAAGGCGAGCCCGCTGCTGTCCTTGACGAGATTCTTGACGAAAGTGACCCAGATGACCCAACTCCACACCCCGAAGGCGAGCAGGAACCAGGAGACGGGACGGCTGAGCTTCATGACATCAGTATCGCCGTCCCGTGTCCGGTTCCGTGTCGGGGGTCGGGTGGGAGGCGGGACTTCGCGGTCCGGTGCAGGTACGTTCACGACCGTGCCCGCACCGAAGAAGACCGGCCGGCGAGCCCTCATGGTCGCCTCCGCCACCGTGCTCTCCCTGTCCGTCACCGCGCCGGCCGCCCTCGCCGTGCCCGCCCCGCCGGCGAGCCCGACGGCCACGCCCCCGGCCCGGATGTCCACCGTGGGCGGCGCCCGGCTCGGGCTGCCCGGCACACAGGTCGCCCTCGCCCCCGGCGTGCCCGTGCTGCCCGAGGGCCTCACCGCCCGCTCCTGGATCGTCGCGGACGCCGAGTCGGGGCAGGTGCTGGCCGCGCGCAACGCGCACTGGCGGCTGCCGCCGGCGAGCACGCTCAAGATGCTGTTCGCGGACACCGTGCTGCCCCGCTTCCCCCGGGGCACCCGGCACACGGTGGTGCCGTCGGACCTGGCGGGCGTGGGCGCCGGCTCCAGCATGGTCGGGATAGAGCAGGGGCACAGCTACACCGTCCACGACCTGTGGCTCGGGGTGTTCCTGCGCTCGGGCAACGACGCCGTGCACGTGCTGTCCGCGATGAACGGCGGGGTCGAGCAGACCGTCCGGGACATGCAGGAGCACGCCGGGGAACTGCAGGCGCTGGACACGCAGGTGGTCTCGCCCGACGGCTACGACGCGCCGGGGCAGGTGTCGTCGGCGTACGACCTGACGCTGATCGCCCGGTCCGGGCTGCAGAAGAAGGACTTCCGGGACTACTGCTCCACGGTCAGCGCCCGGTTCGGGCCCAGGGAGATCCGGAACACCAACCGGCTGCTGAGCGGCGACGCCGACGTCCCCGTCTACCAGGGCATCGCGGGGGTGAAGAACGGCAACACCTCGCACGCGGGCGCCACCTTCACCGGCGTCGCCGAGCGGGGCGGCAAGGTGCTGCTGGTGACGGTGATGAACCCGGCGAAGCACGAGCACAACGAGGTCTACAAGGAGACCGCGAAGCTGTTCGACTGGGGCTTCCGGGCGGCCGGCAAGGTCGCTCCGGTGGGCGAGCTGGTGCCGCCGAGGAGCGCCGCGACCGCGCGGCCGGATCCGGGCGTGTCCGCCGAGCCGGTGGCGGGGTCCGCGACCGGCGGGGCCGGGGCCGGGGCCGAGCCGGTGGCCGGCGCCCCCGCCGCGTCCGGCTCCAGGGGCGTCGGGACCGCCCTGGCCGTGGCGGGCGGGCTGCTGGCGCTGCTCGGGGCCGGGGTCTTCCTGGTCAACCGCCGGTGGCCGGTGCCGGAGCTGATGCGCCGTCGGACACGGCCCTGAGTTCCACCCGCTTGCTCCGCGTCGCCGTCCAGGAGGCGCAGAACAGCACGAGCTTGGCGGTGAAGTTGATCCACAGCAGCAGCGCCACCGGGACGCCGAACGCGCCGTACACGCTCTTCGCCGCGACCCCCTGGATGTAGCCGCTGAGGAGCAGTTTCAGCAGCTCGAAGCCGACGGCGCCGAGCAGGGCGGCCACCAGCAGGCGGCGGCGCGGCGGCTCCACCCCGGGCAGCAGGGTCAGGACGTAGAGCAGGACCGTGAAGTCGGCGAGCACGGCGAGGGCGAACGCGGCGACCTGCAGCAGCACGGCGCCCCAGCCGTGCTCGTCCAGGCCGATCTGCCGGGACAGCCGGCCGACGGCGGCCGACGCCAGGACCGAGGCGGCCAGCGTGACGAGCAGGGCGCCGCCGAAGCCGAGCAGGATGCCGGCGTCCTTGGCCTTGGTGACGACCGGGTTCTCCTCGCGGTCGTCGAGCTCCCAGACCGCGCGCAGGCAGTCCCGGACCTGGCCGACCCAGCCGACGCCCGTGAACAGCAGCACGGCGCCCGCGATGACGCCGACCGTGCCCGCATTGTCCACCAGGGAGGTCAGGTCGAGCTGGTCCGCGAGGCCGGGGAACTGGTCGGCGATCAGGTCCTCGACGGCCCGCTGGCGGGCGGGGCTGAGCGTGGCGGCGGTGATCGCGGCGGCCACGGTCAGCAGCGGGAACAGGGCGACGAAGCTGACGAACGTCATCGCGGCGGCCAGCCGCGTCCACTTCACCCGGTCCAGCCGCTCGTAGGACCGCCATGCGTGCGTGGCCGTCAGCCGGGTGACCATCGGCCCGACGCCGGGGAGGTTGCTCAGCCAGTCCATGATCCGTCTCTGCCCGCTCCGCGGGGCCGTCAACACCGCGTTTCTCCACCGAATCGGTCATATGCGGGCCATGCGGCCGGCTGCCCCGAAGGATCCACGGCACTGTCCCCGGTCCGTGGCCGTCCTCGGCGGCACGCCCCGCGGGCGCTGGGCCGCCGGCCGGGGTTCCGCGGCCTACCGGCTCGCGATGGTGCCGCGGCCGAGGTCCGCGTGGCCGGCCTGCGGCGGTACGACGGGCCCTCCGAAGGCGTACTCGCGCAGCTTGCGCCACACGCCGTCGGCGCCCTGCTCGTACAGCGCGAAGCCGGTGCACGACCACTCGGCCTCAAAGCCCGCGAGCTCCTCGAAGGCGCGGTCCATGGCCGCGTCGTCGATGCCGTGCGCGACGGTGACGTGCGGGTGGTACGGGAACTGCAGCTCACGCGGCACCGGCCCCGAGGGCTCCCGGATCCCCTGCTGGAGCCGGGTGCACGCCTCGGCGCCCTGGACGACGCGGACGTAGACCACCGGGGACAGCGGCCGGAAGGTGCCGGTGCCGGACAGCCGCATGGGGAACGGCCGGCCGGCCGCGGCCACCCGGGTGAGGTGCGCGTCGACGGCCGGCAGGCCGGTCTCGTCCACCTCGGTCGGCGGCAGCAGCGTGACGTGCGTGGGGATGCCGTGGGCCGCGACGTCGCCGAAGCCCGTGCGCCGCTCCTGGAGCAGGCTGCCGTGAGGCTCCGGGACCGCGATCGACACGCCGATCGTTACGGTCCCCACGTCGTCTCCTGTCGTCGCGTCTGTCGTCTGCTCGGCCGTTCGCCCCGGCCGTCGGCTATCGACTGTACGGCCACCGGTGTCCTGTCGGCAGGCGCAACGGAAGTGATGTGCAGCGCTTCGCCCGTCGCGGCCGTCTGCGGTCGTACGCCTCAGTGCTTGGCCGGGAGGAAGCCCACGCGGTCGTACGCCTGCGCGAGCGTCTCGGCGGCGACGGCGCGCGCCTTCTCGGCGCCCTTGGCCAGGACCGAGTCGAGGGTCTCGGGGTCGTCCAGGTACTGCCGGGTGCGCTCCCGGAACGGCGTCACGAACTCGACCATGATCTCGGCGAGGTCCGTCTTGAGCGCGCCGTACATCTTGCCCTCGTACGCCCGCTCCAGGTCGGCGACGGAGGTGCCGGTGAGCGTGGAGTAGATGGTGAGCAGGTTCGACACGCCCGGCTTGTTCTCGCGGTCGAAGCGGATCACCGTGTCGGTGTCGGTGACCGCGCTCTTGACCTTCTTCGCCGTCGACTTCGGCTCGTCGAGGAGGTTGACGAGGCCCTTCGGCGTGGACGCCGACTTGCTCATCTTGACCGTCGGGTCCTGGAGGTCGTAGATCTTCGCCGTCTCCTTGAGGATGTACGGCTTCGGGATCGTGAACGTGTCGCCGAAGCGGCTGTTGAACCGCTCCGCCAGGTCGCGGGTCAGCTCGATGTGCTGGCGCTGGTCCTCGCCGACCGGCACCTCGTGGGCCTGGTACAGCAGGATGTCGGCGACCTGCAGGATCGGGTAGGTGAACAGGCCGACGGAGGCGCGGTCGGCGCCCTGCTTGGCGGACTTGTCCTTGAACTGGGTCATGCGGCCGGCCTCGCCGAAGCCGGTGAGGCAGTTCATGACCCAGGCCAGCTGGGCGTGCTCGGGGACGTGGCTCTGCACGAAGAGGGTGCAGCGGTCCGGGTCCAGGCCGGCGGCCAGCAGCTGGGCCGCGGCCAGGCGGGTGTTGGCGCGCAGATCCGCCGGGTCCTGCGGGACCGTGATCGCGTGCAGATCGACGACCATGTAGAACGCGTCGTGGGACTCCTGCAGGGCCACCCACTGGCGGACGGCGCCGAGGTAGTTGCCCAGGTGGAACGAGCCTGCGGTGGGCTGGATGCCGGAGAGCACACGAGGTCGGTCTGAAGCCATGTTTTTCATTGTCGCAGAGAGCCGGGGCGGGTTCGGCGCGCGGGGAACCGCGGACCGTGGTGAGCCGGCCGCGCGGTTCCCGGCGCCCCTGCGGGGCGCTTCAGCCCAGGTCGACCTCCGGGTAGAGGGGGAAGCCCGCGACCAGGTCCGTGGCCCGCTGCGCGATCTCCCGCGCGACCTTCTCGTCCAGCACGTGCGCCGCCTTCGACGGGGCGCCCGACTTGGTGACACCCGGCTCCGTCGCCGTCAGGACGCGGTCGATGAGGCCGGCCACCTCGTCCATCTCCGCCGTGCCGAGGCCGCGCGTGGTGAGCGCGGGGGTGCCCACGCGGATGCCGGAGGTGTACCAGGCGCCGTTCGGGTCGGCCGGGACGGCGTTGCGGTTGGTGACGATGCCCGAGTCCAGCAGGGCGGCCTCGGCCTGGCGGCCGGTGAGGCCGTAGGAGGCGGCGACGTCGATCAGGTTGAGGTGGTTGTCGGTGCCGCCGGTGACGAGGGTGGCGCCGCGGCGCATCAGGCCCTCGGCGAGGGCGCGGGAGTTGTCGACGATGCGCCGGGCGTAGTCCTGAAAGGCGGGCTGCCGGGCCTCGGCCAGGGCGACGGCCTTGGCGGCCATGACGTGCGGGAGCGGGCCGCCGAGGACCATCGGGCAGCCGCGGTCCACCTGGTCCTTGAGGGAGTCGTCGCACAGCACCATGCCGCCGCGCGGGCCGCGCAGGGACTTGTGGGTGGTGGTGGTGACGATCTGGGCGTGCGGGACCGGGTCGAAGTCGCCGGTGAGGACCTTGCCGGCCACCAGGCCCGCGAAGTGGGCCATGTCGACCATGAGGGTCGCGCCGACCTCGTCGGCGATCTCCCGCATGATCCGGAAGTTCACCAGGCGGGGGTACGCGGAGTAGCCGGCGACGATGATCAGCGGCTTGAACTCGCGGGCCTGGGCGCGCAGGGCGTCGTAGTCGATGAGGCCGGTCGCCGGGTCGGTGCCGTAGGAGCGCTGGTCGAACATCTTGCCGGAGATGTTCGGGCGGAAGCCGTGGGTGAGGTGGCCGCCGGCGTCCAGGGACATGCCGAGCATGCGCTGGTTGCCGAAGGCCTGGCGCAGTTCCGCCCAGTCGGCGTCGGTGAGGTCGTTGATCTGGCGGACGCCGGTCTTCTCCAGGAAGGGCGCCTCGACGCGGTCGGCGAGCACCGCCCAGAAGGCGACGAGGTTGGCATCGATGCCGGAGTGCGGCTGGACGTAGGCGTGGCGGGCGCCGAAGAGCTCGCGGGCGTGCTCGGCGGCGAGGGACTCGACCGTGTCGACGTTGCGGCAGCCGGCGTAGAAGCGGCGGCCGACGGTGCCCTCGGCGTACTTGTCGCTGAACCAGTTGCCCATCGCCAGCAGGGTGGCCGGGGACGCGTAGTTCTCCGAGGCGATCAGTTTGAGCATCTCGCGCTGGTCGGCGACCTCCTGGCCGATGGCGTCGGCGACGCGCGGCTCGACGGCGCGGATGACGTCGAGGGCGGCGCGGAAGGCCGTGGACTCGGTGGAGAGGGGGGCGGAATTCTCGGGCATCGGGACCTCCGGACGGCGTGCGTACAGCGTTCACGTTCGGCCCAGGCGCACGGCACTCTTTCCGCTCGGGCCGCTCCCCGATGGTCCGTCCCATCCCAGCGCGCCAGTCACGGCCCGCTCGTCAGCCTACCGGGAGCGCCGCAGGGCGCAGGTCCCGCGTCCACCATCCGGGCGGCGCCCGCCGGCCGCAGGAAGCCTGCGGCCGGCGGGCCGGGGCGGTCCCGGCGCCGGGGACGGCTAGAGGATCACGTGCGGCAGGAAGCGGGCGTACTCGTCGGTGATCAGGCCCGCGGACTCGCGGATGCCGAGGCCGGCGGACTCGTCGCCGACGACCCAGGCGCCGAGGACCACGTGGTTGCCGTCGAAGGCGGGGAGCGGGGCCAGCCGCTGGTAGCAGCAGGGCTCGTCGCGCACGCCGGCCGGCGCTCCGGGCCGGTGCACGGTGACTCCCTCGCCCTCCCGGCCGAGCAGGGGCTTGGCCACGTAGCCGGACGATCCGGCCAGTTCGCGGGGGCCGTCCAGGTAGGCGGGGAGGAGGTTGGGATGCCCGGGGTACAGCTCCCAGAGGATCGCCAGCAGCGCCTTGTTGCTGAGCAGCATCTTCCAGGCGGGTTCGATCCACAGGGTGCTGCCGGTGCCGCCGCCGTTGTCGAGGGTGTCGAGGACGTGGCCGCCGAAGGCGTCGGTGGTGAGCCACTCCCAGGGGTAGAGCTTGAACACGGCGCGGATGAAGCGGAGCTGGTTGTCGACGAAGCGGCCGGAGAGGGAGTCCCAGCCGATCTCCTCCATGGCGAGCCAGTCGGTGGCGAGGCCGGCCTGTTCGGCGGTCTCCTTCAGGTAGGCGACCGTCATCAGGTCCTCGCCGAGTTCGTCGGCGGCGGAGTGCGCGAAGTGCAGGGGACTGCCGGGCGGGAGGAGGGCGGCCTGCGCCCGCCAGGCGTCGACCAGGCGCTCGTGCAGGGAGTTCCACTGGTCGGCGCCGGGGAAGCGGTCCTCCATCCAGAACCACTGCGCGGAAGCGGCCTCGACCAGCGAGGTGGGGGTGTCGGCGTTGTACTCCAGGAGCTTCGCCGGTCCCGTGCCGTCGTAGCGCAGGTCGAACCGGCCGTAGACGGACGGGAGTTCGGCGCGGCGGTGCCAGGCCTCGGCGACCGCGGCGGCCACCCGCGGATCGGTGATGCCGAGGTCCGCGAACCGGTCCCGCGCCACGATGTGCCCGGCGGCCGCGAGGCACATGCGGTGCAGTTCCTCGACGGTCTCCTCCAGCGCCTCGACCTCGTCCAGGGTGAAGACGTAGCAGGCGCTCTCGTCCCAGTAGGGGCGCAGGGACCCGTCGGGGTGGCGGGTGAGCGGGTAGATCAGGCCCTGGGCCTCGACGGTCTGCTGCCAGCCGGGGCGGGGGGTGAGGGTACGGCGTTCCATGCGCGGGGTCCGGTCAGCCGCCGGAGCTGCCCTTGCCGCCGCCGAAGCCGCCGCGGTGGACGCCTCCGCCGCCGTGGTGGTCGTCGTCGTCGTCCGAGCCGCCGCCCGAGCCGCCGCCCTTGGTGAAGGAGCCGCCGCGGACCCAGCCGTCCTTCTCCTTGCCCTTGTAGTACCAGGCGGCGTCGCCCGGCTTCCCGGCGCTCTTCTTCCTGGTCTTCCCCGGGGGCGCGGCGGTCCTGCAGTTCTTGTCGGAGACGACCTTGTAGCCCTTGGCCATGTCGTAGCTGTCGCGGTCCACGCACCGCTTGTCCGGCTCGGACGAACAGGCCGTCAGGGCGGCTGCCAGCAGGCCCATGCCGCCGAGGACGACCGTGCCGGAGCGCAGTGGCCGGCGTGTGTCCGCCATGGTGGTGCCTCCCCCGTCCGCTGTGGTGTTCGGCAGTCAGCCTAAGGTGCGGAACGCCTGCCCGTGCAGGGGGCCCCGCCATCTTCGCCTCCCCTAGAGTCGGTTCGTGCTCTTTGGAATGGTGTGCGCCCTCGGCGCGGCGGTCTGCTTCGGTACGGCGACGGTGTTGCAGGCGGTGGCCGCGCGGGCGGCGGGGGCGCCTGCGGGAGCGGGCGGGGGCGGGGCGGACGCGGGCGCCGGCGGGGACGCGGCGCTGCTGCTGCGGGCTTTGCGGCAGTGGCGGTACCTGGCCGGGCTGGCGCTGGACGGGCTGGGTTTCCTGCTCCAGGTGGTGGCGCTGCGGTCCGTGCCGATCTACGCGGTGGGCGCGGCGCTGGCGGCGAGCCTCGCGGTGACGGCGGTGGTGGCGGCGCGGCTGCTGCGGGTCCGGCTGAGCGGGCGGGAGTGGGCCGCCGTGGGGGTGGTGTGCGCGGGCCTCGCCCTGCTGGGGCTGGCCTCGGGTGCGGAGGGCGACCGGCACGGGCCCCCCTGGCTGCGGTACGCGATGGTGGCGGCGGCGGTGGGGGTGCTGCTGCTCGGCGGGCTCGGCGGGCGCCTGTCCGGGCGGGGCCGGGCGCTGCTCCTGGGGCTCGGCGCGGGGTGCGGGTTCGGGGTGGTGGAGGTGACGGTGCGGCTGATCGACTCGCTGCGCCCGGCCGCCGCGCTGGCCGACCCGGCGGTGTACGCCCTGGCCGTGGGCGGAGCCGCCGCGTTCGTGCTGCTCACGTCGGCCCTGCAGCGGGGCTCGGTGACGACCGCGACCGCCGGCATGGTGATCGGCGAGACGCTCGGCCCGGCCGCGGTGGGCGTGGTGTGGCTGGGCGACCGGACCAGACCGGGCATGGCCTGGCCGGCGGTCCTGGGTTTCGCGGTGGCGGTGGCGGGGGCGCTGGCGCTGGCGCGGTTCGGGGAGGCGCCGGTGGAGGAGCGGTCCGCCTAGGACGGCGGCCCGGCCGGCGGGCACGGGCGGCGCGCGGGCGCTCCCTGCGTCCCGAGGCCGGGCGCTCCCTGCGTCCCGGGGCCGGGCGCTCCCCTGCGCCTGGGGCCGGGCCCGCCGCGCGCCGCGGTGCGCCCGAGGTCCCGCTACGGCAGCACCCGGCACAGCGCCTCCAGCGCCCGCGCCCACGCGCTGTCCGGCGGGGTGGCGTAGCCGACGACCAGGGCGTCCAGCGGCTCGGTGACCGCCCGCTCGTGCCGGTAGAAGGCGAGCCCGTGCAGCGCCAGCCCCTGCCACACCGCCGCCTGGACCACCGGCCGCTCGGCGCCGGGCGGCAGCCGCAGCACCGCGTGCAGGCCGGCGGCGATCCCGGTGACGTGCACGTCGGGCGCCCGGTCGGCGACGGCCGCGGCGAGGGCGTCGCGGCGGCGCCGGTAGCGCAGGCGCGCGGAGCGGACGTGACGGTCGTACGCTCCCGAGGTCAGGAACTCCGCCAGGGTGAGCTGGTCGAGCACGCCCACGGTGTCGATGTGCCCCTTGGCCGCGACCGCCTCCTCCGCCAGGGCCGGCGGCAGCACCATCCAGCCCAGCCGCAGTCCCGGCGCGAGGGACTTGCTGGCGGTGCCGAGGTGGACGACCCGGTCGGGGTCGAGGCCCTGCAGCGCGCCGACGGGCTGACGGTCGTAGCGGAACTCCCCGTCGTAGTCGTCCTCCAGCACCAGTCCGCCGGTGCGCCGGGCCCAGTCCACGACGGCCGTCCGCCGGTCGGGGTGCAGGGCCGTGCCCATGGGGAACTGGTGGGCGGGGGTGAGCAGGACAGCGCCGGCACGGCCCAGCGGGCCGGTGTCCGTGCCGAGTTCGTCGTACGGCAGTGCCGGGGTCGCCAGGCCCGCCTCCCGCAGCAGCCGCCGGTGCTCGTCCAGTCCGTACGACTCGACCGCCACCGTGCGCACCCCGCGTGCCCGCAGCACCTTCCCGAGCAGGCGCAGCGCGTGCGAGAAGCCGGCGGTGACCAGCACCGCGTCCGGGTGGGCGCGGACGCCGCGGGCCCGCGCCAGGTATCCGGCGAGCGCTTCGCGCAGCTCGGGCCGGCCGCGGGGGTCGCCGTAGCCGAATGCGTGGTGCGGCGCGGTGGCCAGGGCGCGCCGGGCGGCCTTGAGCCACTCGGTGCGCGGGAAGGCGGCGAGGTCCGGCGTGCCGGGGACGAGGCTGACGGCGCTGGGCGCGGTCGTCCGGCGGCGGGGTGCGGCGCCCGCGCCGGACTGCGGGACGACGGCCCGGTCCGCCACCCTGGTGCCGGAGCCCTGCCGGGCGGTGAGCCAGCCCTCCGCCACCAGGTCGGCGTACGCCTCGGCGACGGTGTTGCGGGCGATGCCGAGGTCGGCGGCGAGGGAGCGGGAGGACGGCAGCCGGGTGCCGGGGGCGAGCCGGCCGGAGCGGACCGCGTCCCGCAGCGCGCCGGTCAGGCCGCGGCGCAGACCGCCCGCGCGGGAGGGTTCGAGGTGCAGGTCGACGCCGGGAATGGCCCACGATTCCGCCATGGGAATGGACCATACTCCTGGGCTGCCTCGCTCCTAGGGTCGAGGCATGAGCACTGCACAGGAAACCACCGCCCAGGAAACCACCGCACAGGAAACCGTCGAGTACGCCACCGAACACCCCCCGCGGATGCGCTGGGCCGAGCACGCGCCCGAGGTGTACAAGGCGATGGTCCGGCTGGACGCGGCCGCGCGGCGGGGACTGGACCCGAAGCTGTGCGAGCTGGTGAAGATCCGTGCCTCGCAGCTCAACCACTGCGCGTTCTGCCTGGACATGCACACCAAGGACGCCCTCGCCGCCGGTGAGAGCGTGGAGCGGATCGTGCAGCTCGGCGCGTGGGAGGAGTCCCGGCACTTCTACACGGAGAAGGAGCTGGCGGCGATCGAGCTGACCGAGGCGATCACCCTGCTGCCCGAGCCCGGCAGGGGCTTCGTGCCGGACGAGGTCTGGGACCGGGCGGCCCAGCACTTCGAGGAGGCGGAGCTTGCCCAGCTCATCGCCGCGATCACGGTGATCAACGCCTGGAACCGGTTCGGCGTGGCCACCCGGATGACGCCGGGCCACTACCGGCCCGGGCAGCACGGGTGAGCCGCGCGCTCCCGCGCAGTGGCCCGGCCGGCCCGCGGGGTCACGGGCCGTGAGCGGGGCGGAGGGTGTCCGCGCGCCGCGCCCGGGCCGCGTCCCGGGCGGTCCGCCGGTCCTGCCCGGGCCCCGGGACGCGGCGAGCGCGCGGCTGGGCGCGGACGGCCCCCGGCCCGCCGGACTCGGCGGGCGAGGGGCCGCCCGGGTCGGCTTCGGGCCCGGCCTGCGGCCTCACGGCACCGGCGAGCCGGCGCCGTGAGGCCGTTCAGGGCAGCCACTTCTTCCACACGGCGGGGTGGCTGTCCACCCACCTCTTCGCCGCCTCCCGCGGGTCCAGCTTCTGCTCGGCGATCATCAGCGAGACCTCGTTCTGGTCCTCGGTGGTCCACCGGAACCTCTTCAGGAAGGCCGCGGCCCTGCCGCCGGACCTCGCGAAGCCGGCGTTGAGGTACTTCTGCAGCGGGGTGCGCGGGTAGGCGCAGGCCACCTTCGCCGCGTCCGCGTCGCAGCCCTTCTTGTACGGGGGCAGCTTCACCTCCGTCATGGGGACCCTGCGGAACAGCCACTGCGGCGAGTACCAGTACGACAGGAACGGCTTCTTCTCCTTGGCGAACTGCTTGATCTGCGTGATCTGCGCCGCCTCGGAACCGGCGAAGACGACCTTGAAGTCCAGCTTCAGGTTCTTCACCAGCGCCTTGTCATGGGTCACGTAGGCGGGGGAGCCGTCCATCAGCTGGCCCTTGCCGCCGCTCTCCGGGGTGCGGAAGAGCGCGGCGTACTTGTTCAGGTTCCGCCAGTCGGTGATGTCCGGGTGCTGCTTCACCAGGTACGTCGGCACGAACCAGCCGATGTGGCCGGTGACCCCGAGGTCGCCGCCGCGGGTGATCGTCCCCTTGTCCCGGACGTACCGCTCCTCCTGCTCCGGGTGCCCCCAGTCCTCCAGCAGGGCGTCCACCCGGCCCTGGCTGAGCGCGTCCCAGGCCGGCACCTCGTCGATCTGGACGGTGTCGACGCGGTAGCCGAGCTTGTGCTCCAGCAGGTACTCGGCGACGGCCACGTTGGCCTGGGCGCCCACCCAGGAGGGCACGGACAGGGTGACCGTCCTCGAACCCCGGGCGTTGGCGAACGGCGAGGCCTGTTTCGTCATGTCGGCGGCGCCGCAGCCGGTCGCGGCCAGCAGCACCAGCGAGCCCACCAGGGCGGTCGTACGACGTCGCACGTCAGGCTCCCTTCTCCGGACGCCGCCGGGCCGGCTGGGTCACCCGGTCCAGCATCAGGCCGAGGCAGACGATCGCGGCGCCGGCGACCAGACCGGTGGCCAGGTCGCCCTGCGCGAGGCCGAAGGCGACGTCGTAGCCGAGGGCGCCGCCGCCGACCAGTCCGCCGATGATGACCACGGCGAGGACCAGGACCACGCCCTGGTTGACCGCGAGCAGCAGGGAGCGCCGGGCCAGCGGGAGCTGGACCTGCCACAGCTGCTGGCGGCCGGTCGCGCCGAGGGAGCGCGCGGACTCCAGCGCGGCCTGGTCGACCTGGCGCAGGCCCTGCGCGGTGATGCGGACGACGGCCGGGAGGGCGTAGACGACGGCCGCGGCGACCGCCGGGGCCCGGCCGACGCCGAACAGCGCGACGACCGGGATCAGGTACACGAACTGGGGCATCGTCTGGCACACGTCCAGCACCGGCCGCAGGGCACGCTCGACGCGGTCGCTGCGGGCCGCGGCGATGCCGGTGGCGAAGCCCAGGACGAGGGTCACGGCCACGGCGGCGAGAACCTGCGAGAGCGTGTCCAGCGCCGGGTCCCACACGCCGAGCACACCGATCGCGGTCATGGCGAGGACGGCGGTCAGCGCGGTCCGCCAGGTGCCGATCAGCCAGGCCGGAGCGGCCACCAGCAGCAGCACCGACCACCAGGGCAGCCCCTGCAGGCCCGTGCGGACGGGGTCCAGCACCCAGGTGGTGAAGTGGCCGGCCCAGTCGGCGGTGCCGCCGACGACCGGGACGCCCGAGTAGAGGTGGGCGGTCATCCAGTCGACCGCCCGGTTGACCGGTGCGGCGATGTCCAGCGTCCAGCCGGAGGGCCACTCCTGCGCACCGAGCGCACGGACCGCGAGGGCGGCGGCCGCGGCGACGGCCAGGGCGTACGGCAGGCCGATGACCCGGCTGCGCGCCGTGCCGTCGCCGGCCGCTCCGGTGACCCGGTCCAGGACCACCGCCAGCAGCACGATCGGGATGCCGGCCGCGAGGGCCGCGCCGACGTCGACCGAGGCCAGGGCCTGGTAGACGCGGTCGCCGAGGCCGCCGGCGCCGATGACGGAGGCGATGACGGCCATCGACAGCGCCATCATGATCGTCTGGTTGAGGCCGAGGAGCAGTTCCTTCCGGGCCAGCGGCAGGCGGGCGGTCAGCAGCCGCTGCCGGGCGGTGGCGCCGAGTGACTCCACGGCCTCCAGGACCTCGGGGTCGGCGCCGCGCAGGCCGAGCGCGGTGAGGCGGGCCATCGGCGGGGCGGCGTAGACGACGGTGGCGAGGACGGCCGCGGGGACGCCGATGCCGAAGACCAGGACGACGGGGAGGAGGTACGCGAAGGCCGGGAGCACCTGCATGGTGTCCAGGACCGGGCGCAGGGCGCGGTCGAGCCGGTCGGACAGGCCGGCGGCGAGACCGAGCAGGGCGCCCACGGCGACGGAGGCGAGGACGGCCACGGCCATCAGCGCGAGGGTCTGCATCGTCGGCACCCACATGCCGAGGGCCCCGCAGGCCACAAAGGCCGCCGCGGTGCCCGCGGCGAGGCGCGCGCCGCCCAGGCGCCAGGCCGTGAGCGCGCCGAACACGGTGACTCCGGCCCAGCCGGCGGCGAGCAGGGTCAGGTACACGGCGCGGACGGCCAGGACGACGGCGTTGCTGATGTAGCCGAAGAAGTACAGGAACAGCGGGTGGCTGTCCCGGTGGTCCATGACCCAGTCGCTGGCGGCGGTCAGCGGCGCGGAGAGGTGGACCGTCAGTTCCCGGGGCCAGGTCCCGTCGCCGCCGTGGCGGGTGAGGAACGGCGTCAGCCCGGCGGTGACCAGCGCCAGGAGCAGGAGCTTGGCCGCGGCCCGGTTCCTGAGCAGGCGGGGTGCGCCGGTGCGGAGGGCGGGGACGGTGAGCGTTGCCATCAGACGGCCTCCGGGCTGGTGAGCGGCGCGGGCGGGCTCACCGTCGACGCGGCGTCGACGCCGGCGACGACGCCGAGCAGGTGCTCGTGGTCGACCACGCCCATGCACCGTCCGTCGTCCATGACGCGCGCCGGGGCGCCCGCCCTGGCCACCGCCTCGATCGCCTCCGCGACCGTGGCGTCCGGGCGGACCGCGGGGCCGCTGCCCGCTTCGTCCACGGACGCCGGGCGCATGGCCGTGCGGACCGTCAGCACCTGCTCGCGCGGCACGTCCTGGACGAACGCGCGGACGTAGTCGTCGGCGGGGGCGGAGACGATCTCCTCCGGCGTGCCCAGCTGGACCACGCGGCCGTCGCGCATCAGGGCGATGCGGTCGCCGAGTTTCAGCGCCTCGCTCAGGTCGTGGGTGATGAAGACCATCGTGCGGCCCTCCTCGCGGTGCAGGCGGGCCACCTCGTCCTGCATGTCGCGCCGGATGAGCGGGTCGAGGGCGCTGAACGGCTCGTCGAACAGGAGGACCTCGGGGTCCACGGCGAGCGCGCGGGCCAGGCCCACGCGCTGGCGCTGGCCGCCGGAGAGCTGGCCGGGGCGGCGCTTCTCCATGCCTTCGAGTCCGACCTTGGCGATGAACTCGGCGGCCCGCTCGCGGCGTTCGGACTTGCCGACGCCCTGGATCTCCAGGCCGTAGGCGACGTTGTCGAGGACCGTGCGGTGCGGGAGCAGACCGAAGTGCTGGAAGACCATCGCGGCGCGGTGGCGGCGCAGTTCGCGCAGCCGGGTCCGGTCCATCGCCCGGACGTCCTCGCCGTCGATGGCGATCGTGCCGGCGGTCGGCTCGATGAGCCGGGTCAGACAGCGGACCAGGGTGGACTTGCCGGAACCGGACAGGCCCATCACCACGAACACCTCGCCCCTGCGGACGTCGAAGGAGACGTCGCGCACGGCGGCGGTGCAGCCGGTGCGGGCGCGGAGGTCCGCCGGGCTCAGGCCGGCGAGTTCGGGGTCGGCCGGGACGCGCTCGGGCCGCGGCCCGAAGACCTTCCACAGGCCGTCCACCGAGAAGACGGGCGCCGATGTGGTGGTGGGGGGCTTGCGGGTGGGGACGGTGAGGGTCATCGGGGGTCACCTCCGATCAGGTCGACGGCCTTCTCCCCGACCATGAGGACGCCGATCATCGGGTTCACGGCGGTCATGGTCGGGAAGACGGACGCGTCGGCGATGCGAATGCCGGCCAGGCCGCGGATCCTCAGCTCCGGGTCGACCACGGCGAGTTCGTCGTCGGCGGCGCCCATCCTGCAGGTGCCGGCCGGGTGGTAGACGGTGTGCGCGGCCTTGCGGGCGTACTCGCTGAGCTCCTCGTCGCCCGTCACGTCCGGGCCGGGGCAGACCTCGCGCTTGAGCCAGCCGGCCAGCGGCTCGGTCCTGGCGATCTCCCGGGCGATGCGGATGCCGTCGACGAGGGTGCGGGCGTCGTAGTCGTCCTCGTCGGTGAAGTACCGGAAGTCCAGCGCGGGCTTCACGGACGGATCGGCGCTGGTCAGGTAGAGCCGGCCGCGGCTCCTGGGCTTGGGGATGTTAGGGGTCATCGAGACGCCGTGCGGCGGCCGTTCGTAGCCCAGGCGCTCGGGGTTGTCGGTGAACGGGATCTGGTAGAAGTGGAACATCAGGTCCGGGCCGGGGCTCGTGGGGTCGCGCCGGACGAACAGACCCGCGTCGGAGTCCATCGCGGAGTTCTCCGGGATCGGTCCGTGCGTCTCCCAGACGATCACCGACTCGGGGTGGTCGAGCAGGTTCTCGCCGACGCCCGGGAGGTCGTGGACGACGGGGATGCCCAGCGCCTCCAGGTCCCTGGCGGGGCCGATGCCCGAGTGCAGCAGCAGCCGGGGGGTGTCGATGGCGCCCGCGCACAGGACGACCTCGCGCCGGGCCCGGACCAGCAGTTCCCGGCCGTCCTTGGTGCGCACGTGCACGCCCTCGGCGCGGGTGCCGTCCAGCTCCAGCCGGTACGCCCAGGTCTCCAGCATGATGCGGAGGTTGGGGCGCTCGTCCATCACCGGGTGCAGGTAGGCCACGGAGGCGGAGGAGCGCTTGTTGTCCTCGGGGTGGTAGGCGAGGTCGAAGAAGCCGACGCCCTCGGTGAACGGCTTGCGGTTGAAGCCCTCGACCAGGGGTACCCCGAGTGCCGACCGGGCGGCGTCGACGAAGTCCCGGGCGATGGCGTTCCGGTCCTTCTCGTCGACGGTGACGATGTTGTTCTTCAGGCGGGCGAAGTACGCCTCCATGGGGACGGCGCCCCAGCCCTTGGCGCCGGCCTCCTCCCACTCGTCCCAGTCGGAGGGCAGCGGCTTGAACGAGATGAGGGTGTTGTGCGAGGAGCAGCCGCCGAGGACGCGGGCCCGGCTGTGCCGGATGTGGGAGTTGCCGCGGGGCTGCTCCACCGTCGGGTAGTCGTAGTCGAGTTCGCCGCCGAGGAGGCCCATCCAGCGGCGCAGGGTGAGGACGTCGTCGCGGCCCACGTCGCTCGGGCCGCCCTCGATGACGGCGACGGTGACGTCCGGGTTCTCGGTGAGGCGGGAGGCGATGACGGAACCCGCGGTGCCGCCGCCGACGACGACGTAGTCGTAGACGTGCTCGGGGGAGGTGTCGGGCATGGGGGTGCTACTCCAGGGTGTCGGACGAGGTGGGGGCTCAGCCGGCGAACCAGCGCACCGGCTTCGGCGCGAGGTTCTGGTAGACGTGCTTCGTCTCGCGGTACTCGGCGAGTCCGGCCGGGCCCAGCTCGCGGCCGGTGCCGCTCCTGCCGAAGCCGCCCCACTCCGCCTGCGGCAGGTAGGGGTGGAAGTCGTTGATCCAGACGGTGCCGTGGCGCAGCCGGGCGGCGACCCGCCGGGCCCGGCCGGGGTCGGCGGTCCACACGGCGCCGGCGAGGCCGTACTCGGTGTCGTTGGCGAGGAGGACGGCCTCCTCCTCGGTGCGGAACGTCTCGACGGTGAGGACCGGGCCGAAGACCTCCTCGCGGACGACCCGCATGCCGCGGTGGCAGGCGTCGAGGACGGTCGGCTCGTAGAAGTAGCCGGTCTCCGGCCGGACCGCGGACGGTTCGGGCCGCTTGCCGCCGCAGCGCAGCACCGCTCCCTCCTGGAGCGCGGAGGCGACGTACGCCTCGACCTTGGCGCGCTGCTGCTCGGAGACGAGCGGGCCGCACTCGACGCCGTCCTCCGTGCCGCGGCCCAGGCGGATCAGGGCGGCGCGGCGGGCGAGTTCGGCGACGAAGCGTTCGCGGACGGACTCCTCGACGATCAGGCGGGAGCCCGCCGAGCAGACCTGGCCGCTGTGGATGAAGGCCGCGTTGAGGGCCTGGTCGACGGCGGTGTCGAAGCCCTCCTCGGTGGCGCAGGCGTCGGCGAAGACGATGTTGGGGTTCTTGCCGCCGAGTTCCAGGGCGACCTTCTTGACGGTGGGCGCGGCGGCCTGGGCGACCTTGACGCCGCTGGTCAGGCCGCCGGTGAAGGAGACGAGGTCCACGTCGGGGTGCTCGGCGAGCCGCGCGCCGACGGTGTGGCCGGGACCGGTGACGAGGTTGGCGACGCCCGCGGGCAGGCCGGCCTCCGTCAGCAGCTCGATCAGCGCGACGGTGGTCATCGGGGTGATCTCGCTGGGCTTGACGACGAAGGTGTTGCCGGCGGCGAGCGCCGGGGCGATCTTCCAACTGGCCTGCAGCAGCGGGTAGTTCCAGGGGGTGATCAGCGCGCAGACACCGACCGGCTCGTGCACGACCACGCTGTGGACGTCCGGTGAGCCCGCGTCCACCACCCGGCCGGGGGCCTCGGCGGCGACCAGGTCGGCGAAGTAGCGGAAGGCGTCGGCGACGCAGTCGATGTCGATGCGGCCCTCCTCGACGGTCTTGCCCGTGTCCCGGCTCTCCAGCAGGCCGAGTTCCTCGCGGTCGCGCCGCAGGAGGTCGGCGGCACGGCGCAGCAGGGCGGCGCGTTCGGCGGCCGGGGTGCGGGGCCAGGGGCCGTGGTCGAAGGCGCGCCGGGCGGCGGCCACCGCGCGGTCGGCGTCCTTCTCGTCGCCCTCCGCGACCACGGCGAACGGGCGGGCGTCCGCCGGGTCGAGGATCTCGCGGGTCGCGCCGGAGACCGCGGTCAGCCACGCGCCGTCCGCGTGGATGGTCGCCCGGTCCTGTCGTTCCGTTCTGTCCGCCATGATCGGTGTTGCCTTCCGTTCCTGTTCCGTGCCCCTGTGTCGCACGCGGGTCACGCTCGGGGACCGCGGACACCTGCCCCGGCCCACCCGTCGCATGCGCAATCGATGGCCGAAAGTGCGCGGCGTCACTGAAAACATGGCTGAAAAGGGACGTAGGCAGACGTATGGGGGGTGTCGGGAGGCGGCGTCATGGCCGGATATTCGCGGCACTGTGCGGCGGCAAGCTTCACTGCGGCCCTGCCGGCCGCTCCCGCCCCGATCTCCGCTGTCCCCGCCGTCCCCGCCGGCGGCGACGGCCCGGGCGCCGGCGCCCGCGGGGACGAGGCCCGCAGCGATCCGGCCCGGCCCGCTCGCGCGGCCCGGCGGCCGGACCCGTCGGACCTTCCGCTACGCGCCGTCCGGCTTTCGGCCGCACCCGGCCGGGTCTGCCGTCCCGTGAGCCCGTCCACCCGGTCCCCCCCCCCCCGGCGCGACCGGGCTGCGGGCGCGATGCGCGGCGGCCGCACGCTCTCGGGCACCCGCCGCCTGCGCGGTCCCGGCACGCCGTCAGCGGGGCGTTCCCCCGGCCGGGCGCGACGCGAGGGTCCGAGGAGGCCCGGGGAACGTCCTCCGCGCCACCTCGGCCGGCCCCGCCGCCCGGCCGGCCCCACCGCCCCGCCGGCCCCGCCGCCCGGCCGGGCCCGCCCTGCGGGACCGCGGCGCCGCCCGGGCCCCGCGGAGGGCTCGGCCCCAGCCGCGTCGCGAGGGCCGGGCCCGGCCGCGTCACGGGGGCCGCCGGCCCCGACCGGAGGCGGGTCCGGGGTTCCGCGTCAGCGATCCGCCGCGTCGGCACACCCGGCGGCGGGCGTCTCCCGGCCGTCGGAGGGCGCCCGGCCGCCGTCCGGCCCCTGGAGCAGGGCCTCCCGCACGCAGGCGCGCAGCCACGCGTGGGCCGGGTCGGCGTCGTGCCGGGGGTGCCAGGCGTACCCGATCGTCACGGCCGGCAGCGCGAGCGGGATCTCGAAGGTGACCAGGCCCAGCGCGTCGGCCAGGGAGCGGCCCCACCGGCTGATCAGGCCGACCAGGTCGGTCTCGCGCAGCACGAACAGCGAGGCGGGGTAGGTGCCGACGCTGCCCACCACGCGGCGGCGCAGACCGAGCCGGCCGAGCGCGTCGTCCACCGGCCCGTGCAGCCGCCCGCGGCGGGAGACGATGAGGTGCCCGGCCTCGCCGGCGAACCGCTCCGGCGTCAACTCGCCCGTCAGCAGCGGGTGCCCGGCCCGTACGACGCCCAGCATGCGGTCCTCGTGCACGGTCTCCACCCGAACCTCGGGCGCGGTCGTGTCGATCACCCCGACCTCCAGGTCGGCGGTGCCCTGGCGCAGGAACGGGGCGTCCACATGGCTCTCGGACAGGAAGCGCAGGCGGATGCCGGGCGCCTCGCGGGCGGCGCGGGCGAGGAGGGCCGCGCCGTGGGCGGCGGCGATCGCGTCGTGGCCGAGGACGGTGAAGGTGCGGGTGACCGTGCGCAGGTCGGTGTCCCGGCCGGGCGTGAAGAGGGCGCGGGCCCGCTCCACCACCGCGCTGACCTCGGCGCGTACCGCGAGCGCGTGCGGGGTCGGCACCATCCGGCGTCCGGCGCGCACCAGCACGGGATCGCCGAGTGCCTTGCGGATGCGGCCGAGGGTGCGGCTCATGGCCGGTTCGGACAGGTGCAGCCGGCGGGCCGCGCCCTGCACGCTCTCCTCCTCCAGCAGCACGTCCAGCGCGACCAGCAGGTTCAGGTCCAGGCCCGTGGATTGCGTCATGTGCAGGTGTTCCTTGCGAAGGTTGCACTGGAAAGCAGGTCAAGGGCGAGCCTACGGTGGCAGCGCCGTCCCCCACCACCACCTCGAGCTCCCGGGAGGAGCCGTGCCCCCGCACGCCCTGAAACGCCCGACCCTGCTGGCCCTGTGCGCCTGCGTCCTGGTGGCGCAGAGCATGGTCGCCGCCGTCAACCTGCTGATCCCCCAGCTGCGTTCGTCCGCCCTGCACCCCTCGCACACCGAGCTGCTGTGGACGGTGGACGCCTACGTCATCGTCTTCGCGGGCCTGCTGATCCCGGCCGGCGCGCTCGGCGACCGGTACGGCCGCAAGGGCGCCCTGCTCACCGGCCTCGCCCTGTTCGCCGCGGGCGCCACGGCCAGCGCGCTCGCCCCCGCCCCGGCGCTGCTGATCGCCGGCCGCGGCCTGTCCGGGGCGGGGGCCGCGCTGATCACCCCGGCGACGATGTCGATCCTGGTGCACCTGGCCGGGCCCGAGCGCCGCGCCCAGGCGATGGCGTCCTGGACGCTGGCCATCGGCCTGGGCGGCCTGGCCGGCAACGTGGGCGGCGGTCTGGCCGGCCAGTTCCTGTCCTGGCGGGCGCTGTTCGCGGCGATGGCGCCGCTGGCGGCCGTCCTCGCCGCCGCGGTGGCGGTGACCACCCCGCGCACGGCCCGCTCCGCGCGCAGCAGCCCCGATCCGGTGGGCACGCTGCTGCTCACCGCGGGCCTGGTCGCCGTGCTCTTCGGCATCATCGAGGGCCCCGGCCACGGCTGGACCTCGGCGCGCATCCTGGCCGCGTTCGCGGCGGGCGCCCTGCTGGTCGCCGCCTTCACCGCGCACGCCCTGCGCTCCCGCGCCCCGCTGTTCGATCCCCGCGTCTTCCGCTCCCGCGAGCTGCGCGCGACGACGCTGGGCCTGGCCACGGGCTTCTTCGGCCTGTTCGCGCTGTTCTTCGTCAACTCGCAGTACCTGCAGGAGGTCAAGGGCTTCGCCCCGGCGGTGACGGGCGTCGCGATCGTGCCGCTGATCGTCGGCATGAGCCTGGTCCCGAAGTTCGCGGCGCGCTGGTCGGCGCATCCGCGTCCGGTCGTCGGCACCGGGCTCGCGCTGATCGGCCTGGGCCTGCTGGCCGCGTCCACGGCGGACGCCAGCACGCCGTACGCGCTGTACGCCCTCTGGCTGCTGGTCATCTCCACGGGCACCGGCCTGGCCATGCCGGCGCTCACCCTCGGCGTGGTGGTGTCCCTGCCGCCGCACCAGGCGGGGCTGGGTTCGGGGCTCGGCACCTCGGCCCGCGAGATCGGGGCGGCCCTCGGCGTCGCCGTCGCCGGCACGGTCCTCGCGGGCCACGGCGACCTGGCGAGCGGGATGGGGCCGGCCCTGCGCACGGTCGCCGTGGTGGTCCTGCTCGCGACGGCGGCCGTCGTGACCGGCTACCGGAACAACGGCCGCACCTCCCGGACGCCTTCGGGCGCCTCGGAGGCCGGGCGGCCGGGCGTGCCCGCGTCCGCGGGCCCGGACGAGCGGCGGGCGTCCGTGCGGTGACACCCGCGGACACGACGAAGTCCCCTCCCGCGTGCTGCGGAAGGGGACTTCGAAAAGCGGAGCGCCGAGCAGGCCTTGCACCTGCATCTCCCCGCAGGAAGCGGGGCGTCTTTCCTTGGACCATCGACGCATCACCTGGTGCCGGTTCCCCGGCGGCCGGTGCGTGATCAACTATAGCGCACGGCCGCCGGGGTCACACCACGTCAGGCCGGATCAGATGAGGCCGAGGCCGCGGACCGCCTCGCGCTCCTCCTCCAGCTCCTTGACGGAGGCGTCGATGCGGGCGCGGGAGAACTCGTTGACGTCCAGGCCCTGGACGATCTCGTACGAGCCGTCCTTGCAGACGACCGGGAAGGAGGAGATCAGGCCCTCCGGGACGCCGTAGGAGCCGTCCGACGGGACGCCCATGGAGGTCCAGTCGCCCTCGGCGGTGCCGTTGACCCAGGTGTGGATGTGGTCGACGGCGGCGTTGGCGGCCGACGCGGCGGAGGACGCGCCGCGGGCCTCGATGATCGCGGCGCCGCGCTTGGCGACGGTCGGGATGAAGTCCTCGGCCAGCCACTTCTCGTCGTTGACGACCTCGGCGGCGTTCTTGCCGGCGACCGTGGCGTGGAAGATGTCCGGGTACTGGGTCGCGGAGTGGTTGCCCCAGATGGTGAGGCGCTTGATCTCGGAGACCGGGGTGCCCGTCTTCTTCGCGAGCTGGGTCAGCGCGCGGTTGTGGTCCAGGCGGGTCATCGCGGTGAAGCGCTCGGCCGGGACGTCCGGCGCGGCGGCCTGCGCGATGAGCGCGTTGGTGTTGGCCGGGTTGCCGACGACGAGCACCTTGACGTCGTCCGCGGCGTGGTCGTTGATGGCCTTGCCCTGCGGCTTGAAGATGCCGCCGTTGGCCTCCAGGAGGTCACCGCGCTCCATGCCCTTGGTGCGCGGGCGGGCGCCGACCAGCAGGGCCACGTTGGCGCCGTCGAAGGCGACGTTCGGGTCGTCGGTGATGTCGATGCCCTGGAGCAGCGGGAACGCGCAGTCGTCCAGCTCCATGGCCGTGCCCTCGGCGGCCTTCAGCGCGGGGGTGATCTCCAGGAGGCGCAGCTTGACCGGCACGTCCGCGCCGAGCAGCTGGCCGGAGGCGATGCGGAAGAGCAGGGCGTAACCGATCTGGCCGGCCGCGCCGGTGACGGTGACGTTCACGGGAGTGCGGGTCATGGCGTTCTCCGTATGACAGCTGGCGGTGGGGCGTCCCTGCCCCGGGCGGATGATCGATCTCTTGGCGTCAAGAGAGATCCAGCGGTCAGGCTATCGCGCATCCGGCATGTGGGACGTACGGGCCGGTGTGGCTCACCCCACAAGCGGAAGGGGGCGGCGGGACGGCCCCGCGGGGGGCGCGAAGCGGCGGCCGTCCGTCCGGGAGAGGAGGGACGCAGACGGCCGCCGGTGGGGGTGCCGGCTCACCGGACTCCCGTGGGGGTACTCCTCACGTGCCCCGGATCCCGGCCGGCCATGCACCCCCGACGGAATGTCCCCCTCCGTGCTCGCCCGTCTACGGCGTGCAGCCCGTCCGCCCCGAGGCGAGCGTGGCGCAGGCCCTGGCCTCCGCGGGGTCCTTCACGGCGACCATCGGGGTGTAGGCGATGGTGTCCCCTGCCACGGTGATGTCGTCCGACTGGCGGACCCGGCCCGCCGTGACCCGCACGGTGTCGCCGGGCGCGCCGCTGGTGATCCGGCCCCAGGCCGCCCCGCAGGTCCTGCTGTAGCGGACCTCCAGGACGGTGGCGCCGAGGGTGACGCTCCTGGCGGTGGTCACCAGCTCGCCGCTGCACCCCATCGCCTCGGCGTCCTTGCCGGTGCAGGCGGATCCGGTGCACTCGACCCCCGGCGGCAGGCTCGCCCGGGGCCGGGCCGACGGGGACGGCTCGGCGGCCGCGCCCCCGGTCCCGCCGTCGCCGTCGCGGTGGGTGAGGAAGAAGACGCCGGCGATGAGGGCGAGCACGCTGAACAGACCCGCGAGGAACATGGTCACCTGCTGCCGGCGCGGCGGCGCGTCGGCCGGGACCGGCCGCGGCGGCACGGGCCCGCCGCCGTGCGGGGCGGCGGCGCCCGGTGTCGGGGCGGAGGCGGTCCGGGCCGGGGCGGAGGCGCCGGTGGCAGGGGCGGACGCGCCCGTGCGCAGCACGGGGGCATGGGCGGTGACGCCCGGGGCCGCGGCGGGGCCGGGTGCCCCGGCCAGGGGCCGGCTGCCCGGCCGGGCGCCCGCCTTCGACGGGCCCCGGTACCCGGCCAGGCCCCAGGAGTTGCCGCCGGACGAGGACGTGCTGCCACCGGTCGCGCTGCCGGCCGCGGTGCGGGCGCCGCCGCCGGGCGTCGCCGGGGAGTCGTCGCGGGCCGCGGGGGAACCGCCGCCGACCTCCGTACGGGAGTGCTCGGCGGCCGTGCGGGAGCCGTCGCCGGACGGTGCGGCGCCGCCTGCCACCGCCGCGCCGGAACCGCCGCCGGGCCGGGTGCCGGGGCCGTGGGACGCCGGCGGGGCGGGGGTGTCGCCGTCGTGGGCGCCGGTGTCCGGGGTCGGCGTGCGGGCGGGGAGCGTGGGCGAGACCCCGGCGGGTCCGGCGATCCCGGTGACCGCGGTCATGCCGCCGCCCTTGCGCGCGGCCGTCACCGGCGGCCGGCCGGCACCGCCGCGGCTCGCGCCGCCGGTCCCCGCGGCAGCCGTGCCGAGGTCCCCGAGCGCGGCGCGCGCCCGGGCGATGCGGAGCGCCTCCGCGGTGCTGTCGTTCCCCTCCTCGGCCCGGCTCCAGGCGCGTTCGGCCAGCTCCCACAGGGTGGTCAGGGGGACGGGCTGGGTGCCGGTGGCCTCGGCGAGCGCGATGACCGCGCCCTTGGGCGCGAGGAGCCGCCCGCCCAGGTACCGCTCCCAGGACGTCCGGCTGTAGCCCGTGCGGTCGGCCAGCACCGGCAGGCTCAGGCCGCTGCGGTCCACGAGCCGCCGCATCCGCTCGATGAACTCCTTGATCTGCGGGTCGAGATCCTCCGGCAGTGCTTTCCAGCGAGGCATCGCTCCCCCTCTCCCCTCTTCCCCCGTGTTCCTTGCTCGCGCGTTCCGCCGCCCGTGGCGCCCGTCGGCGCCCACAGGGATGCGCCGTCCAAGGATCCCAGTTCCCGGGCGGACGGCGTACCTGAGCAGGGGCGGAAGCGGCGGTGGCCCGCGTCCTCCCGGAGGGACGCGGGCCACCGGCCGTACGGGCGGCGCTACTTGGTGAGCGTGAAGTGCAGGATGTCCTTCAGGAACGGCATCTTGAGCAGCGGGTCGGGCTGGATCATCAGCGCCAGCAGGCAGATCACCACGCCCAGCACGCCGTAGGTGGCGATGTCCGTGAAGCGGGAGCGCACGGCGAGCATGCCGACGTCCGGCAGCAGCCAGCGCAGCGCCGCGCCGCCCAGCAGCGCGAGCCCGATGAGCAGCGTCCCCGGGCGCAGCACGTCCAGCGCGGTCAGCAGCAGGCCGAGCGCCACCAGGCCGACGACGAGGAGGATCGGCCACTGCCGGGCGGGGGCCGGGGCGTCGCGGGGCGCGGCCCGGCCGCCGCCCTCCGGCCGTGCGGTGTCCCTGGTGAACAGCGGGAAGCGGCGGGTGACGCGGCGCGGGCGGCCCTCGGCGTCGGGGGCGCTGATCGCGTCCCGCACGGTCGGTTCCGCGGGTTCGCGGGTGTCCTCAGCCGGCACTGCGCTCCGCCGCCTCGACCACGTTGACGAGCAGCTGCGCCCGGGTCATCGGCCCCACGCCGCCGGGGTTCGGGGAGATCCAGCCGGCCACCTCCAGCACGTCCGGGTGGACGTCGCCCATGATCTTGCCCTCGGCGTTGCGGGAGACGCCGACGTCCAGGACGGCCGCGCCCGGCTTGACGTCCTCGGCGCGGATCAGGTGCGGGGAGCCGGCCGCGGCGATGATGATGTCGGCCCGCTTCAGGTGGGCGGACAGGTCCCGGGTGCCGGTGTGGCACTGGGTCACGGTGGCGTTCTCGCTGCGCCGGGTGAGCAGCAGCGGCATCGGGCGGCCGATGGTGACGCCGCGGCCGACGACGACGACCTCGGCGCCCTTGATCTCCACGCCGTGGGCCCGCAGCAGGGTGAGGATGCCGTTGGGGGTGCAGGGCAGCGGGGCCGGCTCGTTGAGGACCAGACGGCCGAGGTTCATCGGGTGCAGGCCGTCGGCGTCCTTGGCCGGGTCCATCAGCTCCAGGATGCGGTTCTCGTCGATGCCCCTGGGCAGCGGCAGCTGGACGATGTAACCGGTGCAGGCCGGGTCCTCGTTCAGCTCGCGGACGACCGCCTCGATCTCCTCCTGGGTGGCCGTGGCCGGCAGCTCCCGCTGGATGGAGGCGATGCCCACCTGGGCGCAGTCCCGGTGCTTGCCGGCGACGTACTTCTGGCTGCCGGGGTCGTCCCCGACCAGGATCGTGCCGAGGCCGGGCGTGACG
This sequence comes from Streptomyces sp. NPDC006193, assembly GCF_040613915.1. NCBI lineage: Bacteria > Bacillati > Actinomycetota > Actinomycetes > Kitasatosporales > Streptomycetaceae > Streptomyces > Streptomyces sp. NPDC006193. The sequence continues at coordinate 149,461 of NZ_JBEXTB010000014.1, forward strand.
CCCTTCTCCTTCAGCGCCGCCACGCGGGCGGTCAGATCGGACTTGATCGCGGCTGCGGTGGCCTTGCCATCGAGAATCTGGGCGGTCATGTCCCCATCCTCGCGGATGACCGGCCCCCGGTTCCAATCCGGGTGGTGTCCGTCATGATCGGTGATGTTGCACTTGCACAACACCTCACGAATGCGGCTGGACAAGTAAGAGTCCGCTAAAGAACGATGAGCACACAGTGCCGCGGGCAGTGCCGGGGGGACGGACCGCATCTGTGAAACATTCCTCCGAACCGTGCTGCGCGTCGTCCCCGCACTTCAGCAAACGGAGGAAAGACCGCCATGAGCTTCGGCGACCCGAACAACCCCTACGGCCCCCCGCAGGGCCAGCAGCCCGGTTACCCGCCCCATCCGCCGCAGGACCAGCCCGGTTACGGCTACCCCGGCGCCCCGCAGGGCCAGCCCGGCTACGGCTACCCGGCCGCCCCGCCGATGGCGCAGCCGTTCGGCTACGGCGCGCCGATGGAGATGCCGGGCCTGATCAAGACGGCCCGGGTGCTGCTGTTCATCCTCGCCGGCTTCCAGTTCATCGCGGGCCTGTTCCTCGGGATCGCCGCCGGCGCCGCGCAGGACGTCTCCAACGGCATCGGGTCCGGCGACGACACCAGCGTGGCCACCGGCGCGCTGATCGCGTTCGCCCTGCTGATGCTGGCGCTGGGCACCCTGTCCATCTTCCTGGGCGTGAAGTTCAAGAACGGCGGCAGCGGCATCCGCATCACGACGATCGTGTACGCGTCGCTGATGCTGCTCGGCAGCCTGGTCAACATCGTGAACGGCGGCGGCGGTTCGTCGACCTTCGGCGGCATAGTCTCCCTGGCCATCGCCGGCGTCATCCTGGCCTCGATGGTCAACGGCGCGGCCTCCGCCTGGTTCAACCGGCCGAGGTACTGAGCCGGCATCACACCGGAGACTGAAGGGCCGCGTTCCGTGCGTCCGGACGGAGTGCGGCCCTCCGTGCTGTCCGGACGGCGCCGGCGGGGCCTTCGCGCGGGGCGCGGGGGCCGTGTCCGTCCCGGGGCACCACCCGTCCCGGGGCACCGCCGTGGCTCGGCCTCCGACCAGGACGCGACCGGTGTCGCGGGCCGCCGCTTCGCCGGACGGCGGAACCCCGAAGGAGGCGGGCGACCCGCTCCGGACGGCCGTGAGCGGCCCGTCGGCATCCCGCGCGGCGACCGGCAGGCGGTGCCGGCCGCGGTCGCCTCTGAGGCGCTCGGAGCCACGACCGACACGGCTTCGACTCCGCGCACCCGGCTGGTTGGCAGCGGCGCACGGGCGGTGGGCCGGCCGGGCCGGTGGGCGGAAACTCCCCTTACCGGCGCGGCGGGACGGCCCGCACTCGGGCGCGACGACGCGTGGTCCCGTCCGTCGGCCGACGGACGGGACCACGCGGACGGCGGCGGGGCCGCCCGGCCCGGTGGCGGGGCGGCGCGCCCCGGCGAACCGCTCGGCACGGACACCGACCGGCACGGACACCGGCCCGGTGCGGAGCGCCACTCGGTGCGGAGGGGCGCTCGGTGCGGAGGGGCGCTCGGTGCGGGGCGCCGCTCGGCGCGAGGCGCGCTCAGTGCTGGGCGCGGCTCAGTGGAAGAAGTGGCGGGTGCCCGTGAAGTACATCGTCACGCCAGCCTCCTTGGCGGCCTCCACGACCTGCTCGTCCCGGATCGAGCCGCCCGGCTGGACGATCGCCCGGACGCCGGCGTCGATGAGGATCTGCGGGCCGTCGGGGAAGGGGAAGAAGGCGTCCGAGGCGGCGTAGGAGCCCCGGGCCCGCTCCTCGCCGGCCCGCTCGACGGCCAGCTTGCAGGAGTCGACGCGGTTGACCTGTCCCATGCCGACGCCCACCGAGGCGCCGTCCTTGGCGAGCAGGATCGCGTTGGACTTCACGGCACGGCACGCCTTCCAGGCGAAGGCCAGCTCCTTCAGCTCCTCGGCGGACAGGGCCTCGCCGCTGGCGAGCGTCCAGGTGGCCGGGTCGTCGCCCTCGGCGTGGAGCCGGTCGGCCGCCTGCAGCAGCGCACCGCCGTCGATGGGCTTGACCTCGACGGACTGAACGGGGCCTTCGGGGCAGCGCAGCACGCGGATGTTCTTCTTCCGGGTGAGGACCTCCAGCGCGCCCTCCTCGTAGTCCGGCGCCACGATGACCTCGGTGAAGATCTCCGCGACCTGCTCGGCCATCTCCTTGCTGACCGGCCGGTTGACGGCGATCACACCGCCGTAAGCGGACACCGGGTCGCAGGCGTGCGCCTTGCGGTGCGCCTCGGCGACGTCCGCGCCGATCGCGATGCCGCAGGGGTTGGCGTGCTTGATGATCGCGACGCAGGGCTCGTCGTGGTCGTACGCGGCACGGCGGGCGGCGTCCGTGTCCGTGTAGTTGTTGTACGACATCTCCTTGCCGTGCAGCTGCTCGGCGGCCGCGAGCCCGCCCTCGCCGGTGGTGTAGAGGGCGGCGGGCTGGTGCGGGTTCTCGCCGTAGCGCAGGGTGTGCGCGCGCTCCAGGGTGGTGCCGAGGAAGTCGGGGAACGCCGAGTCGTCGGCGGGCGCGTAGGCGGAGGCGAACCAGGACGCGACGGCGATGTCGTACTCGGCGGTGTGCCGGAACGCCTCGGCGGCCAGACGCTTGCGGGCGGCGAGGTCGAAACCGCCGTCCTGCACGGCGGCCAGCACGTCGGCGTACCGCTGCGGGCTGGTGACCACGGCCACGGAGGGGTGGTTCTTCGCGGCGGCGCGGACCATCGACGGGCCGCCGATGTCGATCTGCTCCACGCACTCGTCGGGCGAGGCGCCGGAGGCGACGGTCTCGCGGAACGGGTAGAGGTTCACGACGACCAGGTCGAACGGCTCCACGCCCAGCTCGGCGAGCTGCTCGCGGTGGCTGTCCAGGCGCAGGTCGGCGAGGATGCCCGCGTGCACCTTCGGGTGCAGGGTCTTCACCCGGCCGTCCAGGCACTCGGGGAAGCCGGTCAGCTCCTCCACCCTGGTCACGGGGACGCCGGCGGCGGCGATCCGGCCGGCCGTGGAGCCGGTGGAGACGAGCTCCACCCCGGCCTCGTGCAGCCCGCGGGCCAGCTCCTCCAGTCCGGTCTTGTCGTAGACGCTGACGAGCGCGCGACGGATGGCCCGCTTGTTGCTCTCGGCGGTCACTGGATAACTACCTTTCGTCCCTCGATGCGATAGCCGTTGCGGGCGAGCCGCCCCACGACCTCGACGAGCAGCCTTCGCTCGACTTCCTTGATGCGCTCGTGCAGCGCGCTCTCGTCGTCCTCGTCCCGGACCTCGACCACGCCCTGGGCGATGATCGGCCCGGTGTCGACGCCGTCGTCGACGAAGTGGACGGTGCAGCCGGTGACCTTGGCGCCGTACGCGAGCGCGTCACGGACGCCGTGGGCCCCCGGAAAACTGGGCAGCAGGGCCGGGTGCGTGTTCACGAACCGCCCGCCGAACCGCGTGAGGAACTCCTTCCCCACGATCTTCATGAACCCGGCGGAGACGACGAGGTCGGGCTCGTACGCCGCCACCTCCGCGGCGAGGGCGGCGTCCCACTCCTCGCGGGTGCCGAAGTCCTTCACCCGGCACACGAACGTCGGCAGCCCGGCCCGCTCGGCCCGGGCGAGCCCCTCGATGCCGGTGCGGTCGGCCCCCACGGCGACGATCCGCGCGCCGTACGCCTCGGCGCCGGTGCGCTCGATCTCGTGCAGGAGCGCCTGCAGGTTCGTGCCGGAGCCGGAGACCAGCACGACGAGGCGCTTGACCGCTGGGCCAGGGGTGGTGGCGGCCACGGTGGGGCCCTTTCTCGGGAAAACGATGGGTCCGGCCGTCGGCGGCCGGACGGTTTGTACGGTCGTACGAATGCTTCGCGCCCCCGGATACGGGGAAGTCTACGAAGCGGCCGACCGTCAGCAACGATACCGGCACTCCGGACGGGCCCCCGGGGACGGGGGGCGGGGCGGAAGGTAGCGTTCGCAGGGAATCA